>JAGQJE010000364.1 GCA_020430775.1 Myxococcales bacterium
CGACGGCGCCGGCGACGGAGGTGGGCACCGAGGGGATCCCGCGGACGCGCGGCTCCTCCTCGACGACGACGACCTTGGACGAAAGCAGCTGGGCGCTCATCGGGACTCTCCTCGCTTGCGGCGAGCCCGCTTGGACGCCGGGGCGTCGGGCTCGCTCGGCTCGTTCGAGCTGGGCTTGGTGGGGGCGTGGCGGACCTCGAGCTCGCCGCTGCGCGCGAGGGCACGCACCGCGGCGGCGCCGAGCAGCGCGTCGGGCAGGTCGGTGAGGGCCTGGCCCGCGGGCAGCGTGATCGAGCCGGCGACGCGACGCGGGGGGCGGCCGGGGAGCGTCACGCAGAAGCAGCGCGCCTCGGTGCACACCTCGGCGTGCGGCAGGTTCAGGGCGAGGCAGCGGCCGCTGCGGTTGATCAGGGTGAGGCTCACGCGGCACCTCCGTGGGCGACGGTGGAGAGCTCCGCGCCGCCCTCGGCGACCGCCTTGCCGAGGTCCATGGGCAGGCCCTCGTCGAGGTCGAAGCCGCGGACGACGAAGCCGCAGGTGAAGACGCGCACGTCGCCCTGGCCGTGGAGGTTGGTGCGGAAGTCGCCCTCCGGATCCATCTCCCAGCGCACGCGGCCGAGCTCGGGCCGCGCCGGATCGCGCGGCAGCACGAGCCAGCGGTTGCGGTTCAGGAACGACGCGACCGAGGCCATGAGGTTGAGCAGCTCGGCCGTGCGGTCCGACGCGGCGGTCAGCGCGAAGGCGAGGTCGACGGTGAACGCCGGGCGGCGGCGCCGGAGCTCGGGGCCGAGGACGCCGGCCACGACGTCCTCGTGCGGCACGTTGGTCGCGTAGAAGCGGCTGTCGCGGACGGTCGGCCCGGACAGCACGAGCGCGGGCAGCTTCGCCAGCGGCACCACGCGCAGCTGGTCGTCGGGCGTGTCGTCGTAGTCGAGCGCCACGGTCATCGTGGTGTTCTCGGCGACCTGCGCCTTGAGCATCCGCAGCAGCGCGCGGACCAGCCGCGTGACGGTCGCCTCCGCGACGAGCGGGCCGCGGACGAAGCGGTAGGCGC
>JAGQJE010000365.1 GCA_020430775.1 Myxococcales bacterium
GCTCCCGGCCCGGGCCGTGACGCCGCGGGCGCCCGCTGTCCGCGCCGCCGCGCCGCCGGTGACCGGCGCTAGCTCCACCCGCCCGAGACCGCCGAAGAGGACTTGCGCCGGCTGGTGGACGGGGACTACAAGGTTCGATGTGCCGGCGCGGCCCGAGGGCGGCGGTGCCACGCAGAGCGTGCGGGGGCGTGATTCGTAGACGGTCGAATTTTCATGAATACGGAGGAAACCGCGTGAACGAGCTTGCACGGTATCTCGTCGAAAACGCCTACATCGACTTCGAGGGGGGCATCACGATCGAGGAAGTGCGTCGCTTCCTCCGCGAAGAGGACAGCCGCGAATCCCGAGCCCTCCTCTCGAAGCTCATCGAGGACAAGGGCCTCGAGGACTTCATGATCACCATCGCCGACTGCCTCAAGGACCACCTCCGCACCGGGATCAACGAGGACGTCATCAAGGCGCAGCTCCGCACCTACAGCGAAGCGTGACCGGCGCGCACAATCATGCTCGGTCGTGGGCTCGGTCACGGGCCGTGGCGCACTCCGCTCGGGAGCGGTGCGCGGTCGCCGGCTGCCTCACGGGCTGCTAGGCTCCGCGCTCCCATGACCCGCCTCACGATCCCCATCATCGTCGCGCTCGCCACGTCGGTGGCGACGGTCGGCTGCGATCGCGACCACGTCACCGCGAGCGGTGTCGCCGCGACCGCCGCGACCGCGACTCCAACCGCCAAGGCCGACTCCCCTCCGGAAACGATCCAGTCGCTCCCCGAGGTGGACACGAAGGACCTCTCCGACCAGGAGCGCCAGACGTGGGTCGCGCTGGTGAACGACGTGCTCTCGCCGTGCGGACAGCCCGTCAGCGTTGCGCGCTGCGTCAAGGAGGGCGTGCGCTGCTCGAAGTGCGTGACCGCCGCGCGGTTCGTGAAGCGCCTCGTCAAGACGGGGCTGTCGCGCGCCGAGGTCCGCCAGCAGTACCGTGACCGCTACGCCCCGGAGACCGAGGTCCACATCGAGACCAAAGGCGAGCCGGTGCGCGGATCGCCGATGGCCCCGGTGACGATCGTCGTCTTCAGCGATTTCGAGTGTCCGTTCTGCAAGGCGGCCGAGCCGAAGATCATGGACGTCCTCCGCCAGTTCGAGGGCCGCGTTCGCGTCATCTTCAAGCAGTTCCCGCTGTCGATGCACCCGAACTCGATGGACGCGGCCATCGCGTCGCTCGCCGCCGCCAAGCAGGGTAAGTTCTGGCAGATGCACGACGTGCTCTTCGAGCATCAGCACGCGCAGCGCCCGGAGGACCTGCTGAAGTACGCCAAGCAGATCGGGCTCGACGTCGAGCAGTTCAAGAAGGACATCAAAGATCCGGCGATCCGCGCGCACGTCGACGCGAACCGCAAAGAGGGCGAGCAGCTCGGCGTGACGGGCACGCCGGCGATCTTCGTCGACAACCGCCGGTTCAAGGAGCCGACGCAGTACCTCACCGCGTATGTGCGAGAGGAGCTCGACGAGTGAGCGCGCCGGCCCAGACGGCGCGTCCCTGGTGGCGGCTCGGCGCGGCCGTCGCGCTGATCGTAGTCGCCGCGGCGCTCCCGGCGCGCGCGGCCTCCGTGTCGACGGGAGCGCTCGCGCCCGAGATCGGCCTGACCGACCTCGCGGGCAAGCCGGTTCGGCTGAGCGATCTCAAGGGCAAGGTCGTCGTCGTCGACTTCTGGGCGACGTGGTGTGTCCCGTGCCGCAGCGAGCTGCCCGTCTTGCAGCGCCTGTACGAGCGGTACCGCGAGCGCGGCCTGGTCGTCGTCGGGGTCACGGTCGACCAGCGCATCGAGCACGTGCGGCGCTTCTTGAAAGAGTCGCCGGTGAGCTTTCCCGTCGTTCACGACGCCGAGCACGCCGTCGCCGAGCGCTACCAGCCCGCGACGATGCCTTCGTCGTACTTCATCGACAAGACCGGGGTCATCCGGCACGTGCAGCACGGCTTTCGCGCGAGCGACGCCGACGCCATCGAGGCGCGCATCGTCCAGATGCTGGGCGAGTGACCGCGCGCGCTCAGCCGCGGCGCCGTCAGGTCGGTCGCGGCATGACGTGGAGCTGCTTGCCGAGCTGCCGCGCCACGTAGGCGAGCAGGTTCGCGTCGGTGGTCGTGAACAGCGGCCGATCCTTACCGCGCAAGAGCTGCATCGCGCCGAGCAGGTGCTCGTGGTGTGACACCTGCATGTAGAGCCCGCTGCGCGCCTCGAGCCCCTCGCGGCCTTCCGCCCGCGCGTCGAAGCGACCGTCGCCACCCAGGTCGTCGACGATGATGGGCTTGCCGCGGGCGATGGTCGCTGCACCGAAGAGCCCGGTCGACGCGGGGACCGCGCGTGCGTGCCACCGGTCGGCGCCCGTCCCGGACGCCACGACGACCCGGAACGCGTCCGCGTCGATGTCGTAGAGGGCGCCGGCGGAGGCGTCGCTCGGGATGAGCTCGTCGATGAGGCGCAGCGCGTAGTCGACGCTGTCCCGCGGCGTCGACAAGTAGAACAGCTCCTGGCAAGCCTCGAACGCATACGCGAGCCGCTCGTCGTCCGATTGCGCGGGGGGCATCGAAGCGCTGGGCGTGCCGTCCGGCGGGACGGACGAGGTAGGCGCGGCGCTCTGCTCGAGGGGGAACTCGACGTCCACGCGGTCGCGCCAGTCCTTCCACTGCACGACGACGAGCGGGGGCCTGAGCGGCGCGCCGTGGAACTCGTGGTCGAAGACGCCGATGTTGAGGAAGCGACCCGCGGGGAGGTGCTCGACCTCGCTACGGAGGTTCGCCAGTAGGATGCGCGCGGCCGACTCCGCCTCGTCGGCCGAGGTCCCGGGCGGCACGAAGTACAGGCGCTCGCGGTAGTGCAGCGGGCTCGTCGCGCTCGGGTCCTCGTCGCGCTCCGCGAGCAGGACCGTCTCGACGGCGGGGGCGAGCATCGACGGACGCGGCGACAACGACGCGCGTACGTCCTCGGCGGCGGGGGGCGCGCTGGGCGGAGGCACGCTGGCCGGGGGCTCCGAGGCGGTGATGTCGGGGAGCGGCTGGGTCACGTCGGCGGGCGCGTCGACCGCGCGGACGTGTGGGCGCTCAGGCAGCGGGCGCGGCCGGTTGATCGACTTGGTGGTCGTGCGCCGCGGCATGACCGGCAGCGGGCGCGCCGCCGACTCGCCGGGCAGGCCTTGGCCAGGATCGAGCGCGACGGTGCGTTTGCGCGGTCCGCGAGGCGCCTCGCTCTTGGGCATCCCCACGACCGGCACCGGGTCCGGCAACGTCGCTCGGTCGGCCGGCGAGGCGGCGGGTAGGGGTGCCGGCGCGACTGGCGCGTCGCCGTCTGTCGGACGGGCGAACCGGTGCATGGAGTCGGGCCGCGGCATCGGCGGCTCCTCCGCGGGGGTGAGAATGCACACGCGGCGGGTCCGCGGGTCGTCGACCACGACCTGGCCGCTCGGCGAGACCGTGCAGCTCACGCCCGCCGGGACGCCGGCGGTGTCGCCCATCGCCGCGAGGCCGGCCTTGAGCGCGGCCATCCAATGCGGTCCCTCGACCACGCCCCGGTAGACAGTCGGGCCGGTCTCCGCTGCCTTCACCACGAGGTTCCATCGCTTGGCCATCGATCGATGTCGCGCTGCCACGCCACGCCGGCGGTGCGCCGGTCACGGTGTGTGGAAGCTACCCGCGCCGTCGCGAGAGCGTCAAGCAGGCCACACGGGCTGCGCACAGATGCGTGGAGTGGGAGTTGGGGTCAGGGGCGGGATCGGGTGCGGGGTCGATTCGTGGGAAGCAACTCCTCAGGCCGGCTACGGCCCACTACATGATGTGGTCGACGACGGTCGGTGGCCACGATATGTTGTGGTGCCTCCCGTCGACATCGAGTTGCTTCCCACGAA
>JAGQJE010000366.1 GCA_020430775.1 Myxococcales bacterium
CTCGTCGGCGACCGGTCGCACGGCGAGCGTCTCGGCGTCGACGATCATGTACTCGAGCTCGATGCCGTAGCCTTCGAACCAACGGAGCGCTCGCATGGACGTCGTGTTCACGTGATCACCTCGCAACCGTCGTGTTCAAGTTGGGTCCCAGGGCGAGCGCCCCCGCAGGGAGGGAGTGAGGAGTGCGTGTGGATCTCGCAGCGACCGAGCGAGGCGGTGAGCCGCCATGGGCCCCAAAGTGGACACGAATGGGAGGTCATGGGGTGGCGTCGCCGGGGGTGAGGACCAAGAGGTTCGCGTCGTAGGTGAGCACCCCGAGCAGGATCGCCCGGATGAGACGCCGAACGTCGACATCATAGTACGGCGCCCCGTAGCGCGGGTTGTCGTGCAGAGGGTCCGCGATGCGGATCGTGTCGGCCTCGCGGTCGTAGCCGCACAGGATGACGAAGTGACCCGCCGGCTCGCCGCCGAGGTCGTCGTAGTCGAGCGGTCCCTCGCGCGCGCAGGCGTACAAATAGGTCGCGCTGAGCCCCGTCAGCACGGGCGTCTCGGCGTCGAAGAGGCGCTCGAGGAGCTTGGGCTCGAGGTCTTCGAAGCGCAGCTTCCCGCCGAGCTCGAAGAACTCGAGGTACGCGTCGGTGGCGACCGCCAGCTTCGGGTCGGACTTGAGCTCTCGCTGCGCCTGCAGGCGCCGCACGATGTCGACCGCGCGCCCGTCACGAAACCACGTGGGATCGAAGAGCTGTAGGTTGTACGTGTAGATCGTCGCGTCGTAGCCGCGCCGCAGCGCGTGGGCGGCGAGCGATACGGCGAGCGTCCCGCCTTGGTCGAGCGGGACGATGTCGTGGATCACCTGCTCGAGCGGTAGGTGGTCGTTGAAATACCGGTACACCGCCTGCAGGCAGGTCGGCCCGCACGTCGTGTCGTCCGGCTGGGATTCGATGTCGAGCGCGATGCGAGGAGCGTGCTGCACGGAGCCCTCCCGCGCGGGAACATAGCGCACCGAAGCGCGCGCGTCCGCGCCCGCTCGTGAGACGGGACCGGGGCGCCCGACCTGTCGCGCGGCGCACCGCGGCCCGGGGGCCGCTCGACGGCGAGCCCGAGGCGCGGTTCGCGCGCGGCGGCGAGCGCTCGGCGCCCGGCGCGGTGTTACTCGGCCGCCTGTGGTTTCGGCGGTGCGACGGTCGCAGCCTCCCGCATCTTCGCGCGCGCGTCCTCGACCGAGACGCCGAGCGCGCCGCAGAGCTTCGCGAAGGACCCGTCGCCGATGCGCTCGAGCCGCGAGCGGCTCACGATGGGCACCGACCCGATGAAGCACCACACGAGCCGTCCGCCGAGGGTCGCGACCGTCGAGTTGAAGTTGGCGAGGATCGCGTTGTTGCCGGCGAAGCCGACGCTCTTGATGTAGAAGGGGCCCCACTGCTGGTCGAAGGTGAAGCGCCCGAGGTTCGAGAGCAGGACCGAGCCTGGGTGGACGAACGAGATCGTCCGCGCGAAGGGGCGCGCGAGCCGGCGCCCGACCTTGCGCCCGGCCCACGCGAAGAGGCGGTGCGGCTCAGGCATCAGCAGCAGGTGCATGTTCGCGTCGATGGCGCCCTGCAGCGCCTCTCGGATCTCGCGCGCGAGCATCCAGAACGACGTGTCGTCGCCGACCTTGTGCAGGCTCGCCGTGCCGGCGACGAAGTACCCGCAGTCCTCGTCGATGGGCGGCACGAGGTACCTCCGCAGGTCGACCGCGGACGCGAGCACCATCGGAAACCCGCGCCGCCGCCGGTACGAGTCTTCCACCGTCGCGAGCGCGAACGCGGCGAAGAGCGCGCCGTGCACCGTCGTGCCCTCCTCCCGCGCGCGCTTCGCGAGCAGCGAGGTGAGCTCCGGCTCGAGCTCGAAGGGGACGACCGCGACCTTGAGGCGCTGCAGGGCGAGGCCGCTGTTCGGCCGCAAGCCAAACGGCATCCCGTAGCGCAGCGCCGCGCCGGCGAGGGCCGAGGTGGTCTGCCAGGCGCTCTTGACGTGACCCATGCCGTCGAGGTCGTCCGGGAAGTAATCCTGCACGTACGCACGCGGCGGGAGCGGCTCGAGGTGCGCCTCGCCATCCTTCACTATCTGCGCGGCGGCCTGGACGATGTCGCGGACGATGAACACGCCAGACTTGCCGTCGCTGATCGAGTGCTGAAAGACGAGGATGAGCGTGTGCGTGTTCGGGTCGTCCCGCAGACACACGCAGCGCATGAGCGGGCCGCGATCGGTGTCGAGCAAACCGACCACCTCGTCCTCGACGAACTCCCAGACGCTGCGGCGGCGCTCTTCCACGATCCTGAGCGGGATCGGACCCGCGCCCGAGCGGAACCACGGCCGCCGCCGGCCGTTGTCCTCGACGCGCACGCGCAGCCGCGGGTGGCGCGCCTGGACCGCGTCGAGCGCGCCGCGGAGCACCTCGTCCGTCAGCGGTCCCGTGATGCGCGCCGTGATGGCGAAGTTGATGGGCGTCAGGCCGTCGAAGCGCCAGAACAGCTCTTCAGTCGCCCCGAGCGGACGTTCAATCGCGGGCTCGTCCCTCCGGATATTGCGCATATCCCGACTTGTACCATCGCCCGCGCGCGCTGAATACCACCAACGCGCGCCCGACGGGTCGACGCCCTCGCTTTGCTCGGGGAGGGGGCGCGAGCCCGACCCGACGGCGTCGCCGGCGGGGGCGTGGGTCACCGGGTGGGTGGCTCCACCAGGCGGCCCAGCGAGCTGCGGGCGGCGCGGGCGATGGTCTCTCGGAGCGCGTCGTCGTCGAGGCGGGCGAGATCGCGGGCGAGCGCTTCGGGCAGCTCGCTCAGCGCCAGCGGGGTCGGGCGCCGGTCGCGAATGACGGGCCGCTCGGGAAGGGGTGGCAGCGTCGCGATGCGAAAGCGCATCCGGCGGATGCGCGCGGACGGGAGCCTGTCGTGGAGGCGTCGGAGCAGCTCCGGCGCGAGGAGCTGAAGCTCGTTCGCCCAGACGGACGTGCTCACATGGACCGTCAGCACGCCGCGCTCGACGCCTACCGGTCGCGCGTTGCGGACGACGCGCTCCGGCAGCTCGCGCCACCAGAACGAAAATACGCGCGCCGCGTCGAGCTGATCCGGCGCCGGATAGATCGCACGCAGCAGATCCGGCAGCGCCGATGGAGCGGGGTTTCGTCGTCGTCTTCGCATCGCGAACAGGCTCGACGAGCGTAGCGCATTGTCGCGCAGCTCGTGAGAGAACGGCGACGCGGGTGCCGGCATCGGGGTCGGGATCGGGATCGGCCTAGACGGGATGAACGGGCCGGGTCGGCGCAAGCCGGTTCGAGACCCGAAGACCGGACGCTTCGTGTCACCCGCCTACGCCGCACATAAAAAAGCTGACTCTCCGCCGCTACGATGGTCGTGCGGCA
>JAGQJE010000367.1 GCA_020430775.1 Myxococcales bacterium
CGGATCTACTCGGTCCCGTCGCGGCTGATCGGCTACCGCGTCGAGATCCGGATCTACCCGGCGACGATCGAGCTGCGCTACCGCGACGCGCTGATCGAGACCTTCCCGCGGCTGCGCGGCGACAAGACCCACCGGATCGACTACCGGCACATCATCGGCTCGCTGGTCCGCAAGCCCGGCGCCTTCGCCCACTACCGCTTCCGCGAGGAGCTCTACCCGACGCTCGTCTTCCGCCGTGCCTACGACGCGCTCGTCGGCTTCCACGGCGAGCGCGCTGACGTCGAGTACGTCCGTGTCCTCAAGCTCGCGGCGGAGACGATGGAGGCCGACGTCGCGCGAGCGCTCGCGCGTCTGCTCGAGAGCCGCGTCCACTTCGACTACGGGACCGTCGAGGCGCTCGTCCGCCCGCGCACGCCGGAGATCCCGGAGATCACGATCCCGGAGCCCGATCTGTCGAGCTACGACGCCCTGCTCGGAGGTGCCGCGTGAGCAAGCGAGCCCCCGATCACGCCGCGCAGATCGCCGATCACCTGCGCGCCTTCAAGCTGACGACGATGGCCGACGAGCTCGTCCCTCGACTCGTGACCGCCTGCTGCGAGAACGCGCTGCCGACCCTGTGCGAGGTCCTGGCCCTCGAGGAGGAGGCTCGCCACGCGCGTCGCGTCCAGCGGCTCCTGCGGGCCGCCAAGCTGCCCGAGGGCAAGTGCTTCGAGACATTCGACGAGTCTCGCTTGCCGAGCGCCGTCGTCCGCAAGCTCCACGAGCTGCGCAGCGGCGACTTCCTCGACGAGGCGATCAACGTCCTCGCCTTCGGGCTCCCCGGCGCCGGCAAGAGCCACGCCCTCGCCGCCCTCGGCCGCGCGCTCGTCGAGCAAGGCCGCTCGGTCCTGTGGGCTCCGACCTACTCGCTGATCCAGGAGCTCCTCGCCGCCAAGCGGGACCTCGATCTGCCGAGGAAGCTGCGCAAGCTCGACACCTTCGAGCTCGTCGTCCTCGACGACATCGGCTACGTCAAGCAGACGCCCGAGGAGGCCGAGGTGCTCTTCACCCTCCTCGCCGAGCGCTACGAGCGTCGCTCGACCGCGCTGACCTCGAACCTGGTCTTCAGCGACTGGGATCGGATCTTCAAGAACAAGATGGCGACCTCGGCGGCGATCGACCGCCTGATCCACCACTCCGTGGTCCTGGAATTCGACGTCCCGAGCTACCGGACCGAGAA
>JAGQJE010000368.1 GCA_020430775.1 Myxococcales bacterium
AGGCGCGGCGAAGTGAAGTTTGGGAGGGGGCGCGTGCCCCCTCCCTGAGCCGAAGGCGAAGGCATTACCAACCCGACCACCACGCCAATGCCGATACGTGAGGCTCCGCTGCGGTGCCGACCCTCGCGGGGTGGGAGCCAAGGGCGGATTCGCCGCGCGCTGCGCGCGGTGAATTTGCGCTTGGGAGGGGGCGCGTGCCCCCTCCCCGAGCGACAGCGAGGGCATCACAACCTCAGTCTTGCCCCCGCAAGGGTGCAACCAACGGCGTCAGTCGGTCGCGGCGGCAGGGCGCACGACGAGGACGGGCACCGGGGCGTGCCGCAGGCAGTGGTCGGCGGTGCTGCCGAGCATGAGGTGACGGAGGCCGCCTCGCCCGCGCGTTCCGACGACCAGCACGTCTCCGTGCAGCTCGGCGGCCGCGTCGCAGAGCTCGGCGCCCGCGTGGCCGCCGAACACGTGCAGCGGCGTCCGCGAGTCGAGTCCCTCCGCGGCCATCAACTGGCGCAGCCGCGTGGTCGCCCGCTCGCTCAGGCTCGCAAAGACCGCCTGCCAGGACTCGGAGCGCTGCTCGCGTTCGAGGGTGTGCCCAACGACGTGTACGACATCCAGGTGCCCGTCGAAGAACTCCGCGATCGCGCGGCCCCACCGCAGCGTCTCGAGCCCGTGCGGCGAGATGTCGGCGGCGGCGATGACGCGGCCGCCGCGCGGATCTTCGCGGATGCGACCGCGCGCGACGAGCACCGAGCACGGGACCTGGCGCACGATCCGAGACGCCGTCGACCCGAGCACCATGCGCTGGACCGACGAGGGCCCACCGTGCGCGCCGACCACGACCAGGTCGGCTCGGAGCGAGATCGCCGTGCGGGACACCGCCTCCCAAGCGCGGCCCTCCTCGATGACGGACTGACAGCGCGCTCCCGTGGCGACGCAGCGCTCACGCACCGCGTCGAGCTGCCCGCGGGCCTCTTCCACGCTCTGCTGGATGAGCTCGCGCAGCGCGGCGGCCGCCTGCTGCACGCCAGCAGGGAAGTCCGGCCAGCTCCCGTCGAGTCCCGTCTCGCAGGCGTGGACGATCCACAGCGACGCGTTCGTCGCCGCGGCGATCTGCACCGCCATGTCGACGGCGCGCCCGCCCGATGGCCCGAGGTCGGTCCCGCACACGATCGTCTCGATCTTCATCGTCGCCTCCGCCGTCGACCGCGATCGCGGCCGATCGCGTCTGGGTCACCGGCCCGCCGACCACCGGCTCCGCGCACGCGCGCCCTGCCCTGCTCAGTATAGAGCATACGGTGCGTGCCTGGGCGGGCGCACGACGACGCGCGCGGCTCGTCCGCGGGACAGCCCGACGCGCCGCGGCCACCGCCGAGCGGAACGCGTCGAGCCGGCCGGCGTCCGCGCGTTCGCGAATCGCCGGCCGGCCCGATCACAAGGGAAGCGGGCGCGCTAGCGCACGAGCACGGCACGAGACGGAGGCAAATTCACCGTCACCCCGGGCGTCTTGTCGAGGCCGAGGATGCTGACCTGCTGGGCTGCGTCGAAGCCTGTCGAGTTGCCGTCGTCACCGAGCCGCGACTTGATGGTGTACGTGAGCGTGCCCTTGCCGTTGGCGCCCTTCACGTAATGGAAGCTCTCGATCCACGTGCCCACCTCCTGCACGTGCTCGTCGCCGCATTCGTAGTTGAGGTTCCAACCGGTGAGCACCGGCACCGCGTAGTCGAAGTCGAGGTTCGGCACCGTCACGGTCTGCGACCTCGTCTTGGCCGGGGAGTAAATGCAGCCCTCGCCGAAATCGAGGCCATCGAGCGGGACGAGCGCGAGCGACGGCTGGACGAAGTGCACGCCCGACCCGGTCAGCATCGAGACCATCTCCGCGGCGAAGTACCGGCGCACGGAGTTGTCCTTGAGGATCGTCTCGAAGTCCCACTCGCTGTGCGGCGCGGGCGGGTCGGCGGCGACGACGCCCGCCGTCGGGCCATAGAAGCGCACCGCTCCGAAGCGCCTGGCGGGCGGCGGCTGCGTCCGAGCCTGGGGCTCGATGACGGTCAGGTCGCCAAACTTCAGGCCGAACTGGAGCAGGTGGTGATCGTCGTCCGAGAAGGCCGCGCCGAAGCCCCGGGGCAAGAGCGCGCGCGGGAGGCCGCCCTGACCCGCCGAGGAGAAGCGCTGCTCGCGATAGGCGTCCGTGGCGTCGCCGAAGTCCGGGAAGGGGAAGGTGAGCGCGTCGACGTCGCCGCGGTCGAACACGGTCGCGTTGATGTGCGAGAAGAGAATGGGGGACCCGTGGGCACCCGCGCCCGAGCGCCACATCGCGACCGTGTAGAAGTAGCACCACTCGAAGTCGTCGTCGCCGTTGTGGTCGCTCAGGACGCCGCCCGCGTCCCAGCTCAGCACGCCTCCGCTCTGCTGGATGTTGAAGATCGCGGCGGCGAGCCCGACCACGTGGTGGTCCCCGTGC
Organism: Myxococcales bacterium; assembly: GCA_020430775.1. Taxonomy (GTDB): domain Bacteria; phylum Myxococcota_A; class Polyangia; order Polyangiales; family Houyiibacteriaceae; genus JAGQJE01. Next base: position 2,456 of record JAGQJE010000368.1, read on the forward strand.
TCGTACGCGGCGTACCAGCCGTTGAGAAAGACGGTCGCCTGGTCGTACTGCGGCGGGACATCGATGTGGTCAGAGACCTTGACCCCCGTACGGATGACGCCCAGGACGTCCCTGCTCAGCGCGGCCTGCGGCGCCGTGCAGGTCCCCCCGTGCACGAGCCGGATCACGCCCGGGTCTTCGAACTGCACGGAGCGCGTGGTCTGGTCGGCCGGGACGTCCGCGGCGAGCCCGAGGTCGGCGTTCACGAGGGCCGGCGTGATGGTCGGCGGCACGTGGCTCGGATTGAACGAGCAAGCGCCGCTCGAGACGGCGATGGCGAGCAGCGCGGCGCACCCTCCCGCGCACCGGAGGCGCGAGACCGTACGGGACCGCCGGCGCGCGGGGGAACGAGGGCTTGAAACGGGTCGTGGCGTTTTCGTGTGTGTCATGAGGGCACTCCTTCGTCCGTCGCTCTCAGCACGGACCGTGCCGGCGCACGCGGAGGGAAAACCCCTGCAAAATCGTGCGGCGGTGTGGCCCGCACGTAACGAGTGCCCCCGTCGGTCCGACAACGCGCCGAACCAAACACGCCACCACGAACGACCGCGGGCCCGGACCCCAGCGCGGAGCGACGCGCTAGTGCTGCCCGCTCGCCCTCGCCGGCAGGGTGCGGAGGTAGGCGTACAGCGCCGACACCTCCACGTCCGTCAGGTGCCGGGTGAGCGCGATCGGCATGTACTTCGTGTCGACCGAGCTGCCGTCGGGCCTGTGGCCTGTCCGCAACAAGGTCACGAACTGCGCCTCGCTCCAGTCGCCGATGCCCCCCGGGCCTGGTGTGAGGTTGGCGGCGTCGGGCCAGTCGGGCGGCGTGCCCGGGATGTGACCCCCCGAGAAGCCGGCGCCGTGACAGCCGGCACATGAGCTCGCCAGGTACGCGCCATACGCGGCCGTCGGCCCGGGCGCAGGCTCGGACGGCAGCGCGGCGGTGTGGTCGACGAGCTCGGCGGGGAGCAGCGGGAGCTTGCCCGTCAAGAAGAGCAGCCGCCCGAGCGGCCCGACGCGGTTCGGCGGCAGCGCGCGCTGCACCGCCGGGACGCTGCGGATATACGCGAGCAGATCGGCCGTGTCGGACTCGCTCAGGTGGCCGAACTCGGTGGACGGCATGAACAGGAGCGGGCGGCCGTCGGGCGCGACCGCGTCACGGATGGCGCAGACGATGTCCTCGTCCGAGAGCTTCCCGCCGGCGCCTCCCGACGTCAGGTTCGCCCCCGACAAGCGCGCGATCAGCGGGTCGTCGATGAAGGTGCGGCCGCCGAGGTCCGCGCCGTGGCAGTCGTTGCAGCCCCGTATCGTCGCTACGTGGTGTCCGCGCTCGACCGCCGCCGGGCCCGTCGCCTCTGGCGGCACCGGGCGGTGGACCTCGTAGGTCCGCGCCATCCGGTGCGCGCTCAGCGCATACACCGCCCCGACGGCGAGAACGAGCGCCAGGACGATGAGCCCCACGACGCGACCGAGCCACCGCAACGCCTTGCGCATCGACCGACTCCACGATGATCTTAGAAGGCGCGCACACTACCGCGCCGCCGCGCGGACGTCATCCGGGAGGCACAGGCCCGGGGGGCGGGATCGGGATCGGGATCGGACTCGGGCACGGGATCGGGATCGGGATCGAGACCGAGATCGGGCACGGGATCGGGATCGGGCCGCCGCTCTGCCGAGGTACTCACGGTACGCCGCCGTTGGGTTCAGTCTTGCCCCCGCAAGAGTGCAACCAACGGCGTCCGACCACCACGCCAACGCCGATACGTGAGGCTCCGCTTCGGTGCCGAACCGAGCACCAATCGGGTGCGGCGCGCGGCGCGGTGCGGCATCCTCGTCGCATGACGTCACCTCGGACTCACCTCGCCATCGACAGCGCGCTGGTCGGCACCCCGGTCGAGCTCGGCAGCGGGCGCGCGGTGGTCGCACTCGTCGCCACCGCGCCGATGGCGGCGGACGCGCGCGGCCTGATCCACGGCGGCTTCATCTTCGGTCTGGCAGACTACGCGGCGATGCTCGCTGTCAACGATCCCAACGTCGTCCTCGCCTCGGCGGAGGTGCGCTTCGTCGCGCCCGTCGTCGTGGGCGAGACGGTCACCGCCACGGCCGAGTCGGACCCGCCCGCGGGCCGCAAACGCAAAGTCCGCGTCGTCTGCGCCTCCGCCGGCGCGCGGGTCTTCGAGGGGACGTTCGGCTGCGTCGTGCTCGACGAGCACGTGCTCGGAGCGGCGTCGTGAACGGCGGGCGCCTCGTCGCCGAGGTGCTGCGCGCGCAGGGCGTGGACTACCTCTTCACGCTCTGCGGCGGCCACATCTCACCGATCCTGGTCGAGTGCGATCGCGTCGGCGTGCAGGTCATCGACACCCGCGACGAAAAGAGCGCCGTGTTCGCGGCAGACGCCGTCGCGCGCATGACGGGCGTGCCAGGCGTCGCGGCCGTGACCGCGGGACCGGGCCTGACGAACACCCTCACGGCGGTGCAGAACGCGTACCTCGCCGAGTCGCCGCTCGTGCTGATCGGCGGCGCGACGGCGACGGCGCTCAAGGGCCGCGGCGCGCTCCAGGACATCGACCAGGTCTTGCCGATCGCCTCGATGGTGAAGTCGACCCGCCGCGTCGGTCGCGCGCGCGACATCGTCTCGGCGCTAGAGGACGCGTTCGAGACGGCGCTCGAGGGCGTGCCGGGCCCGGTCTTCGTCGAGTTACCGGTGGACCTGCTCTACGACCCGGCGACCGTGCGCGAGTGGTACGGCGAGATGACCGGCGGCGGGAAGGGCCGGTCGCTGCCGATGCGCGCCCTCGACGTCGCGGCGAAGGCGCACCTGTTCCGCATCTTTCGAGGCATCGACCAGGTGGAGGTCGGCCCCGCGCGCCGGCCGGGCCCGCCCGCGCCGACCCAGGGCGACGTCGAGCAGGTCGCTGCGATGCTCCAGAAGGCGGAGCGGCCGCTCATCGTGGCCGGGAGCCAGACGGTGGTCGACGCCGCCGGCGTCGAGCGCACGGCCGAAGCGCTCCGCCACCTCGGCGTGCCCGTGTATCTCGGCGGGAGCGCCCGCGGGCTGCTCGGGCGCGAGGGCGCCGGCATCCAGTTTCGCCACAAGCGCTCGGCCGCGCTCAAGGAAGCAGACCTCGTCATCGTCTGCGGCTTCCCCTTCGACTTCCGCCTCGGCTACGGCATGGGCATCCCGCGCAGCACGCCGGTCGTCACGGTCAACCGCGACGAGGCGGCCTTGCGCAAGAACCGCCGACCGACGCTCGGCGTGCACGCGGACGCGGGGCGGCTCCTGCAGCAGCTCGCCCGCGCCGTGCCGTCGCAGCGCAGCCGCGTGACCGGATGGATCGCGACCCTCAACAGTCGTGAGGCGGCGCGCGACGCCGAGATCGTCCAGCAGGCGGCCGAGCCAACCGAGCACATCAACCCGCTCTACCTCTGCCGCGAGATCGAGCGCGCGATGAGCGACGACGCCGTGATGGTCGTCGACGGTGGAGACTTCGTCGCCACCGCGAGCTACATCTGCAAGCCCCGCGGTCCGCTGCGATGGCTCGACCCCGGCGTGTTCGGCACGCTCGGCGTCGGCGGCGGGTTCGCGGGCGGCGCCGCGCTCGTGCGTCCAGGGACGGAGACGTGGCTCTTGTGGGGCGACGGGTCGAGCGCATACAGCCTCGCCGAGTTCGACACCTTCGCGCGCCACGGGCTCCCTATCATCGCGGTCATCGGCGCCGACGGGAGCTGGGCGCAGATCGCCCGCGACCAGGTCGAGCTGCTCGGCTCGGACTGCGGCACGAAGCTGCGCCGCGCGGACTACCACAAGGTGGCGGAGGGCTACGGCGGCGTCGGCCTCGAGGTCGACGATCCGGCCGACGTGCCGGGTGTGCTCGCCGAGGCCAAGGCCGCGGCCGCGAGGGGGCGCGCCGTCTGCGTCAACGCGTGGATCGGCGCCACGGATTTCCGAAAGGGCTCGCTCAGCATCTGAGCTGCGCGAGGCGACACCTTCCAGCTCGGCGGGGAGGAGCGGTGCCATGCTCTTGATCTACGGCGCGAGCGGCTATGCAGGAGGGATCGTCGCGCGGGCCGCGGCGGAGGCGGGCCTCGCGCCCATCCTCGCCGGACGGCGCGCGGAGCCGCTCGAGGACCGCGTCGCCGAGCTCGACGTCGAGGGCCGGGTCTTCTCGCTCGATGACCCCGCGGCCATCGACGAGGCGCTCCGGGGCGTGAGCGTCGTGCTCAACGCCGCGGCGCCCTTCGCCGTCACGCAAGCGCCGCTCCTGCGCGGCTGCCTCACTGCGGGCGCGACGTACCTCGACCTCGCCGGCGAGGTGCCGGAGCTCGCCTCCGCGCACGCGCGTGGTGCACAGGCCCGCGCGCGAGGGGTGATGCTGATGCCCGGCGTCGGCTTCAACGTCGTGCCGACCGACGCGGTGGCGTGGCTCATGCACCGGCGCGTGCCCGACGCGCGGCGCCTCCGCCTCGCCTACTACATGCGCGGGCGGTTCTCCCGCGGCGCGCTCGGCACCCTCATCGCCGACCTCGACCGCCCCGGCGTCGTCCGTGTGCGCGGCGAGCTCTGCCCGGAGCGGGCGGCCATCCGCTCGCTCGACGTACCGCTCGGCGACGACGCGGTGCACCTCGTGTCGAACCCGTGGCGTGCCGACCTGCTCAGCGCGTTCGTCACGACGGGCATCCCGGACATCGAGGTCTACAGCCACTTCCCCGCGCCGCTGCCGGGCCTCATGCGGCGCCCGCACCTGGCCCACTTCGCGCGCGCCGCGTTCCGGCAGGCCGTGCGGCTGCTGCCCGAGGGCCCGACGGGCGCGACGCTCGACGAAGGGGCGTCGTACGTCTGGGGCGCCGCCGAGGATGACTACGACGGGCGCGCGTCGGCGCGGCTCACCGGCCCGAGCGCCTACCGCTTCACCGCGCTCACCGCCGTCGCCATCGCCCGGCGCGCGCTCTCGGGCGACGCCCCGCCCGGCTTCCAGACCCCAGCCGGCGCCTACGGCGGGCAGTGGGTGTTCGAGCTGCCCGGCGTCACGCTCGAAGAGGGTACCCCATGATGGGCGCCTCGAAGGTCACCCTCGAGGCGCTGTGGCGCTCTGCGGCGCCGGCCGATCGGCGCTTCGACCGCTCCGCGTGCCGGGACCTGCCGGCGCCCGCCCGGCGCTACCTCGAGCACGCGATCCCCGATGGCGCGCCGCTCTATCGCGCCGCGCGGCTAACCATGCGCGGCGAGATGAAGCTCGGGCCGCGGTGGCGGCGGTTTCGGGCCGAGCAGGTCATCCACTCGGCCCGAGGCTTCATCTGGGCGGCGCGCATGCGCGTGGGCGCCCTGCCCGTATCGGGCAGCGATCGCTTCGTCGACGGCGAGGGCGTCGGCGCGTGGCGCCTCTTCGGCGCCGTCCCGGTGGCGTCCGACGGACCAAGCCCCGACATGAACCGCTCTGCCGCCGCGCGCTTTCGCATCGAGTCGATGTGGCTCCCCTCGATCCTCATCGGCGAGGCCACATGGACCGAGCCCGCCGCTGATCGACTCACGGTCGGCCTCGCGCCGTTCGGGTACGAGGGCACGCACGAGCTGGCGCTCGACGGAGACGGACGCGTCGTGCGCGCGACCATGCAGCGCTGGGGCAAGCCCCCCGGCCGCGAGGGTTTCGTCGACGCGCCCTTCGGCGGCCTCGTCGAGGGCTACGCGACCTTCAGCGGCTACCGGCTCCCGAGCCGCCTCCGGGTGGGGTGGTTCCCGACTGGCGACGGCTTCGCGCCGGACGGCGAGTTTTGGCGCGCCACCGTCGCCTCAATCACCTTCCGCTGACCCACGGCGCGGGTTGCGCCGGGTCAGGCCCTGCATAGCGAAGCGACGTCGATAGGCGTTTGGAGACAAGTGGGTCGCGCGTTTGAATACGCGCCGAAAAAACGAGGTGTTCTCGTAGCCGACCGCGTGGCTGATCTCGTCCACCGGCTCCTGCGTTCGCTCGAGCATGCGCTTGGCGCGTTCGATCCGGACGTGCTGCACGTAGGCGAGCGGCGAGTATCCGGTCGCGCGTGCGAAGCGCCGCTGCACGCTACGCCGCGGCAACCCGGCCTGCTCGACGAGCCGGTCTACAGGACCTGGCTCGCGGTAGTGTCCCTCGAGCCACCGCTGAAGCCTACGAACGAGCGCGTCGCCGTGGTTGGTAGGCGGCGCGAAGCTGACGTAGGGGGCCTGGCCCGACCCGTGCCACTGGAGCATCAGTAGCCGCGCCATCGCTTGCGCCGCAGTGGGCCCGACGTGATGCGCGATGAGGTGCAAGGCGAGGTCGTGCCAAGACATGACCCCACCGGTCATGACGAGCTCGTCGCGGTCTCCCGCGGTGATCAGCGCTTCCTCGGTCCGTAGCTGTACGCATGGAAAGTTTCGCTCGAAGGTCGGTGCGAACGCCCAGTGAAGCGTGGCCTCGCGCCCGTCCAGCAGGCCGGTTTCCGCGAGCAGAAGAACGCCCGTGCATGCGGAGCACAAATGCGCTCCTTGATTGTGCATGCGTTGTAGCCACTCGACCACGGCTGGATACCGTCCGCAGCGCCACTGCATGTCCTCGACCATCATCAAAGGGACGATCACGATGTCGCTATGGTCGACGTCCATGCATCGGCGGTGCGGCCCGAGGGAGAGGCCGCTCGCGCCGCGAACCGGACGCTCGTCGGGCGCTACGATCTCGACGTCGAATGGCTTGGTCGGCATACCCGGCTCGACGTGCGCGAGCAGACCAAACGCGCCGAGGGTTTCGAAAAGCCCACTCAGCGGCGAAACCTGCGCGTCCGGCGTCGCGACGAGGCTGACATGCAGTGGTCCGCGATACACCGTCATGGCTCCTTTCGTGGCGTAAATGGACTGCTGTTGGCCAGTCTGGCGCTTACAGCGTGTGTGCTCAAGCGCCACGCTCTTCCGAGATGCTGACGACCGGACCGCGGGGGCCGTGCCCTTTGATCGCGGTCTCGACGCGTGAGCGAAGGAGAAGAAAATGCCTGTAGACCAAACACGTGTAGAAGAATTTGCGGGACGAGTCGTGTGCGATATGGCCGCGGCAATGTCCGGTGTGATGGTGAACCTCGGCCATAAGCTGGGTCTCTACCGGTCCCTGCACGGGGCGGGCCCGACGTCTGCCGCCGCGCTCGCGGCGAAGGCGGGTCTATGCGAGCGCTACGTGCACGAGTGGCTGAACAACCAGGTTGCCGGCGGCTACCTCGACTACGATCCGGGCTCCCGGTGCTACTCGTTGTCTGAGGAGCGAGCGCAGGTGCTGGCGGACCCGACGAGCGCCGCATTCCTGGCGCCCGGCTTCGACGTCGTAGCGAGCCTCTGGCTCGACGAGGATAAGGTGGCCGACGCTTTTCGAAGCGGCGACGGCATTGGCTGGCATGAGCACCATCCGCGCCTCTTCTTCGGGACCGAGGCGCTGTTTCGGCCTGGGTATCGCGCGGACCTGGTGGCGAACTGGATCCCGGCGCTGGAGGGCATCGACGACCGACTGCGGCGCGGCGGCAGCGTCGCCGACGTCGGGTGCGGCCACGGGGCCTCGAGCCTGCTCATGGCGGAGGCGTATCCGGCATCCACCGTGCGTGGGGTGGACTACCACCCGGAGTCGATCGCGGTGGCGCGCCAGCGCGCGGTCGACGCGGGGCTCGCCGACCGAGTGACCTTCGAGGTGGCCGACGCGGCGGAGTACGGGGGCGAGCGCTACGATCTCGTGTGTTTCATGGACTGTTTCCACGACTTGGGAGACCCCCGAGCCGCAGCGCGCTACGCCCGCTCGAAGCTCGCCGCGGGTGGCGCGGTGATGTTGGTCGAGCCGCTCGCCGGCGACGCCGTCGAAGACAACATCAACCCCATCGGTCGCCTCTTCTACGCCGCCTCGACTGCCTTGTGTACGCCCAATTCGCGGAGCCAGCCCACGGGTCTTGCCCTCGGCGCGCAAGCGGGTGATGCGCGGCTGACCGAGGTGCTGAACGGCGGCGGCCTTGCGCGTGTGCGGCGCGTGGCCGAAACGCCCTTCAACGTCGTTCTCGAAGCCCGCCCATAGTGGCGACGGCCGCGGCGTGCGCTGTCAGGCCTGGCCGGGGCCTTCCCAGAGGCGCAGGCGACCGAGCCACGGCAGCGCGCTCGCGGCTGCGCGCAGCGCGCTCGCGGCCTCGTCGAGCGAGCGCCCGTCCGCCGGCTCCCGCACGTAGAGCGAGACGTCGATGTCCTCGTCGAGGTAGTGCAGGTCGAGACCGACGCGGCCGCGCCACACGGGCTGGTCCGCCCACACCTCGTCCAGCATGCGCTCGACGTCGCGCCGCAGCGGCAAGGTCTCACGCCCGCCGTGCGCCTCCTCCTCCTCGTCGTTCTCCGGATCGATGTGGAAGGTGATGTCGGTCACGTGCGGCGCGGCCGCGCGCAAGCGGCGCGCGACCTCGTTGCCGATCTCGTGGCCCTCCGAGACGCTCACGCGCGCCGGCACGACGATGTGCAGGTCGACGAAGACCTCGCCGCCGAGGGTGCGGCTGCGGAGCTGGTGGACGCCACGGACGCCCGGCACGCCGAGCGCGACCTCGCTCATCCGCCGCCGCTCGTCCTCGGGGACCGCGGTGTCGATCAGCTCGCGGCTCGACTCCCACAGCAGACGCGCGCCGACGTGTCCGATCATGACGCCGACGACGACGGCGACCGCCGCGTCGAGCCACCCGACGCCCACCTCGGCGCCGATGAGGCCGACGAGGACCGCCACGGTCGACAGCGCGTCCGAGCGGGAGTGCCACGCGTTCGCCTCGAGCAGCCGCGAGTCGATCCGCCGCGCGGCTCGCAGCGTGTAGCGGTAGATCCACTCCTTCGCCGCGAGCGCGACGACCGCGACGCCGATGGCGAGCGCGCCCGGGGCGCTCAGCTCGTCGCCTTCGACGAGGCGTAAGAGGCTCGCCCAGGCGACGGCACCCGCGACGAAGATCAGCATGCTTCCGAGCGCGAGCGTCGCGAGCGTCTCGATGCGGTCGTGCCCGTAAGGATGGTCGCTGTCCGGCGCCTGGCGCCCGAAGTGCGTCGCGACGATCACGAACGCGTCGGTGACGAGATCGGTGAACGAGTGGATGCCGTCCGCGACGAGGGACGCCGACCCGACCCGAAGCCCCACGAGGAGCTTCGCGAGACCGACGACGAGGTCCACGACGGCGCCGACGAGGGTGACCTTGTGCGCGAAGGTCGCTTCGGCGGCGCGGTCGCGGGGCGGGTTCGGGGTCGAGTCCATGACGTGGTGAAGCCGGACGGCCGGACACCGGACGCCCTCGGCGCATCGTAGCCGCGAGGCTCGCGCGGCGCTCGAACCCGCGGCGTGAGTCGTGGCGTCGCCGTGCGCTGCCGCCGCCCGCCCCTGCCCGCGCGTCCGGCGGCGCTCGCGAAGTTGGCTCCGTCGCGTCGGGACGCCAGTCTTGCCACGCTCTTGGGCCGTGACTATGTTCGGCTCACGTCGCGGGGAGGCCGTGTTGTTTCGCGTCCGTTCCGCTCACGGAGTCCCATGTCGGAAGCAGACACGCCTCAACAGCCCTCGGAACACGAGATCCAGCTCGCCGACGTCCTGCCGGTGCTGCCGATCCGCAACGCCGTGCTCTTCCCGGGCGCGGTAGCGCCCTTCGACGTGGGCCGTGAAAAATCGGTCGCCCTCGTCGAGGACATCGAGAACCTCGACCAGCCGATCATCGCCATCTTCGCCCAGCGCGACCCCGCGACGGACGATCCGCGCCAGGACGATCTGCACCCGGTGGGCGTCGCCGCGCGCGTCCTGAAGGCGCTCAAGCACAGCTCGGGCAACTACAGCCTCATCCTGCAGGGGCTCATCCGCATCCGCCTCGAAGAGGTGACGGAGCTCGCGCCCTATCTGAAGGCCCGCGCCTCGAAGCTGGTGGCGCCGCCGGTCGAGGACGTCGAGAGCGAGGCGCTCGCGATGAGCCTGCGCGACATCGCAAAGCAGGTCATCCAGCTCATGCCCGAGCTGCCGCGTGAGGCGGGCTCGCTCATCGACTCGATCCAGGACCCGGGCCAGCTCGCCGACCTCGTCGCGGCGAACCTCGACGCGCCCGTCGACGAGAAGGCCCAGCTCCTCGAGACGCTCGACGCAAAGGACCGCATCCGCAAGGTGCTCCGGCTGCTCACGCGCCAGCTCGAGATCCTCAAGATGCGCGAGCGCATCAACTCCCAGATCAAAGAGGAGATGGGCAAGAACCAGCGCGAGTACGTCCTGCGCCAGCAGCTCAAGGCCATCAAGGAAGAGCTCGGCGAAGAGGACGGCGACTCAGGCGACCTCGACGTGCTCGACGAGCGCATCGCCAAGGCAAAGCTGAGCGCGGAGGCCGAGAAGGTCGCGCGCAAGCAGCTCAAGCGCCTGCGCCAGATGCAGGTCGGCTCCGCGGAGTACACTGTCGTGCGCACCTACATCGACTGGATCCTCGACGTCCCCTGGACGCTGCAGACGCCGGACAACCTCGACATCGGCCAGGTCCGCAAGGTCCTCGACGAGGACCACTCGGGCCTCGAGAAGGTCAAAAAACGCATCGTCGAGTACCTCGCCGTGCGCAAGCTCAAGAAGGACAAGAAGGGCCCGATCCTCTGCCTCGTCGGGCCGCCCGGCGTCGGCAAGACCTCGCTCGGGCGCTCGGTCGCGCGCGCGCTCGACCGGAAGTTCCAGCGGGTGAGCCTCGGCGGCGTCCACGACGAGGCCGCGATCCGCGGCCACCGCCGCACCTACGTCGGCGCGCTGCCCGGCCAGGTCATCCAGGGCATGAAGAAGGCGGGCACCATCAACCCGGTGTTCATGCTCGACGAGATCGACAAGGTCGGCCACGACTTCCGCGGCGACCCGGCGGCCGCGTTGCTCGAGGTTCTCGACCCGGAGCAAAACGACACCTTCACGGACCACTACCTCGAGATCCCCTACGACCTCTCGAACGTGATGTTCATCGCGACCGCGAACGTCGGCGACACGATCCCGCCCGCGCTCAAGGACCGCATGGAGGTCATCGAGATCCCCGGCTACACGCGGCGCGAGAAGCTCGACATCGCCCGCGTGCACCTGCTCCCGAAGCAGCTCAAAGAGCACGGCATCGACGACGCGACGGTCCACATCGAGGACGACGCCATCGAGTCGATCATCGACCACTACACGCGCGAGGCGGGCGTCCGAAACCTCGAGCGCCAGCTCGCCAGCGTCATCCGAGGCGTCGCGGTCAAGGTCGCCGAGGGCGAGGACGGCCCGTGGACGATCGCGGACGAGGCGGCGCTCAAGCCCTACCTCGGCCCGCCGCGTTTCACGTCAGAGGTCGCCGAGCGCACCGAGGAGACGGGCGTCGCCACCGGGCTCGCCTGGACTCCCGTCGGCGGCGAGATCCTCTTCATCGAGTGCACGCGGATGCACGGGACCGGCAAGCTCCAGCTCACCGGCCAGCTCGGCGACGTCATGAAGGAGTCGGCGCAGGCGGCGATGAGCTACGTCCGGTCGCGCGCGAAGGATCTCGGCGTCCCGGAGGACTTCCTCGAGAAGAGCGACATCCACATCCATATCCCCGCGGGCGGCATCTCGAAGGACGGCCCGAGCGCCGGCGTCACCATGCTCACCGCGCTCGTCTCGCTGCTCACGGGCATCAAGGTCCGCCACGACGTCGCGATGACGGGCGAGATCACGCTGCGGGGGCGGGTCCTGCCGATCGGTGGGCTCAAGGAGAAGGTGCTCGCGGCGCACCGCGCCGGCATCAAGCGCGTCATCCTGCCGGAGCGCAACGTGGCCGACCTCGAGGAGGTCCCGCAGGAGGTGCGGGACACGCTCGAGTTCATCTCGGTCTCGAAGGTCGACGAGGTCCTCGCGAACGCGCTGATGGAGCCGGACAAGCTGACGCTGCAGCTCGCCGACGACGACGCCGCGCCTGAGGCGCCGAAGGCAAAGCCTGCGCACGCGCCCCCGACCGCGTGACCGCGCGACGGTCGAGATGCGTCACCATACCGGCGGCTGATACGCTGCGCTCGTGACCGCCGAGGATCTCACCCGGGTCGAATTCCTGCAGACGCTCGCGCTCCCTGAGAGCGTGAAGGTCCACCCGACTGACGCGACGATCCGCTCCGGACTGCACGAGCGTGCCCCGGAAGCGACCACGGCGGCGGCGCCGTCGACGCCCGCGATGTCGGCCGTGGGGGTCGGCGACGGGCCCTCGCTCGAGCTCAAGAGCCTCATCGCCCGCGGCGGGATGGGCGAGATCCTCCTCGCCGAGCAGCGCAACCTGCGCCGCGAGGTCGCGGTCAAGACACTCCGGCCGGAGCTGGTGGCGCCGGAGTACGTCGACCGGCTGCTGCGGGAGGCGTGGATTACCGGGCTGGTCGAGCACCCCCACGTCGTCCCGGTGCACGTCGTCGTGCTCGACACGCGCGGCGTCCCGCAGATGGTGATGAAGCGCATCGAGGGCGTCTCGTGGAAGGCGATGCTCAGCGACCGCTCGAACGCGTCTCTGCCGGAGGACGCGGACGACGCCCTCGCCTTTCACCTCGGCATCCTGATGGAGGTCTGCGACGCGCTCTCCTGCGCGCACAGCAAGGGCGTCGTGCACCTCGACGTCAAGCCGGAGAACGTGATGTTTGGGCGCTTCCGCGACGTGTACCTCGTCGACTGGGGCGTCGCCGCGAGCACCGACGAGGCGCACCGCGGCTGGCTCCCGATGACCGACGAGATCCGCTCGGTCGTCGGCACGCCGGCGTACATGGCGCCGGAGCTGACGCGACCCGGCGCGGCGCAGGTCGGCGCGTGGACCGACGTCTTCCTGCTCGGAGCGACGCTCTTCGAGGTGCTCACCGGCCGGTCCCCCTACAGCGATCCCTCGATCGAGACCGCGTTGTACGCGGCGTACCGGCAGGAGCGCCCGCCTCTGCCCCCCAACACCCCGTCTGAGCTCGCCGCGATCGTCGAGCGCGCGATGCAGCCCGACCCGAGCCGGCGCTTCGAATCTGCCGAGGCCTTCCGGGCCGCGATCCGCCGGTACCTCCGGCACCGAAGCGCCGTCGACATCGGCACCAAAGCCCAGGGGAACTTCGAGCGCCTCGTCCGCGCCATCGACGCGACCCGCTCGGGCGGCGCCGGCGCACCCGCGGGAGGCGCCGGTGCGGACGCCGGCGCGGACGCCGAGGACGGGGCCGCGGACGACACGGCGCGGACCGAGAGCCCCGCGGACGCCGCGCAGATTCAGCGCCTCTTCGGCGAGACGCGCTTCGGGTTCCGGGCGGCGCTCGAGAGCTGGCCCGAGAACGAGGCCGCGCGGCAGGGCCACAACGAGGTCATGCTGGCGATGGCGCAGTACCACCTCGACCGCGGCGAGCCGGACGCCGCGCTCTCGCTGCTCGACGCGCTCGACCGCCCCACGCCCACGCAGAGCATCGAGCGCAGCACCCTCAGCGCGCAGGCGCGAGACCGACGCACCGAGCACGACCGCCTGACCCGCCTCGGGGCCGACTTCGACCCGCGGACCGGCGCGCGCGTCCGCGCCCTCTTGCTCCTCGCGGGCAGCCTCTTTCTGACCCTTCCGTGGGTCGGCATCTGGGCGCTGAACTTCGGCTCCGGCTTCCGCTACACCTGGGCGCAGGGCATCTTCTTCACCTCGCTCGTCGTGGCGTTCTTCTTCGTCGGCGGCCTCGTCCTGCGCGAGCGCCTTCGTCAGAGCCGCGTGTCGCGGCAGGTGGTCCAGGGGCTCGGGCTCACGTTCTTCTTTCTGCTCCTCGAGATGTTGTACAGCGCCAGCCAGGGCCACGATCCGGTCCGCAACATCCCGATCGGTCTGCTCGTCCTCGGCGGTGGCTGCGCGCTGCTCGGCACGACGGTCGACCGCGCCTTCTACCTGCTGAGCGGCGCCTTCGGGCTCGGCGCGCTCCTGTGCGCGCTCTGGCCCGAGATGACCTTCCTGTGGGTCGTGCTCGCGGCGTTCATCGGCCCCGGCGCGGTCGCCGCGATGTGGCTCCGCGCCGCGCGCCGCGCGCCGAGCTAGCGCCCGGAGGAGTCTGGTAGAGTCCGCGCCATGCAGGACGACACGCGCGGGCGCGACCTCGAAGGCTCTCGGCAGGAGACGGTCGCCGTGCTCGGCGCGGGCTCGTGGGGCACCGCGCTCGCGAAGCTGCTCGCCGACGAGGGCCACCCGACCCGGCTGTGGGCGAGGCGCCCGGAGCAGGCCGCCGACATCGAGGCGAGCCGCGAGAACGCGACCTACCTGCCCGGCTTCCGGCTGCCGGACACGCTGCACGCGACCGGCTCGCTCGAGGAGGCGCTGAGCGGCGCGACGCTCATCGTGTGGGTCGTCCCGACGCACGGCCTGCGCGCCTCGATCGAGGCCGCGCGCCCGATGCTGCCTCCGGACGCGCCCATCGTGAGCGCGACCAAGGGCATCGAGGAGGGCAGCCTGAAGCTGGTGTCGCAGATCTTCGAGACGCTGCTGCCGACGCCGAGCCACCCCCTGCTCACCTTCCTCGGCGGCCCGAGCTTCGCGAAGGAGGTCGCCCAGCGGATGCCGACCGCCGTCTCACTCGCCGGTCGCGACGCCGCCGTGCGCGAGCGCGTGCAGCAGGCGTTCGCGACGGACCGCTTCCGCGTGTACACGACCGAGGACGTCATCGGGGTCGAGCTCGGCGGCGCGCTGAAGAACGTCATCGCGATCGCCGCGGGCATCGCCGACGGGCTCGGGCTCGGTCACAACACGCGCGCCGGGCTCATCACGCGCGGGCTCGCTGAGATCTCCCGCCTCGGCGTCGCCGCGGGTGCCAACCCGCTGACCCTCTCCGGCCTGAGCGGGATGGGCGACCTCGTCCTCACGTGCACGGGGGAGCTGTCGCGCAACCGGCAGGTCGGCGTCCAGCTCGGCGAGGGCAAGACGCTCGCGGAGATCCTCGACGGCATGCAGATGGTCGCCGAGGGCGTCCGGACGACGAAGAGCGCCCACAACCTCTCGCGCAAGCTCGGCGTCGAGATGCCGATCACCGACCAGGTCTACGCCGCGCTCTACGAGGGCAAACCGCCCCTCGCCGCCGTCACCGACCTGATGACCCGGCCGCCGCGCGACGAGCGGGAGTGAGCGCCGGCGCCCCGGAACGAGTTGACACGGCCTCGCCCCCGGCCAATGGTCGCCGCGATGCCCGACCCGCACGCCATCGTGGACCGGGCGGGCGCGTCGCCGGCCGCGCCCGCAGCGCGCGGGATGCGTCGTCGCGTGGAGGCGAGCCGTGGGCAGCGGTAGCGTCGCGCTCGTCTGGTACGCGCTCTGCCTCGCGTTCGTGTCGTTCGTCTTCGTCATCGGCGCGGGGCTCGTGTGGTTCGGGCAGCGGCGCCGGGCGCGGGCACGCGCGGCGCGGCTCGGACGGGCCGCCGGCACGCTCGCCGGAGACA
>JAGQJE010000058.1 GCA_020430775.1 Myxococcales bacterium
CGCGCCGCCCGCCCGGCCGCGTGCACGCTCGACGGGTTCGCCCACCCCTGCGCCATCGCGTCCTGCATCGCCGCGCGCGCCGCGGGCGAGAGCGGCGCCGCGGCGTGGTAGTCGAGGTAGATCATCGCTTCGCGGAGGGCGCGGGATCGACGCTGAGCTCGACCATCGTCCCGCTCAGCCGCTGACCTGCGACGGGCGCCCGCGGCGGGCTCTCGATGCGCACCCCGCCCCCCAGCGCTTGCGTGACGCGGTGCGCGAACGCCAGCCCGAGCCCCACCCCGCCGTGGCTCCGCGTGACCGATCCGTCGACCTGCACGAAGGGCTCGAGGATGCGCTCGAGCTGGTCCTCGGGGACGCCGTGACCGCTGTCGGCGACGCGGAGCGCGTAGCGATCCTCGCTGCGCCGCGCCTCGACCGCGACGCGGCCACCCTTCGGCGTGAACTTCATGGCGTTGTCGAGGACGTGCACCATCGCGCGCTCGAGCTTGTCGGCATCGCCGCGCGCGAGCATCGGCTCGCTCGGCGGCTCGAAGACGAGCTCGATGCCGGCGTCGTCGAGGCGGGTCCGCGTCTGATCGACCGCTTTGACGGCGACCTGGCCGAAGTCGTAGTCGCGCTCGTAATAGTGCATCCGCCCGGACTCGAGCGAGCTGACGTCGAGCATGGTGTCCACCACGCCGCGCAGCCGCTGCGTCGAGCTCTCGATCGAGCCGAGGCACTTGCGCTGCAGCGGGGTGAGCGGCCCGAGCTCTTCGTTGAGCAGCAGGCGCAGGTACCCGACGACCGGGGTCATCGGCGTCGCGAGCTCATGGCTGACGTTGCGCAAAAACTCGCGCCGCAGCCGCGCCATCTGCTCGAGGCGCCGGTTGGCGTCCGACAGCTCGACGACCTTGTCCTCGAGGCGCTCGACGAGCTTCTGCGAGAGGCCCCGGAGCCGCTCGTCTCCCAAGCCGGCGGCAGCGGGGCGATCGCTGTACCCGCTCAGGAAGCGCTCGATGGTCGCGACGAAGTTCGGCGCGTCGATCGGCTTGGCGATGAACCCATCCGCACCGACGGCGATGCTCGTCTCGCGGTCGCCTTCGGCCGTGATGGCGACGATCGGCACCCCGGCGAGCGGGCGCTTGCTGCGGAGCCGCAGCGTGACCTCGTAGCCGTCGAGATCCGGCACGTTGATGTCCACGAGGACCAGATCGGGGTGCTCCGCCTCGGCGAGCCGCAGCCCCTCGAGGCCCGAGGCCGCCTCGATGACCTCGTGGCCCGCCGCGACGAGGAGCTTCTCGACGAGCCGCCGGTTGTTCGGGTCGTCCTCGATGTGCAGGATGCGCGCCATTGCCGACCAGACTAGCAGCCCGACCGCGCCGCGACGCAATCACCACGCGCGGCCGAGCCGCTACGTCTCGCTCGCGAGCCGGCGCAACACCCGCCGCTCTTCGAGCACGCGCGCCGCGTAGGCGTTCGCCTGACAGCGGCCCGTGTTGTAGCGACCGAGGCCCCGTCGCGTGCCGCCGCACGCCGCGATGGACTCGGCGAGGAGCTTCGTCCCCACCTCGATGACCTCCTGCTGGCAGCCATCGGTGCGTTTCGCGCAGGCGGCGACATAGCCGGGGCTGCGGATCGATCGCCGCACGAAGAGCACGTGGTAGCCCACGCCCTTCGGATGGAGCTGGAGGATGCCCCGCTCGCCGGCGTGGCCCACGACGGCCGGATCGAGGCCGCTCTCGCGCATGGCGACCGCACCCACGAGAAAGGGATCGATGCCCGCGCGCCGGCTCGCCTGCACGATGAGCCGCGCGAAGAGCACGATGCGCGCCGCGCAGCCATCGCGCGCGCGACGACACTGCCGCACGTACACGCGCTCCCCGTCCGGTCGCCGCCAGACCGTCAGACGCGACTCGAACGCGCGGGTGAGCGCGGCGACCGCGGGATCCTCCGGCTCGCGCTTCGTCGTCGCGGTGGTCGTAGGTCGACTCGGTTCGCGCGACGTCGCGGCGACGGCAGCCGGCTCGGGAGGCGTCACCGCTTGGCCCGGGACCGGATGCGGGGCGGGCGGCGTGACGGCCGTCGGCGCGGGTGCTGCCGTGGTGGCGGCGAGGCTCGCCTCCGCGCGCGGGTCGGTCGAGCCTGGGGAGGGCGTCACGCAGGCGCTGGCGAGCGAAGCGAACACGAGCGGCCCCGCCCACCGGGTCGCCTGCCGCGTTCGCCGCGTCTGGCGCGTCTGGCGCGTCTGGCGCGTCTGGCGCGTCCGGCGCGCCGCCCGCGCGCTCACTCTTCGTCGTCCGAAGCGGGCCGGTCCGACGCCGGTGCCTCGCGCCGGCGGTCGTCTCGGCGCGAGCCGCGCGCGTCCTCGTCGGCGTCCGCTGGTTTCGCCTCCACGCGGCCGGCGTCGCGACTCGGTCGAGGGCGGTCGTCGCCGGAGCGCACGTCCCTGTCTTCCGAGCCGCGCTCTCCATCCGCAGCACGCCCGGGAGCGTCGCTCGACGACTCCCGGCCGCGCCCCGCCCCGCCCCGACGCCGACCGCCTCGGCGGCGTCGCCCGCGCTTGCGTCCGCCGCCGGACCCCTCGCGGTCGCGGTCGTCGGCCTCGTCTGGACCAGCGCTCGCGGCCTGCTGCTCGTCGCGCGCACCGAGGGCCGCGTCGCGATCGTCGCGATCGTCGCGATCCTCGTCGTCGAAGGAGTCGTCGCCCGCGTCGGCCAACTCCCTCACTTCGTCGTCATCGTCTTCGTCATCGTCTTCGTCGTCGTCCCTGACCGACCGGCCGCGGTCCGGGGCCCGATCGCGATCCCGATCCCGATCCCGGTCCCGGTCACGGTCACGGTCACGGTCACGGTCACGGTCTTGGGCGGCGCGTCGCGTGTCGTCGTCGTCGACGTCGCGCCGGCGACCACGCTCTGCGCGATGCTCGTCCTCCGCGGGGAGGTCGGCGGGTCCCCGGAGCGACTCCATCAGCTCGACGTCGAGGTGGACGAGCGGCACCGAGTGACGCGTGAGCCCCACGCCCGCTCGCTCCATCGCCTCGGCGATCGCGATCCCGTCATAGAGCGCCACCGGCGCCGCGCCCACCTGGGCCGCCTCGGCGCGCGCGCTCCCCGAGACCTGGCCGAGCGTGAGCACCCACGCCGCCTGCGCCTGGCCGTAGTGGTGGAGCGCTCCCCGGACGTCCATGACGTGCTCGGGCGAGATCGCTTCCCTTCGCACGACCAGCGCCAGACGCATCTCCTCGGGGCCCCGCCGGAGGGTGCCCGCCAGGTGAAACGCGCCACGGTCGTCGGCCCGCGCGACCGCGCGGAGCGCGCCGACCCCTTCCGCGCTGAGCCACGTCGCGAGCAGCTCGAGCAGCCCCGCGTTCGGCAGGCCCTTCATCGCGCCGATGAGCGCACGATGCACCGCGGCTCGCGCCTTGCGGGCGGCGCGCTCGATCTCTTCCTCGGCTCGGACGGCCTCGCGCGGCTGGTCCCACTCGGCGAGGCTCAGCAGGTCGCCGTCGAGGCGGAACCGGGGGCGCCCGTGCGCAGCCTGTCGGCGAGCGCCGTCTCCGCGGACGACCGCCGCGAGCGTCGGCCCGAGCGCTGACGCCGAGCCGCTCAACGTCCCCGAGCGCACGAGCTCGTCCGCCACCTGCTCGAGAGTGCGCGGCCTCGACGAGCGCGCCGTGAGCACGGCCGCGACCGCGTCCGCGAGATCACGGCCGAGCGCTTCCTCGCCTGCGGGGCCGCGGTTCCAGTTGCCCGTCACGTCGCGGCCGGAGCGGGACCCGCCTCCACCCCGGCGCGCCCCTCGGCCGTTGTCACGGCGCGAGCCACGGGCCGCGTTGTCGCGGTCCCTGTCCAGATCTCTGTCGCGGTCCCTGTCCCGGTCCCGGTCGCGATCGCGGCCGCGATCCCGCCCGCGGTCGCGGTCGTGCCCGCGCCGCTTCGACGAATCGCCCTGCCCGCGCTGCGTGTCGTCCGCGTGCTTGCCACGTCGCCGGCGGCCGCGCTTGCCCTTGTCGCTCGGCTCGTCGTCGTCGTCGTCGTCGAGGCCGCCGAGGATCGGCTCGTCGTCGTCGTCCTCTTCTGGGAACACGTCCGCCCCCGGCAGCGCACGCGACGTCGGCTTGACCTTCGGCGCCTCCTTGGGCGCCTTCGCCTCCGGCCCGCCGACCGGAGCGTCGCCGGTGCGCTCGCCCCCGGCGGCGCCGTCCGGCGGCTCCGCAGGCGGCAGATCCGCGACGTCCACGTCTTGCCCCGACTCGCTCTCCGCGGCCTTGAGCACCTCCGCCGAGAACTCGCGGAGCCCGAACACGCCCGCCTTGATCTTCAAGATGGGCTCGTCGCCTCGGTCCTTTTTCACCATGGTCGCGAGGCGCGAACTCATGGTGATCTCTGGGGTCTTTCCGACGTGCGAGAGGAGGTTCCTCTCGATCGCGATCTCCGTGATCTTCTTGTAGTGGAGCGGTTTACCCGCGAGGCGGAGCACCTCCACGGCGGCCTCGGTGAACGTCATCGGTGAAATCCTTCGTGGTGCGTGCCCGCGACGCGGACACACCCGGCCGGCCAGCGCGGGCAGCAGGCGTCACGGCGCGGTGCGCGAGCACCAGCACGGATGACTTCGCCTGCTTCACGTCGCGTTGCTCCGGCGCGGGAGGCGCCCCTCGCTCGGGGATCGCCTTAGGTTGAATCGGCCCGTCGCGCGCGACGCCACGGGTCGTGTTGGGGCGTACCACCGTCGCCAAACGCGCGCAATCTTCGAACACGCGGCGGTCGTGATCCGCGCCGTCGCTCGGGCCCGCGGCATTGACTTGTCCGGCCGATGGTCGCAGATCCCGGCCGCCACGGACCAGGACACAAGGGCGCGTTATTTGACGGCGGACCAGCCGGTCGGTACCGACGATACAGGTTCCGGTGCGTCATATCGCACACGATCCCACACGCGTGCAGCGGCGCGGCCGCCCGAATTCGCGACGAAACCCTTACTGGCACGGTCTTCGCTTTCTCGACGGGCGAGCGCATCGCCCGACCCGGCGCGACGCCGGTGAGCACGGTCGGACGCCGACCGAATCAGGAGACGAACCCATGACTCAACCCCACGTCGGAGTCTTGCTCGGGGGCCTCAGCGCCGAGCGAGAGGTGTCGATCGCGACCGGTGAAGCCGTCTGCGAGGCGCTCCGCTCCCGCGGCCACCGCGTGACGCCGATCGACGTCGACGCGCACCTCGATCGCGCGCTCGCGGAGGCCGCCATCGACGTCGCGTTCATCGCGCTGCACGGCACCTACGGCGAGGACGGCTGCGTCCAGGGCATGCTCGAGCTGCTCGGCATCCCGTACACGGGAGCGGGCGTGCTCGCGAGCGCGCTCGCGATGGACAAGCTCAAGAGCAAGGAGCTCTTCCGCCTCTACAACGTCCCGACGCCGCCCTACTACGGCGTCGACGCGGCGGACGCCACGGACCTCGGCGCGCTCGTGCGGGCGCACGGCTCGTTCGGGTTCCCGGTCTTCGTGAAGCCGCGCAGCAACGGATCGAGCGTCGGCGCCGGCCGAGCCGACGACGTCGAGCAGCTCGCCGTCCGCGTCCAGGACGCGCTCCGGTTCGACCGCTCGGCGCTGGTCGAGCGCTTCGTCGACGGCCGCGAGATCGCCGTCGGGCTGCTCGACGGCAAGGCGCTCGGCGCGATCGAGATCGAGCCGACGGGCCGCTTCTACGACTACCACTCGAAGTACACGCGTGGCGGGAGCGTCTACCACCTGCCCGCGCGCCTCAGCCCGACGCGCTACCAGGGCGTGCTGAACCTCGCCGAGCGCGCGGTGCGCTGCGTCGGCGCGACGGGGGCGACCCGGGTCGACCTCCTCGTCACCGAAGGCGACAACGAGTACGTCCTCGAGGTCAACACCCTGCCCGGCATGACCAAGACCTCGCTCCTCCCGAAGATCGCCAAGGCAGCCGGCTACGAGTTCGCCGACCTGTGCGAGGCGATCCTCGATGGCGCGAGGCTCGAGCACCCGCACACGCCGGAGCAGCCGACGCTCAGCGCCGCCGCCGAGCCCGACGCGCCCGCCCTCGCCTGCGCCGAGTAGCCGGCCCGCCGACCCGCGGGGAGGGCTCAGAGCGCGCGGGCACGAGCGCACGCGGGCGCGCAGTGCCGCATCGAAGTGTTGTTGACTCAACCGATAGACAAACTATACCTGTCGGCGTGAAGCTCTCCAGCAAGGGCCGGTACGGCGTTCGGGCGATCTTCGACATCGCGTACCACAACGAAGGCAACGCGACCCAGATCAAGGACATCTCGCGGCGCCAGGCGATCCCGCCGCGCTTTTTGGAGCAGATCTTCCAAGATCTGAAGCGCGCCGGGCTCGTCACGTCGAAGCGCGGTCCCCGCGGCGGCTACACGCTCGCGCAGCCCCCGTCCGAGCTGAGGGTCGGCGACATCATCCGCGCGCTCGAGGGCCCCGTGTCGCTCGCGGGCGAGGACGACCTCGGCTCGGACGAAGACCCGACGAGCCACGCCGTCACCGAAGCGGTCTTCACGCAGCTCTCGGAAGACATTCAGGCTTGCTTCGACGCCGTGACGATCGAAGACCTGTGCGCGAGGGGCGAGGCCGAGGTCGCTCGACACGCCCCCCCCCGCCGCTATGTCTACTCGATCTGAACCCGCCGCCATGCCCTCTCCTCGCCCCGCCCCGGTCGTCGACAGCGTCCTCAACCTCATCGGCGCCACACCGGTCGTGCGCCTACGCAACGTCGTCCCCGAGCGCGCGGCGAACGTCTGGGCCAAGTGCGAGCACCTGAACCCCGGCGGCTCGGTGAAGGACCGCATCTGCCTGTCGATGATCGAGGCGGCCGAGCGCGACGGCCGGTTGCGCCCGGGCGACACGGTGGTCGAGCCCACCAGCGGCAACACCGGCATCGGGCTCGCGCTCGTCTGCGCGAAAAAGGGCTACCCGCTCGTGCTCACCATGCCGGCGAGCATGTCCCTCGAGCGCCGCGCGCTGCTCGAGAGCTACGGCGCCGAGATCATCCTCACCGAGCCGGAGCGCGTCATGGAGGGCGCGCTCGAGGCCGCTGAGCGCGTGGTGCGCGAGCGCGGCGCGTTCATGCCGCAGCAGTTCGACAACCCGGAGAACCCGCGCGTGCACGCCGAGGACACCGGGACCGAGCTGCTCGAGGCGTTCGGCGCCGAAGCGATCGACGCGCTCGTCGCCGCGGTCGGCACGGGCGGGACGGTCACCGGCGTCGGCCGGCGGCTCAAGGCGCACCGCCCGGAGACGCGCGTCGTCGCCGTCGAGCCCGCCGCGAGCCCCGTCCTCGCGGGCGGCGCGCCGGGCCCGAGCAAGATCCAGGGCCTGAACGCCGGCTTCATCCCGGACAACTACGACCCCTCCGTCGTCGACGAGATCCGAGGCGTGTCGGACCAGGCCGCCTGGGACATGAAGGTCGCGCTCGCGCAGCGCGAGGGGCTCCTCGTGGGCATCAGCGCCGGCGCGAACGTCGTCGCCGCGTGCGAGGTCGCGCGCGAGCTGGGGCCGGGCAAGCACGTCGTGACCTTCCTCTGCGACACCGGCGAGCGCTACTTCAGCCTCGGCGCCCACTTCCAATCATGAGCGAGGCGCCCCGACAGCTCCGCGACGCGCGCGTGCTCCTCGTCGGCGCGGGCGGCCTCGGCTCGCCCGCGGCGCTCGTGCTCGCGCGCAGCGGGGTCGGCGCGATCACCGTCCTCGACGACGACCGCGTCGAGGCGACGAACCTGCACCGCCAGACGCTGTTCACCGACGCCGACGTTGGCGGGCTCAAGGCGGAGGCCGCCGCGGAGCGCCTCGAACGCGAGGCGGACACGTGCGGTCACGCGTTGCGGGCGACCCCTGTCATCGAGCGCTTTCTGCCGGACACGGCGGCCGACCTGCTCGAGCGCCACGACCTGGTCGTCGAGGGCTCGGACAACTACGCGACCAAGTTCCTGACGGCGGACGCCGCGATGATCCACGGCGTGCCGTGCGTCTCCGCCGGCGCCGTCCGCTGGAGCGGCTGGACGCTCGCGTCGGTCCCGAGAGCGAGCGCGTGCCTGCGTTGCGTCTTCGAGGACATCCCCCGCGGGCGCGTCGCGACCTGCGCCACGGCGGGCGTCGCGGGCCCGGTGCTCGGCGTCGTCGGCGCGCTCGAGGCCGCGCTCGCGCTCCGCCTCCTCACCCGGCACGAGCGCGCGCCCGCCGCCGCCGCGGGTGAGCTGTGGAGCTACGACGCGCTCCGCGGGACACTCCGAGCTCACAGGATCGCGCCGCGGAAGGGCTGTCCCCTTTGCGCAGGCGAGATTCGGGACCTACACGTGGGTCGTTACACCGCCGAAGACGCGGCGTAGCCACCCGGAACCGCGAAACGACGAGACAGGAGACCCAGATGGCCATCACGGTCCGCATCCCGACCCCCCTGCGCACGCTCACCGGAGGCGCCGACGAAGTCCACGCCGAGGGCGCCACCGTCGGCGCGATCATCGAGCAGCTCGAGGCGAACCACCCCGGCATCAAGGAGCGCATCTGCGACGACAAGGGCAACGTGCGCCGCTTCGTCAACGTGTTCCTGAACGACGAGGACATCCGCTTCCTCGACGGCTTGCAGAGCCCGGTCAAGGACGGCGACACGCTGAGCGTCGTCCCCGCGATCGCGGGCGGCTGACGACCGATGTCGCTGAGCGCTGAGCAGCGCGTCCGCTACCAGCGACAGGTGCTGCTGCCCGAGATCGGCGATCGCGGGCAGGCGGCGCTGTGCGAGGCGCGCTTCGTCGTCGCCCCGGCGGAAGGCGCGGACGCCGGCCGCGTCGACCCGAGGGCGGCGCAGACCGCCGTCGACTACCTGACCCGCGCCGGTATGCATCCGGCCGCGCCCTCGACGCGCGGCGGTGCCGTGGTGGTCGGGGTCGCGAGCTCAGGCGACGTCGCGCGCATTGCTTCTGGACGCCCGGAGCTCGAGCCCGCGGCCGCGGCGCTCCTCGGCGCGCTCTCCGCCGCCGAGGCGATGAAGGCCGTGGTCGGCGCCGGCCGACCGATGTCGCCGACCGCCGCGCCCGCGCTCGCGGCTGCACCGCCCTCCACAGGACCCGAAGAGAGGTAGACGCCGCGATGCGCTTTCGCCGCATGGAGTCGATCGTCGAGGCGGTCGGTCAGACGCCGCTCGTACGCTTGCGCCACATCGAGCGCGACGCGCCCGGCAGCAAGCTCTACCTAAAGCTCGAGTACGCGAACCCGGGCGGCTCTGTGAAGGATCGCCCCGCCCTCGGGATGCTCCTCGACGCCATCGAGACGGGCAAGCTCACGCGGGACAAGGTGCTCATCGACGCGACCAGCGGGAACACCGGCGTGGCGTACAGCCTCTACGGCGCGGCGCTCGGGTACGAGATCGCCCTCGTCATGCCGTCGAACGTGTCTGTCGCGCGCAAGGACATCACCCGTGCGTTCGGCACCGAGCTGATCTTCAGCGACCCGATGGAGGGCTCGGACGGCGCCATCCGCCTCGTGCGCAGGCTCGTCCAGGAGTCGCCGGACAAGTACTTCTACTCCGACCAGTACTCGAACCCCGCGAACCCGCGCGCCCACTATCTCGGGACGGGCGCCGAGATCCTCGAGCAGGTCGGTGACGAGCTGACGCACTTCGTCGCGGGGCTCGGGACGAGCGGCACGTGCATGGGGACGACACGCCGCCTGCACGAGCACACGCGGCCCGTCCACTGCGTCGCGGTCGAGCCCGCCGAGGCGCTGCACGGCCTCGAAGGCCTCAAGCACATGGGCAGCTCGATCGTCCCGGAGATCTACGACCCGCACGTGCCCGACGAGATCCTGCCGGTCGCGACGGACGCCGGCTGGGACATGGCGGACCGCCTCGCCGAGCAGGAGGGCCTGAACGTGGGCCACTCGACCGGAGCCAACGTCTACGGGGCCCTCGAGCTCGCGAAGCGTGCGCCCGGCGCCTGCATCGTCACGATCGCCGCCGATCGTTCAGACCGCTACTTCGCGCCGATGAAATGGGAGAAACACTATGAGTGGTGAGACACCCCCTTGGGTCAAGGGCGCGCTGCGCATCGAGGCGGCCGTGCTCCGGCAGGTCGAGGCGGACGCGCTCGCGTGCTACCCGAGCGAGGCGTGTGGGTTCCTGTTCGGACCGGCCGACGACCCCCCGCTGCTCGATGAGATGCGTCGCGAGGACAACGAGGCGGACAAGTACCACCGGCTCGACCCCGAGACCTTCCCGCGCACCTCGAAGATGTACTTCAAGATCAACGAGCTGCGCGCGGTGCGGGCGCTCGAAGAGGGGGCCGCGAGCGGGCGACCGCTCAAGGTCATCTACCACTCACACTGCGACGCGGGGGCGTACTTCTCGCAGGAGGACGCCGCGACGTTCGCGTCGGGCGGCACCTTGATGTGGCCGTGCGCGTTCCTCGTCGTCAGCGTCATCGACGGCGAGGTGCGCGACCGCAAGCTGCACGTACACGTCCCGGGGACGAACGGCTTTCGCGAGTCGCCCCTCACCGTGATCGAGTAGGCCCGAGCGCCGCACCGGCCGCGGCGCTCAGATGGCGCGGCCGGTGGTCACGGGACGTCGCGCGTCGGGCCCCCGTCAGCCGGGAGGCGCTACTTGCTCTGCTTGCCGCGATGCGAGCGGACCGCCCGCTCGGCGCCGTGGCGGCGGCTCTCGCGCAGACGCGACTTGCGCCCGCGGAGATCGCGCAGGTAGTAGAGCTTCGCCCGGCGGACGTGGCCGCGCGCGGCGATCTCGAGCTTCTCGATGCGCGGCGAGTGCTGCGGGAAGATGCGCTCGACGCCGACCCCGTACGAGACCTTGCGCACGGTGAAGCTCGCGCCGGCCCCGCCGTTCTTCTTGCGGATGACGACGCCCTTGAACACCTGGACGCGCTCTTTGTCCCCCTCGCGGATGCGGTAGTGCACGCTGACGGTGTCGCCCACACGGTAGGGAGGGAGCTCGCGCGCCTGGGCGCGCTGGAGGGCGTCGATCTGTCGGACGGTGCTGCTCATGGGAAAGCCTCGCGAAAGGGCCGCTGAGCTAGCACGCGACCCCGAAAGGGTCAACGCACCGAACACGCCGCCCGCCCACAAAGCCCGAGTCCGCAACCGTGGCCGAGTCCGCGCCTGTGGCCGAGTCCGAGTCCGAGTCCGCGCCTGTGGCCGATGCCGAGTCCGAGTCCGCGCCTGTGGCCGATGCCGAGTCCGAGTCGGCGTCCTCTCACGAACCCGAACCCGCACCCGACCGCGATCCCGTGCCCGAACCCGAACCCGAACCCGTGCCCGAACCCGAACCCGATCCCGATCCCGCTCCCGCACCCGCACCCGCACCCGCTCCCGAACCCGATCCCGTGCCCGCACCCGCTCCCGTGCCCGATCCCGATCTCGTCGGGTTCCGGCGCTACGCGTCGCGCGGACCCGAGCCCGACGGACGCTCCCCGGCTGCCTCCGTGGCGTCGGCCTCGGCGAGGAGCGCGCGGTCTTCTGCGCTCAGCTCGATCGCCGCGAAAAGGTCCGGCCGCCGCGCTCGCGTGCGCAGGAGCGCCTGCTGTCGGCGCCAGCGCCGGATCGCCTCGTGGTTGCCGGAGAGCAGCACGGTCGGCACGGTGCGTCCGCGCAGCTCGGGCGGGCGAGTGTACTGCGGGTATTCGAGCAGGCCGGTCGTGTGCGACTCCTCGACGAGCGAGCCGCGGTTGCCGACGACGCCCGGCAGCAGCCGCGCGACGGCCTCGACGACCGCCAGCGCGGCGACCTCGCCACCGAGGAGCACGAAGTCGCCGAGCGAGAGCTCCTCGTCGACCGCCTCGCGGATGCGCTCGTCGAAGCCCTCGTAGCGCCCGCAGATGAGCGTGACGCACGGCTCGGCCGCGAGGCGCTCGGCGTGCGCCTGGGTGAAGGGCGCGCCCTGCGGCGTGAGGAGAACGCGGCGCGTCGGCACGCCCGCGCGCTCGTTGTCGAGCGCGTCGAGCGCGTCGAGGTATGGCGCGGCCATCAAGACCATCCCGCTGCCGCCACCGTAGGGGGCGTCGTCGACCGTCCGGTGGCGATCCTCCGTGAAGTCGCGCGGATTCGACAGCTGGACGGCTATCTCGCCGCGTGCCTGCGCCTTCCCGAGCAGGCCGACGCCGAGCGCGTCGAAGAGCTCCGGAAAGAGCGTCAGGATCTCGAAGCGCACGGCGGCTACTCGCGTCCCGGGCGCTCGCCCTTCGGGAGCGGCCGCACCGGCAGCTCGTCGAGCGCGGCGACGGTGACCACGGCGGCCTCTACGTCGAACGCCGTCACCCAGCGCGGCAAGAGCGGCACCTCCCGCACGCCGTCGGCGCAGCGCACCTCGAGGCAGTCCGCGCTCGGGTACTCGAGGACGCGCACGACCTCGCCGACTGGACGCGCCGCCCCGTCGGTCGAGGCCTCGACGACCGCAGCGCCGAGCAGATCGACGAAGTACAGCTCCCCCTCGTCGAGCGCCGGCAGCCGATCGCGCGGGACGCAGACCTCGTACCCCCGGAGCGCGTCGGCCGCCTCGCGGCTCGAGCACCCGTCGAGGGTGAGCAGCACCGCTTTCGGAGCCTCGCGGACGCGACGGACCGCCCAGGTGGACCCACCCTCGTCGGCCGATTGCCGCAGCGTGACGTCGTCCTGCTCGAAGAGCAGCGGCGAGCCGGGGTTGTACGGGTGGACGCGGAGCTCGCCGTGGACGCCGTGGGGTCGCGCGACCACGCCGAGCGCCACGAGCGGGGATGCGGCGCGCCCCCCGCCGCCCTGCCGGCCGGTGTCGTCGGCGCGAGGACGGCGGCCCATCGGGTGCTTACTCGAGGATCTCGAGGACGCCGCGCTTGTCTCCGCGCCGGGCAGCGGCGGCGAGCAGCGCGCGCATGGCGCGGGCGGTGCGGCCGTCGCGACCGATCACCTTGCCGAGGTCGTCCGGAGCCACCGACAGCTCGTAGACGACGGAGCGGCCCTCGTCGATGACCTCGACGCCGACAGCGTCCGGATCATCGACGAGCGAGCGCGCGATGTACTCGATGAGGCGCTTGCGGTCGTCCACGTAGGGTTCGCGCTCAGGCGGTGACGTCGGCTGCGGGGGCGGCGCCGACCGCCTTCCGGTGCTCTTTGAGGATGCTGGCGACGCGGTCGCTGATCTGCGCGCCGACGCCGCACCAGTGGTCGAGCCGCTCGTACTGCACGCGGGCGTCGGTGATTGGTTGGCTCGGATCGTAGCGGCCGATCGCCTCGATGAAGCGCCCGTCACGGGCGTTCTGCTTGTCGGTCACGACGATGTGGTAGTAAGGGCGCTTCTTCGAGCCGGCGCGCGCCAGACGGACCTTGACCATCGAACTTCCTTGCGTTTCCCCGGGCGGCCGCCCGGCGGTGAAGACGGCGGAAGCTAGCCGCGCGCCGCTGCCCCGTCAAGGCACCCAAAGGCTGCGAGGCGCGGCGAAGCCGAAGCCCGCCTCCGCCTCGGTATCGCGCGCGCCAGACGCAGGCGGTCGCGCCGTCGTTCTGCGGTGAGCACGGGTACGGCGGGCTCGCGCGTCGGAGGTCGAGCGCGCGGTGCGGGTGGGCGGCGATGCGGGCCGGCGACAATTGCGTCATGCTCAGCGGCTCGATGCCCAGCCGATTCGCCGCCTGCGTAGTGGTCGCCGCGGCGACCGCGCTCGCCCTGCCCGCGTGCCACCGCGACCGGGCCACCCCCGCCGAGAAGGCGCCGCCGCCGACGCTGCGGATCGTCGCCGTCACCGACCTCGACGGCTACCTCGAGCCCTGCGGCTGCACCAGCAACCCGCTCGGCGGCATCGACCGGCTCGCCGCGAGGGTCGAGGAGCTGAAGGGCGAGGGCGTGCCGGCGCTCTTCGTCGCCGCCGGTCCGCTCTTCTTCGGCCCCGGCCACGGAGGCAGCCCCGAGTCCGCGACGCAAGACCTGTGGCGCGCGCAGCTCGTCGCGTCCGTGCTGAACCGCCTCGGGCTCGCCTACGCCGCCAGCGGCCCGAGCGACCTCGCCCAAGGGGCGAGGGTCTACGGCGAGCTCGTCGCGCGCCTCGGCGCACACATCGTCCCGGCCCCGCGCGGCGGCGACGCGACCGCGAGCGCCGGCGCCGAGACCCAGCCGGCGGGCCTGTGGTTCACGCGCGTCGGGTCGACCGACGTCGCGGTCGTAGCCGCGACCGAGCCCGGCGCCGACGCGCCGGCGGCCGACACCGAGACGAAACCGGCGGCGGCAGAGGAAGGCGAAGCCGCCGGCGCGGCCGCGGGTGGGGCCACCGGCGCGACCCCGAAGCGCGAGAAGACCCCACCCGCGACGATCTTCGACGCCGCGCATTTCGCGGCGATCGGCGCGGCCATCGCCAAGCGCGAGCCTCGCGTCGTCGTCGCGCTCGTCCGCGGCAGCCGCGCGTTCGCGCGCGAGGTCGCGACGGCCACGCACGCGACGTTCGTGATCGAGGGCGGGCTCGACCAGCCCGATCCCATCCCGCCGACCTCGATCGGCGACGGCAGCTTTCTGATGAACGCGGGGCGTCAGGGTCAGGGCGTCGTCGAGCTCGACGTGTACCTGCGCAAGCCCGGCCTCGGCCTCGCCGACAAGAGCGTGTGGTCGCAGCAGGGGCGCGCGGACGCGCTCGACGAGGAGATCGGGAGCCTCGAGGCGCGCATCGAGGGCTGGGAGCGTTCGAAGGACGTGAACCCGAGCGACCTCGCGGCGCAGAAGGCTCGCCTCGCGCGCATGCGCGCCGAGCGCGACGCGATCGCGAAGCCCATCGGCGTCGAAGCCAACGAGAACGCCTTCGTCGCGCGGTACTTTCCGTTTCCGCACTCGGCGGCGACGGACCCGAAGGTCACCGCCTTGGTCGACGCCTACGCCGTTCGCGTGAACCAGCACAACAAGGTCGCGCTCGCCGGGCTCACGCCTGTGCCGGCGAAGCCTGGGCAGCCGGTGTACGTCGGCTCGGACGCATGCCGGAGCTGCCACGAGCCGGCCTACCTGTGGTGGAAGGGCCACCCCCACGGCTACGCGTACTCGACCCTCGTCAAGGTGCACAAGGAGTACAACCTCGACTGCGTCGGGTGCCACGTCACCGGGTACATGAAGCCCGGCGGGTCGACGGTGACCCACAACCTCGGGGGCGCGCTCGAGAACGTCGGCTGCGAGAATTGCCACGGCCCCGGCAGCGCACACGTCAAGGACCCGAGCGTGCCGATGGCGCGGACCGATCCGCCCGAGTCCGTCTGCCTGCAGTGCCACACGCCCGAGCACAGCGACAGGTTCAACTACGAGGCCTACCGCCGGAGCCTCCTGGTGCCCGGTCACGGCATGGCGATGTAGCCGGCGAGCCGGCGGGCGAGCGCCTCGGTCGTCACGGCGTCGCGCAGGAAGCGTTCGATGGGCACCTCCGTCGTGTACCCCATCCCGCCGTGCACCTGGAGCGCGCGGTCGGCCGCCTGCACGCTCATCGCGAGGGCGTCGAGCGCCCATCGCACAGGAGGGGCACCGGCGGCGCGCGCCGCGCGGCAACGCTCGAGCGCCTCCGCGGTCGCGTCGAGCATGGCGCGCACGCCACCGAACGCCACGATGGGCGCGCCGAATTGCCGCCGCTCGCGTGCGTAGACGCTCGCTCGGGCGAGGGAGGCCTCGGCGATGCCGAGCCCCACGGCGCCGAGAGCCTCGAGCCCGTACGGGATCGCCGCGGCGAGCGTCGAGACGGCGTCGTCGTCCCCGGAACGTGCCGCGGCTGCCGCTTCGACAGGTGCGGAGAGCGACAACGCGCGCCGCCCGAGGGCCCGCAACCCGAGCAGCGACGGCGCCTCGACGAGATCGGAGGCACCCACCCGAAAGCGCAGCACCTCGCGGTGATCGCCGGCGCGGTCGGCGCAGGGCACGGCCGCAACCACCCAATCGCCGGCGAGGAGCCCCACGACTGGCTCCGATTCCCCGCGCACGGCCCAGCAGCCGGCGCCCGCGGGCTGCGCGACCAGCGCGTGCGCAAAGAGCAGGTGTGCGGCCACCGGAGGGGTCGCCGAGCGCTCGACGTCGACGCGCGCGCCGCCGTCACCCGGCCCGGTCACCCCCGCCGCGAGGCAGAGGCAGGCGTGGGCCGCCACCGCGACCGCGAGCGACGCGCTGACCTCCGCGAGCACCTCGACGACGGCGTCGCGCGCGCCGCGGGGGAGCCGCACCTCGCCGGACCCATCGTCGAAGGCGAGCGACCACAGACCGAGCTCGTCGAGCTGGGCGAGCACCGGAGCGGGGATCGCGCCCGCGCGGTCCCATGCGGCGGCGTCGCCTTCATGGGCGGCTGCGAAGCGCCGGGCCGTCTTCGAGACCGCCTCGGTCAGCGCCGGGTCTTCGCGCTCGGCGGTCACGAAGGGGTCCTCACGCGCGGGCCAAGCGAGGCGCCCTGCCCATGTCGCCACCGCTCCGCCCCGCGCGCCGGCGAGTAGACGACCAGCGCGCGCAGGCGCGTCCGGCCATCCGGCTCGAAGTGCAGGCCCTGGCCCGAGCTTAGGTACAGGAACGTGCCCGGCTGCACCGCGACCGCGCGACCGCCCACGCGCGCCGTCCCCGAGCCGTCGACGAACCAGATCGCGACGATCGAGCCGTCGTGAGCGCGCTCGGACCACCGCGCGCTGGCGGTCCCGGCGAGCTCCACCAAGCTCGCGCGGGGCGTGATCTCGCCAGACTCGGCGCGGTCCCCGAGCAAGACGGTCGCGTCGAGCTGACCACCGGGCTGGTCGAAGGCGCCGAGGGACCGTGGCGCCTCTGGCAGGACCCCTGCGGCCGGCGGCGCAGCGTGTCCGCACGCGGAGAGCGCGGGAGACGAGGGCATCCCGAAGCTGTCGTCGAGCGGGGCGTGCGGATCGCGGACGAGCACCATGACGACGCGCGCCGAGTGCCTGCGGCTGCGGTTGCGAACCTCGCCCATCGGGCCCGGCCCGAGCCGATACGCCGCGCCGGCGCGGAGGTCTTGGTACGCGCCGGCGCCGCGCGTGAGCCGCACCGTCCCCGCGGTCACGTACAGGAGCACCTCCTGACACACGCTCGGTTTCACCGAGAGATTGCTGCGCGGCGGGAGCCACACCTGCGCCATGCGCAGCAGCGCGCCGCCACCGAGCCAGCTCACCTCCGCGATCGAGTACGGGGCGCTGCGGCTGATGAGCGGCCTCGCGCAGCCGGCCAGCGCGGCGAGCGCGGCGAGCGCGGCCACGGCGACGGTCGCACGCAGCGCGCGAGACCACGGGGCGCGCGCGCTGCGCCCGATCACGCCAGCTCCCGCGGCCGGACGTGCGCTCGCACCCACGCGACGATCTCTTCAAGACGCGTCCCCGGGGTGAAGACCGCGCCGACGCCCGCGTCGGTCAGGCGCGCGACGTCGTCCTTCGGGACGATGCCGCCGCCGAAGACGACCACGTCGCTCGCCCCCTCCGCGCGGAGCGCGTCGAGGACCGCCGGGAAGAGCGTGTTGTGGGCCCCGGACATGATCGACAGCCCGACCGCGTCCACGTCCTCCTGCACCGCGGCCTTCGCGATCATCTGCGGCGTCTGGTGCAGCCCCGTGTAGACCACCTCGAAGCCTGCGTCCCGGAGCGCCCGCGCCACGACTTTCGCGCCGCGATCGTGCCCGTCGAGCCCTGGCTTCGCGACCAAGACGCGGATCGTTCCCGCCATCGGCAAAGCATGCGGGCCGCCGCCCCGGACGGTCAACCCCGGGCGCCGCGCACGCCGCGTCACGACGCGCTGACCGGGGCTGCGCGGACGTCCAGCGCCGCCGCTGGCTGCTTTTGTGACGCCGCGGGGCGGAGGCGTTAGCTTCGGCCCATGGTGTGGCCCGCACAGGCCGAGGTATCGGACAACGCGACCGTCCCCGTCGCTCGGGACGCCGGACCGGCCCAGGCGGCCCCGCTCGACAGCCCGGGTCGGCACAGCCACACGGCGCTGGTCGCTGAACCGAGCCCGACCGGCGTGAGGCACCTGTGCGAGGTCTGCGGCGGCGCGTACCCGGAGACCTTCCGGGTCTGCCCGGTCGACGCGACGCCGCTGCGCCCGGAGGGGGAGACACGGGTCGACCC
Source organism: Myxococcales bacterium (assembly GCA_020430775.1). GTDB lineage: Bacteria > Myxococcota_A > Polyangia > Polyangiales > Houyiibacteriaceae > JAGQJE01. The sequence continues at coordinate 18,042 of JAGQJE010000058.1, forward strand.
GCTCCTCGGGACGGTGCTCGCGAGCACGTACCGCATCACGCGCGTGCTGGCGACGGGCGGGATGGGCCGATTGTACGAGGCCGCCCACGTTCGCCTGCCGCGCCGCGTCGCCATCAAGGTCATCCACGAGCAGTACGCGCGCTACCCGGCGCTCATCGAGCGCTTCGAACGCGAGGCGCGAGCGTCGAGCGCGATCGAGTCGCCGCACGTGCTCGGTGTGCTCGACCTGTTGCAGGTCCCGGACGGGCGCCCGTGCATGGTGTCGGACCTGCTCGACGGCGAGGATCTCTCTCAGCGGCTCGAGCGCGAGGGTGAACTCGAGCCGGCCGAAGCCATCCGGATCGGGATCGAGATGGCCCACGGGCTCGCGGCCGCGCACGCGATCGGGATCGTACACCGAGACCTCAAGCCCTCGAACGTCTTCCTGTGCCGCTCGGGGGCCGGCGGGCTCGTCCCGCTCGACGACGTGGAGGCGGACGGCGGCGAAGACGGGACGCCGCGCACGACCAGCGCGACCGCTCCGGCGAGCGTCCGCTTGCTGGACTTCGGCGTCGCGAAGCTCGACGGGGCGGAGTCGCTCACCGTCACTGGCGCGGTCGTCGGGACGCCGTCGTACATGGCGCCCGAGCAGGCGCTCGGCCGCGACGTCGATGGGCGCGCGGACGTGTACGGCGTCGGCGCGGTGCTCTACCGCGCGCTCACCGGCCGCCCGCCCTACACCAACGGCAAGGCGAGCGCGGTGCTCGAGCGCATCGCACACCGCGACCCACCTCCGCCGCGGAGCATCCGGCCGAGCGTCCCGGTCGCGCTCGAGGCCATCATCCAGCGGGCGATGGCGCGCGATCCGGCCCTCCGCTTCGAGAGCGCCGAGGCGCTGGCCGCCGCGCTCTCCGAGCTGCGCGCGGACACCCACTGCCCGACCTGCGCGCCCGACCCGACCGCCGGCCGTCCCTCGCTCGCCGCGCGCGCGCTCGCCAGGCAGGCGCGCATGGCCCGCCCGAGCGCGATCGCCGTGGGCGCAGCGCTGAGCCTCACCGTCGCCTGCGCCACTGCGCTCTCGCTCTACGTCGCGGCAGGCGCCGCGAGCCCCGCGAGCGTCGCCGATCGCGGGCTCGGGCCGCTCATGGTGGGGCTCACGATCCTGAGCGCGGTCTCCGCGGCCGCCGCGTGGCTCTCGGGCGTGCGCGAGCGATGGAGGAGCGCGACGGCGCTCGAGGCGTTCGTCCGACGCGCCGCTCGCACGCTCGCCGGCGGTCTCGGCGCGTACGGCCTCGCGCTCGGCGTCTTCGCGGCGCGGAGCGTCCTGCTGAACGAGCCCTTCGACACGGCGCTCGCGATCCGCCTCGCGCCCCTCGGCCTCGCGTTCGCAGGCGCGGCGTGGATCATCGACCGCTGGAACGCCGCCGACCGGCGCCAGCCGTCGAGCCACGGCCTGTCCCCGACCGCCGCGTCGCCGCCGCCACCACCCAGGCCCTCCGCACCGTCGCCGGCGCCTCCGGTGCCGAGACGCGCGCGGGCCTCGGTGAGCCCCTCGCACGCGCCACCGAACGTCCGGCGCAGGCGACGCGCCTCGAGCGGCGGCTGACCCACCGGCGCGCCAGGACGCGGACACACGCCTCGCGCACCGCTCAGCCTCTTGGCCACGCGCGCGGGCAGACGGTACGATCTGCGCGATGTCTTCGAAGCTAGACGAAGGCGCCGACGTCTCGACGTTCACCGCGCTCGACCTGAGCGAGGACGAGCCGCTCGGTTGGGCCGACGACGCCCTCGACGCACCCGCGATGGACGACGATTGCGGGCCTGACGCCGACGAAGTCGTGGACGCCGATCGCCCGGCGGCGGACGACGCCTGGCTCGGCCTCGAGGATGACCTCGACCCGGCCGAGGCGGTCTCCATCTCTGACCACACGCTCGGGCTGCCGGACGCCCACGCCTTTGACTCCGAGCCGCCGGGACTTCGCGACGTCGCGTCCGACGGCTCGAGCGACGACGCCCCGGACGCGGGCTTGCTGGAGGACGCCGAGCTGCTCGAAGCGCTCCTCGAGACCGGCGACGACGCGGTCACGCTGCGCGAGCGAGAGCCGCTCGCCGGCGAGGATGACGATCCCACGCACTGGGTCGACGACATCGGGTCGCTCCCGCCGCTCGACGATGACGGGCTCGACGGCGGGGACGGGGACCGAGACTGGAGCGACCTCGACGACCACGACCAAGAGGACGGTCCGCGCGCTCTCCCTGGCGACGGCCGGCGACGGAGCACGCGGATCGGCGACAGATGAGCGGATCTCCCCCGTCGGGCCCACGCCTGCGGCGGTGGCTGCGGCTCGGCGTGGCGGGCGCCGCGCAGCGAGTCGCGGCGCGGGAGGAGCTCGGGCTGCCGGAGGCCGCCGACGATCGGGCGCTGGCGCGGGCGCTGGTGCAGGTGACCGCCGCGCTCGACGTCGCCGCGCTCGACGTCCGCGACAGGGCCCGGGTCGACGCGCGCCCGAGCATCACCCCGCCGCCGGTGCCGGACGAGGACCCGTCGTTTCTCGGCGAGCTCTCGGTGAGTGAGCCCCGAGACGAGCTCGCGCAGATCGACGACACACGGACGCTGCTCGCGGTGCTGCGCGCAGGGACGCTCCGTCAGCGCCGCGCCGTGCTCGAACAGCTCGGCGAGGGGCGCGGCTCGCTGCGGTCGTCGGCCGGACGGAGCCCGCGCGAAGTGGTCGAGGCGCTCGACCAGCTCCGCGACGTCGAGCTCGGCTACGAGCTGTCGCGGGCGCGGATGGCGCTCGGCGGCGCGAGCGGCCGCGCAGCGCGGACCGAGGCCGCGCGTTGGGCGGAGGTCGCGGGCCGGCTCGAAGTGGAGATCGACGCGTTCTGGGAGGGCTCGCGCCAGACCGAGCCGCTCGTCGAGCTACCCGGCGACGAACGCGCGCAGGTCCTGCTCCGCGCCCGCGATTGGAGCGACACGTTCGCGGCGCACCTGCGCGCGGTCATCGAGGGCGCGGACGGGATGAGCTCGGTGGAAGCGCGGCGCGAGGTGCTCTCCTCGCTCAGGCATTGCGGCGACGCGCGCCTCATCCCGGCGCTCGCGACGGTCCTGCGCGGCGGACCCGGCGAGCTGGTGGGCGACGCCGCGCGCGTCCTGTCGAGCGTCGACGACCCACGCGTGCAGCCGCTGCTGCGGGCGGTGTTCGAGCGCACCGTCGACCTGCGCCCGCGGCTCGCGATCGCCGGCGCGCTCGGGGCGGTCGGTGATCATCGCGCCGCCGGCGAGGCGCGCGCCATGCTCGCGACGGCCGACGCCGGCGCGCGGCTGCCCGCGCTCGAGGCGCTCGAGACGCTCGGCGGGACGGAGGACACGGAGGCCGTCGCCGCCCAGCTCGGCGATCCGGATCCCGCGGTCGCGTCCCAGGCCGTGCGCACGCTCCGGCGGGTGGGTGACGGGCGCGCGCTCGAGCCGCTGCGGACGCTCGGTGCCCACACGCACGTCTCGGCGCTGCGTGCGGAGATCGAGGACGCCGTGGAGGCCATCGAGGCGCGCCTCGATCTACGCGGCGAGGAGCCTCCGCTCGAGCCGCCATCGATCCCGCGGCTCTCCAGTCACGGACCAAGCACGCGGCCTGGGCCTCGGCTCGGCGTGCGCCTGGTCGCGGGGGCGTTCTACCTCGCCGGCCTCGTGCTGCTCGCGATCGGCGCGCTGCACCGCGGCGTGACCCTGCTCGAGCGCGCCGCCGCTCGGCGCGCTCGGTGGGCGCCGCCGCTCGTCGCCGAGGCGATGGCGCTCGCCCGACGCCAGCGCTACGCCCAGGCGCTCGCCGCCTTCCGGCGGGCGATCGAAGCCGATCGCGCGAGGGTCGAGCGCAACCCCGTCGTCGTCCGGTCGATGGCGCGGTGCTTCCTCCGCCGCGCCGAGGAGATGGCGCGCGACGCCCGCGTCGACGTGGCGCGCGGTCTGCTCCGTGAGGTCCTGCAGCTCGATCTGCGGCGCGCGCCGGCTGCGCTGCGCTTCGAGCTCGAGCGGCGTCACGCCCTGATGCGTGAGGAGCCGGCGCGGTGAGCGACACGCTCCGCCGGGCCGCTGAGCGGGCGCTCGCGGGGAGCGCGGCCGGCGCGGACTCGGGCGCCGCCGCGAGCATCGAGCGCGCGGCCCTCGACGTCGTGGTCGACGGCGTCTCGGAGCTGGTGACGGTGCGCCTGCGCGACGGGGTGCTGACCTGCGTCAGCAGCGACGGACGCGTCGACGGGCCGCACGTCGCGGCGGCGCTCCGCTGGGTGGCGGGCGCAGGGGCGGGGGCCGGCAAGGGTCCGTTGACCCGCGGCGAGCGCCGGGTCTCGGTGACGGGGCTCGAGGCCGCGCGTGCGCCCGACGCCGTGGGTGGCCGAGAGGGCGCGCTCGGCAGGGCCCTCGACGACCTCGCGACGGCGGTGGTCCGGGTCGGGGTCGAGCACGCCTCGAGCGCGCCTTCGGTCGCCGAGGGCGTGGCGAAGCTCATCTCGCTCGCGGGGACCCCGCCGCCCCTCGGGTTACAGCGCTTCGTGGGCCGGCTGCGGACGGCGCTCGCGGCCCGGGACGTTCGCCAGACGGCGGCGTTGCTCGCCGGCGCCACTCGCGTCGCGACGGCGCTGCTCGAGCGCACCGATGGGGTCGAAGCGGCGCAGCGCGTGCGCGCGTGGCTCGCGAGCGGCGCGGCCTCGTGGGAGCAGGCGGTCCTCCTCGAGGAGCGCGTCCTCGTCGAGGTCGGTCGCCAGTGGGTCGCGGGGCTCGCGCGCGCGGCGATCGAACGCCGCTACCTCATCGACATCAGCACCGGGGTCGTCTACTGCGAGCAGCGCGTCCGCGGCGAGGTGGGCTCGATCGGGCCTTGCCCTCGCCAGCTCGACGTGGCCCTCGCCGAGGTCGAGCCCGGGCCGTCGCCCCCGCGCATCCGCCTGCTCCAGTATACGGTCTCGCCCCGGGTCGACGACGGGGCGTGGTCGCAGGTCGCGCACGTCGCGCGGCAGAGCTTCCGGGAGCTGGCGCGTGAGTGCCGAGAGACGCTCGTCCGCTTCCCCGCCCTGTCGGAGCCCTTCGCCGTCGTAGCCGTCGCCGCCATCGACCGGTCCGGTCCGCCCGTCCCGCTCGACGCAGAGGGGCTGCCGCTCCCCATCGTCCGGGCTGGCGCGGAGGGCATCGCCGAGGCCTTCGATCGGGTGGTCTCGGACGCCGACCCGCGCTGGATCGCGGGCCGAATCGTCCCGCTCGGCGACGGCCTCGCCCTCGCCCCCTTCCTCGCCGGCAGCGCCGAGGGCCAAGCGACGACGATCCACGTCCTGCGCTGACGGAGCTGCCTCGGACCCGCCCCGCGACGGGCCGCTACTGCCGCGCCACGGCGGCGGGCGTCCCCGGAGGTTCGCGCCCGAGCCGTGCGAGGACCGCCTGAAGATCCGTCCAGACCGCGCGCTTCGCCTGGGGGGTGCGCAGGAGATACGAGGGGTGGTACGTCGGCATGACGGGGGTGCCGCGCCACTGTCCCCACCGGCCTCGCCACCCGCGCTGCTCGGGCTCGGCGCAGCCGAGGTGCTCCGCCGCGCAGCGCCCGAGCGCGACGATGACCCGCGGCCGGACGACGTCGAGCTGCGCCTCCAAAAACGGGCCGCAGGCGTCGCGCTCGGGGACCGTGGGCGTGCGGTTGTTCGGCGGCCGGCACTTGACGACGTTGCACACGTAGACCGCGTCGCGCGCGTAACCCATCGCGGCGATCATGCGATCGAGCAGCTCGCCGGACGGCCCCACGAAGGGCAACCCGAGGCGGTCCTCGTGAAAGCCCGGGCCCTCGCCGACGAACGCGAGCTCGGCCGCCGGGTCGCCGCGCTGAAACACCGAGCGCGTCCGCCCCTCGTGCAACGGGCAGGCCGTGCACTTGGCGGCTTCCGCCGCGAGGGTCTCGAGGCGCGCGATACGCGCGGCGAGCGGTACCTCGAGGGACGTGGGCTCCCCGGCGGCCGATGCGACCTCGGCCGGGCGAGGCGCCCCGTCGCGCGCTTCGACCGTCGGCTCATCCACCGGCCGCCTATCGACCGGCGGCACATCGGCCGGCCGCCCGCGCTCGCCCTCCGCGCGCAGCTCAGCGGCGGTGACGCCCACGCCGCCGAGCGACCGCTCCCAGCGGAGCACCTCCGCGACCTCTTCCGCGAGCCGCGCAGCGGCCGCGGCGAGCTCCTGGTCCGGCGCTGCACCGCGCATGCCCCCGGGAGTACACCGCCGCGGGCGCGCTGGCAACGGAGGCCACGCGATCGCCGGTGCGGAGGCGGCCTGCGCCCATCTCGCGGGTGCCTGCGGCCGAATCGGACGTTTGACTTGGCTCCTCGCGGGTCGATACGCTAGACGCCCTGGCACCGTCGACATTCGAAAGAGATAGGGAGGCACCCTGGACATGGCAGCCCGCGCCCGGGTCATCGCTACCGGACTGACGCACGTCGGTATGAAGCGGGACCACAACGAGGACACCTTCGCGGTGGTCGACGACGACAACCTGTACATCGTCGCCGACGGGATGGGGGGCCACGCATCCGGTGAGGTCGCGAGCCAGCTCGCGATCGACACCGTGCGGGAATTCTTCCGCACGACGGGGCGCGACGCCGAGGTGACCTGGCCGTACAAAATGGACCACTCCCGCGGCTACGAGGAGAACCGCCTCATCGCAGGAGTCAAGCTCGCGAATCTCCGCATTTATGAAGCGGCGAAGCAGAACCTGCGCTGCCGGGGGATGGGCACCACGCTCGTGAGCATCTTGGTCGTCGACGAGGGCGTGCTCATCGCCCACGTGGGCGACAGCCGCGCCTACCGCTTCCGAGACGGCAAGCTCACCCAGCTCACCGAGGACCACTCGCTGCTCAACGACTACATCAAGATGAAGCGGCTCACGCCGGAAGAGATCGAGAACTTCCCGCACAAGAACGTCATCGTCCGCGCGCTCGGCATGAAGGAGACCGTCAAGGTCGACACGAGCCTCGACAAACCTGAGCCGGGCGACGTCTACGTCCTCTGCAGCGACGGGCTCGCCGGCCCGGCGAGCGACCGGGAGATCGAGGACGTCATGAAGGCGCACCCCGATCTGCAGACCGCCGCACAGAAGCTCATCGACGTGGCGAACGCGAACGGTGGGCCCGACAACATCACGGTCGTGCTCGCGAAGGTCGTCGGCCTGAACTGAGCGCCTCCCCCGCTGCCCGCGGGCAGTGGCGACCGCGCCCGTCGCTCTTGTTGCGGGCGCTGCGCAGCGACGTTAGGAAAGGCCCGCACACGACGCGCCTCGTCCGCGGAGGGGACGCGACGCCGCGCTCCCGCGTTCGGCTCGAAGAGGGATCACGATGAGACTCTGCATGGTAGGGAGCGGCTACGTCGGGCTGGTCAGCGGCGCCTGCTTCGCCGAGACCGGCAACGACGTCGTGTGCGCGGACATCGACGCCGCCAAGGTCGCCCGCCTGCAGGCCGGTGAGGTCCCCATCTTCGAGCCGGGGCTCGGCCCGATCTTGGAGCGCAACCGCGCAGCCGGCCGGCTGCGCTTCTCGGCGGACGTCGCCGGCGCGGTCGCCGGCGCCCAGGTCGTGTTCGTCGCGGTCGGCACCCCGCCCCGCCGCGACGGCGGCGCCGACCTCTCCGCGGTCGACAAGGTCGCCGAGACCGTCGCGGCGAACCTCACCGAAGAGGTCGTGCTCGTCCTCAAGAGCACGGTCCCGGTCGGCACGAACGCGCGCGTCCGTCGCATCGTCGAGGGGGCCGCGCACCGGGTGCACGTCGTCTCGAACCCCGAGTTCTTGAAAGAGGGCGCGGCCGTCGAGGACTTCATGCGGCCCGACCGGGTGATCGTGGGCTGCGACGAGGACGACGCGCTCGCGCGGCAGGTGATGGCGCGCCTGTACCACCCCGTCAGCCTCGCCAAGGATCGCATCGTCTGGATGAACCCGGCGAGCGCCGAGCTCACGAAGTACGTCGCGAACACCATGCTCGCGATGCGCATCTCGTTCATGAACGAGGTCGCCGTGCTCTGCGAACGCGTCGGCGCCGACATCAACAGCGTCCGGCGCGGCGTCGGCAGCGACGCCCGCATCGGCCCGAAGTTCCTCTACGCCGGCCCCGGCTACGGCGGCTCCTGCTTCCCGAAGGACGTCCAGGCGCTCGCCGACATCGCGCACGAGCACGGCGTCGGCGCGGAGCTCGCGAACACGACCCACCGGGTCAACGAACGCCACAAGGGTCTGCTGGCGCGCAAGGTCAAGGCGCGCTTCGACGGCGACCTGCGCGGAAAGCGGATCGCGGTCTGGGGCCTCGCGTTCAAACCGCGCACCGACGACATCCGTGAGTCCCCCGCGCTGACCCTGCTCGACGTGCTGCTGTCGGAGGGCGCGGAGGTCGTCGCGCACGACCCGGAGGCGATGTCCCACGTCCGCCCGCTCTACGACGAGCGGCTGCGCCTCGTGGACGACGCATACGCGGCCGCCGACGGCGCCGACGCGCTCGTGCTCGTCACGGAGTGGCGCGAGTACCAAAACCCCGACTTCGAGCGCCTGCGCGCTTCGCTCCGCCAGCCCGTGCTCATCGACGGCCGCAACATCTGGGCGGCGTACGGGCTCGGCGCCCAGGGCTTCGACTATCAGGGCGTCGGAGTGCAGCCGACATGACCGCCCGGGACACCGCGCCGGACACGCTCCCTGCGAACGGCCGGCCGCTTCGCGTCGCGCACGTGACGACCGTCGACCTCTCGCTGCGCTACCTGCTCGCCGACCAGCTCCGCCGCATCGCACGCGAGGGTTACGAGGTGACGGGCGTGTCAGCGTTCGGCCCCGACGTCGCTTACCTCGAGGCGCGCGGCATCCGGCACCTCGCGGCGCCGATGACCCGCCGCTTCACGCCGGCCGCCGATCTGCGCGCGCTGCTCGCGCTGGTGCGCCTCATGCGAGCGGAGCGCTTCGACCTCGTCCACACCCACACGCCGAAGGCCGGCCTACTCGGTCAGCTCGCGGCGCGCATCGCCGGCGTCCCCCACGTCGTCAACACGCTGCACGGGTTCTACTTCCATGACGACACGCCGCCGATGAAGCGGCGCTTCTACGTGTGGATGGAGCGCATCGCCGCGCGCTGCTCGGACGCGATCCTGTCCCAGAGCGCGGAGGACATCGAGACCGCGGTCGCCGAGGGCATCGCCCCGCGCGAGCGGCTCGCGCTGCTCGGCAACGGCATCGACCTGACCCGCTTCGATCGGGGCTCGCTCGACCCCGCCGCCCAGGCCGCGCTGCGCGCGTCCCTCGGCATCGCGGACGACGCGCTCGTCATCGGCTTCGTCGGGCGCCTCGTAGAGGAGAAGGGCGTGCTCGACCTGCTCCGCGCCGTGCCGGCGCTGGTCGAGCGCTTTCCGAGCCTGCGCGTGCTGCTCATCGGGCCGCGCGACGACGACAAGGCCGACGCGCTTGGCCCCGAGGTCGCCGCCGATCCGGCGCTCGAGCGCGCCTGCGTGTTCACCGGCCTGCGCCACGATCTCCCCGCGCTCTATGGGCTCATGGACGTCTTCGTCCTGCCCTCGCACCGAGAGGGGTTTCCGCGCGTGCCGATGGAGGCGTGCGCGATGGGGGTGCCGGTCGTGCTGACCGACATCCGAGGCTGCCGCGAGGTCGTGCGCGCCGGTGAAGCCGTCGGCGTCGATGGCGCGAGGGCCCGCGTGCGCGCCGGCGACAACGGCCTGCTCGTGCCGGCGGGCGACCCAGAGGCGCTCGGCGAGGCGATCGCCGCGCTACTCGCGGACGCGGCGCGGCGCGGCGAGCTGGGCGCCGCGGGTCGGCGCATCGCGCGCGAGCGCTTCGACCAGGAGCGCGTCTTCGAACGCGTCCTCGCGACCTACGAGCGGCTCTTCGCGTCGCCGCGGCGGCGCGGGCCGGTGGCGCGAGGCTTCACCGCGCGCTCGGCGACCAGGCGGTGAGCGATGTCGAGACCCGTAAACTTCTATAAGCGGTTCGGTAAGCGCGCGGTGGACCTCGCGGTGGCGCTGCCCGCGACGGTGCTGCTCTCGCCCGCGGCGGGCGTGGTCGCGCTCACGGTGCGTCGGAAGCTTGGCAGCCCAGTCCTTTTTCGTCAGCAACGTCCAGGACTTGGCGGTCGATCCTTCGAGCTGGTGAAGTTTCGGACGATGACCGACGCGCGCGACGAGGCGGGCGCCCTCCTCCCCGACGCGCTCCGGCTGACGCCCTTCGGGCGCTTTCTACGAGCGAGCAGCCTCGACGAGCTGCCGACCTTGTACAACGTCCTCAAGGGCGACATGAGCCTCGTCGGACCGCGGCCGCTGCTCACGCAGTACCTCGCCCGTTACTCGCCGGCGCAGGCCCGCCGCCACGAGGTGCGCCCGGGCATCACCGGCTGGGCCCAGGTCCGCGGTCGCAACGCGCTCAGGTGGGACGACAAGCTCCGCCTCGACGTGTGGTACGTCGACCACTGCTCGGCCGCGCTCGACGCGCGCATCCTCTTCGAGACGGTGCGCGCCGTGGTCCTCCGTGAGGGCATCAGCGCCGACGGGCACGCGACCATGCCTGAGTTCATGGGCAGCGAGGCGGCCGCCGCAGAGGGACCGCGCCGGTGAGCCTCCGCCGCCCCGACCGCGCCGAAGACGCCGCGCGCGCGCCCCTGCACGTGCTCGGCGCGTCCGGTCACGCCAAGGTCGTCATCGCCGCGGTGCGTGCCGCCGGGCTCGAGGTCGAAGCCGTGTACGACGACGACCCCGCGCGCCTCGGCGGCCACACACTCGGGGCGCCGGTCGCCGGGCCCATAGGCGCCGTCCGACCGGGCGCGCCTGCGGTGGCAGCGCTCGGCGACAACGCCGTGCGCCGCCGCGTCGTCGCGCAGCTCGCGCCCCTGCGGCTCCGCTGGCAGCGCGTCGTGCACCCGCACGCCTGGGTCTCGCCGGACGCCACTGTCGAGCCTGGCGCGGTCGTCTGCGCCGGCGCGGTCGTGCAGCCGGGCGCCACGGTCGGCGCACACGCCATCGTCAACACCGGCGCGACCGTTGATCACGACTGCGTGGTCGGGCCCTTCGCCCATGTCGCGGTCGGCGCGCACCTCGCGGGCGCCGTCACCGTGGGCGAGGGCGTGCTCGTCGGCGCCGGCGCCGTCGTCGTGCAGTGCGTCAGCATCGGGCCGTGGTCCACCCTGGGGGCCGGGGCGGTCTGCCTGCACGACCTGGCCGAGCGGGTCGTAGCGGTCGGCGTGCCTGCGCGCGCACACCCCGCTCGCCCGACCGGAGCGCCGCGCGACGAGGGATCGACATGAGCTACCGCATCTACCTCTCGCCCCCGGACGTCGGCCCCGAAGAGCGCGCGATGCTCCTCGACGCGTTCGACTCGAACTGGATCGCCCCGCTCGGCCCGCACGTGGATGCGTTCGAGCGTGAGCTCGCCGAAGCGGCGGGCGTGGGCCACGCGGCCGCGCTCGCCAGCGGGACCGCCGGGCTCCACCTCGCGCTTCACATGCTGGGCGTCGGCCGTGGCGACGTCGTCCTGACCTCGACGCTCACCTTCGCCGCCACGGCGAACGCGATCGCGTACGTCGGCGCGGAGCCGGTGTTCATCGACGCGACCCGCGAGAGCTGGAACATGGACCCGGCGCTCCTCGCGGAAGAGCTCGGCGCGCGCGCGCGCTCCGGCACACTCCCGAAGGCGGTGGTCGTCGTGGACCTCTACGGGCAGTGCGCCGACTACGACGCGATCGGCGCGGTCTGCGCCCGCTACGAGGTGCCCCTCATCGAAGACGCCGCGGAGGCGCTCGGCGCGCGCTACGACGGCCGCCCCGCCGGATCGTTCGGGCGGATCGCAGTCGTCTCGTTCAACGGCAACAAGATCCTCACGACGAGCGGGGGCGGCGCGCTGCTCTCCGACGACGCGGCGCTCGTCGCGCGCGCGCGCTACCTCGCCTCCCAGGCCCGCCAGCCCGCCGTCCACTACGAGCACACCGAGGTCGGATACAACTACCGCCTGAGCAACCTGCTCGCGGCGCTCGGCCGGGCGCAGCTCCGCCGGCTCGACGCGTTCGTCGACAGACGGCGGGCGAACCGTGCGTTCTATCGACACGCGTTCAGCACCCCGATCGCCGAGGGCGCCCTTCGCCTCATGCCGGAGGCGCCACGCTGCCGGTCGACCTTCTGGCTCACCTGCGTCGAGATCGATGCGGACGCGTTCGGAGCGACGGGCGAGGAGATCCGAGGGCGCCTCGCGCGGGCGAACATCGAGGCGCGTCCGGTCTGGAAGCCCATGCACCTGCAGCCCGTGTTCGAGGGCCGGCGCGTCGTCGGCGGGTCGGTCGCCGAGTCGCTGTTCGCGCGCGGGCTCTGTCTGCCGAGCGGGAGCGCGTTGACGAACGCGGAGCTCGAAGAGATCGCGGACCTCGTGCTCGGCGAGCGTTGAAGCGCGCGCCGATGGGGTGGATCCGCGAGCGGCTGCTAGCGACCGCCCGGTGAGGCGGCGCCGGATGAGGCGGCGCCGGATGAGGCGGCGCGGGGCCCATCCCGCGCGCGCTCGATGCGAACGATCACGCCGTATGCGACGACGACCGCGAGCAGCACCCAGAACGGACGGAACCGCATGCCATTGTGGAAGAGCCCATACCCGAGGGCGGGCATGAGCATCAGCGCGGTGCGCAGCTCGCCGGCCCGCAGCACGCGCACGGCGAACACGATGAAGAGCCCCGCGCCCACCACGCCGTAGCAAAACACAATGCTCGCCGCGCTCGAGTGGACCTCGAGCTTGTTCGGGTTGAAGCGGAGATAGTCTCCCTCGCCTGCGCCCAGCAGCAAGTAGCGCGGATTGTCGACAATGCGATCGAGGCCGCGCTCCTCCGCGAAGTGCGCGAGCGAGTTCGACTCTACGTTGCTCACGCGCGCCTGCCAGAGCGGGTCGTCGACGTCCGTCGGATCGTAGTAAAGCGACACTATGAAGAGCGGGATCGCGACGAGGGCGAGCGCCAGCGGATTGCGCGCGAGATAGAAGCCGAGCAACAGGAGCAGCCCCGCGGCGCCGGCCCGAGAGTGGCCGCGGTATTCGAGGTACGCCGCGGCCGCCATCAGCCCGATGAGCACCGCCGCGGACAGGTTGGCGCGCTTGGCGAGCACCACCACCAGCGTGACGCTCATCAGTACGTAGTAAGCGAGCTGGTTCGGGTTGTTGAAGTACAGGACGAGCCGGCCGCCCGTCGTGCGCCCGCCGGCGAGCGCGAGGACCGTCAGCATCAGGATGGACGCGGCGAACCCATACGCCGTCGCCCGCAGCCACGCGTCGCCGCGGTAGCCAGTGAGCACGAGGTACCCGACGAAGACCATCAGGTTGAAGACGTAGAACAAGGTCGCGCGGAGGAAGTCCGTCCGCGCCGTGATGGCCGCCCACGAGAGGTTGCAGAGCGCGACGTAGAGCGTGAACGCGACGAGCGCGATGACCGGACGCGCGACTGAGCTCGGCAGAGAGGGCCTGAGCGCGAGGATGGGCAGGCCGAGGATCGCGACGAGCACGGCGTCCGACGGCTGAGGGTTTCCCGCCGAGAAGACGTAGAACGGCATCAGCAGGATGGTCGCCATCCACAGCCACTCGACCCACGGGAGTGAGCGCCGCTTCGAGCGCGTGGCCGGGTGCGGCCGCCCCGCGGACGGGGGCTGCGGGGCGTGCGCTGGCTCGGCGGCGGGTTGCACTTCGGCCAGCCCCTACGCCGCGCGCATGCCGAGCGTCGCTGCGATGGGCGCGACCGCTGCGCGTGCCCGCGCGAACGACTCGTGCACCGCGTGTGTCGCGGGCTGCCAGCGGCGATCTATGAGGCGCTGCTCGAGGCCAGCGGCGCCCGCGGCGCGGTAGACCGCCGCGCGGGCGAGGGTCTTCGCGACGTTGACGGCGACCGAGACCGGCTGCGTCCGCCTGTACTGGAGGTAGGAGCGCACGCGGTAGTGATACCCCTCGAGCGTGCGCTCGAGCGACGCGGCGGCGGCCTGCGAGTACGCGTAGACCGGCGTGTCGCTCACGGCGTACCGCTCGCCGAGGACCGCCTGGATCAAGAAGTCGGAGTCCTGCGACCGACGGAACGCAGGGTTGAACGACGCGCCCTCGATCGCGCTCATGCGGAGCATCGCCGGCGGGAACGAAAACGGCGGCGGCCCGAGGCGAGCGAAGCGCGCGACGGTCAGGGTGTCGCCGGGTCGCAGCCCTGCGGAGGTCATGCCGACGACCTCGTCGCGCGCGTCCGTGATGGCGCACACGCCGCTCACCGCGGCGAGCGCAGGGTTGGCCCCGAGTATCCCGACCTGGTGGGCGAGCTTGTCCGGGAAGAGCCAGTCGTCCGAGTCGAGCATCGACAGAAAGTCACCGCGCGCCATCTCGAGGCAGCGCTGCCGTGCCGCCCCGCGGCCGCGGTTCTCCGGGAAACGCTCGACGCGAAGCCGCGGATCATCCACGGCGCGCAGCACATCCCACGTCGCGTCGGTCGAGCCGTCGTCGACGATGACCGCTTCCCAGCGCGCGTGCGTCTGCGCGAGAAGCGAGGCGAGGGCCATCGGCAGAGTCTCCGCGGCGTTGAAGCATGGCATCATCACCGACACGAGCGGGCTGCCAGCGCCGCTCGCGTCACCGCCTCCGGTGCGGAACTCCTCGGGGATCGTGTCCATGGTCGCTGCGGGGCGACATCGCACGAGCGCCGCGCCCTGTCCACCGAAGCGGTGCTGCGCGACCTGAGCGGGGGCGTGGGGGCGCCGTTCCGCGCGACGGAACGCGGGCCCTCCGCAGCGTCGAACTCCGGCCGGTCGCCATTCACGACCAGATCTTTCCGCCCCCAACAGATCTGGCAATGCAAATCCCTCCGAGGGTAGATTCGCTCGGCGGCCGCGGCGCGGTGGATCTTTCCGCCCTCGCCGAACCGTGAGGTTTAAATCCCTCCGAGGGTAGATTCGCTCGGCGGCGGCGGCGCGGTGGTGGATCTTTCCTGTGTGGCGCGAAGGTCGAAAAAATCGCTCCGGGGGCGGATTCGGCGCAACGGGGCGGTGGCGGGGTCGATGAGTGGGTATGTCTGACCCCCGTATGTGCATCCCCG
>JAGQJE010000369.1 GCA_020430775.1 Myxococcales bacterium
CGAACGGCCCAGAGCCGATCCCATCGACGAAACGGCGCGAGACCTCTCGCACGCGCCGCCCATGCGCCCGGCCGCCTCCGCCGTCCGCCGACCCACCAAAAAAACCGCCTTCCTTCCCATGAATCGTACCCGATCCCGCGCCCGTGTCCGACGCCTCCCCGAACCTGCGCCTGAACCGAAGCCCCACTCCACTCCACGCCTCGCAGCGCACCGCACCGCGCTCGACTCGGACCCCACGCCGACCGCCACGCGGCGCGCGGCCGCGACATCGACGGCCGTGTTTCGTGCTATCCACGCGGCAGGCCATGCGCCCCCGCAACGACCGCCGGCGACCTATCGCTCTGCGCCCGCGCCCGCCGCGGCCGCTCGGGCACACGCGCGCCCTGGTCCTGCTCGGCGGCGTCCTCGCGCTCTGTGTGCGCGCGCCTATCGCGCACGCCTACGAGGACCAGATCACGCTGGGCTTCGACGGCGGCTACGCGCTCGCGCTGAAGCGGCCTGACACGGGCGTCTCGCGGCACGGCGCCGCGGCGGGCGTCTCGCTCGGCTGGGGGCTGAACGACGCCTGGTCGCTCGCCGGCCGCCTCGGCTACACCGTCCATCCGCGCGGCGGCACCCGCCACACGCTCACCCTCGGCGTCGAGGCGACGTACTCACTCGACGTGGTGCGCTTCGTCCCCTTCGCCGGTTTCGGCGTGGACGGGTTGTTGAGCCGCCGCGGCTCGAGCACCGACGGCGACTTCGCGGTGCACGCGCTGCTCGGCGTGGACTACCTCTGGAGCCGCCGCGTCATCTTCGGCCTCGACGTGCGCACCTACATCCTGCCCTTCGGACACACCGATCCGCTCGACCCCGCGTACCTGGTCGCGACGCTGCGTGTGAGCCTCGTCTTCGACCGCTTCTGACGGGCCGGACGCGCCGGCGCGCACGAGCGGCCGCAGGCGCGCGATCGTCGCCGGACCGACGCCCGGCACGTCGGCGAGCGACGCGACGTCGACGAAGGGCCCGTGGTGGGACCGGTACGCGACGATGCGCTCCGAGAGCGCCGGACCGATGCGCGGCAGGAGCTGAAGATCCGCCTCCGTCGCCCGGTTCAGGTCGAGGCGACCGCCGTCGCGGAGGGCGCGCGCGGCGGGGCTCGGGGGCCGCGGCTCGGCAGCCCGCGCGACCTCAGGCGGGGCCGGGGCGACCGCCTGCACGAGCTTCGCCACCTCGGGCGTGACGTCCGCGGGCAGCCCCGGCGACGCCGTGGCCCGAGGCTCCCTCCGGGACAAGGCGCGATGCGCCAGCGAGACGACGGCCATCGCACAGAGCAGGACGCCGAGCGCGCCGTAGAGCGAGTGGGTCGATGGCGGCACGCCCTCCGTATCGCGCGGCCGGCCGCGCGGTTGCGTCGGTCGCCGCAGCGCACGCGCGCCGCACGCCATCCGCCGCGGTCGACGTGGCTCGGCCGCCGTCGACGCGCGGGCTACGCCCCGGGCGTGTCGCCGATGCCGAACCCGTCGTGCAGGACGCGCACCGCCAGCTCGGTGTACTTGCTGTGCACCAGCACCGACGTCTTGATCTCGCTCGTGCTGATCGCCTCGATGTTCACGCCCTCGTCGGCGAGCAGCCGGAACATCCGCGCGGCGATCCCGGCGTGGTTGCGCATCCCGAGGCCGACGATGGAGACCTTCGCGACGTGGTCGTCGAGGATCACGTCCTTGCCGCCGAGCGTCTTCGACAGCTCGCGCGCCAGCTCCTGCGCGCGCGCCGCGTCTTCCTGGCTCACGGTGAACGTCAGGTCGGTCTCGCCCTGGTCCGAGACGTTCTGGATGATCATGTCGACGCTGATGTTCGCCTCGGCGAGCGGCTCGAACACCTGCGCGACGACACCGGGGTAGTCGGGCAGATCACGAACGGTCACCTTCACGGCCTTCTTGTCGGCGGTGACTCCCGCGACGACGACCGACTCCAACACGTTCTCTTCAGCGGTCACGATCGTTCCCTCTGCGTCTGAGAAGCTCGACCGCACGTGTATCGGCATGCGGTGCTTCATCGCAAGCTCCACCGCGCGGATCTGCAGCACCTTCGCGCCGAGCGACGACAGCTCGAGCATCTCCTCGAAGCTGATCTGGCGCATCTTGCGGGCGGTCGAGCAGATGTTCGGGTCGGTCGTGTAGACGCCCTCGACGTCGGTGTAGATCTCGCACATGTCGGCGCCGATCGCGGCGGCGATCGCGACGGCCGAGGTGTCCGACCCGCCGCGCCCGAGCGTGGTGATGTTGCCCTCGTCGTCGACGCCCTGAAACCCGGCGACGACGACGACCGACCCGCTGTCGAGCACCGCCTGCAGCCGCTCCTTGCTGATGGTGCGGATGCGCGCCTTGGTGTGTACGGCGTCGGTCCGGATCTCCGCCTGATGGCCGAGCATCGACCGCGTCTGCACGCCGCGATCGTTGAGCGCGATGGCGAGCAAGGCCGCGCTGACCTGCTCACCGCTCGCCACGAGCACGTCCATCTCGCGCTCGGTCGGTCGCTTCGACAGCTCGCGCCCGAGCTCGAGCAGGCGGTCGGTCTCGCCGGACATCGCGCTGACCACGGCGATGACGTCGTGGCCCTCGCCGCGCGTGCGCGCGATGCGCTCTGCGACCCGGCGGATGCGCTCTGTCGACCCGACGCTCGTGCCGCCGTACTTCTGGACGATGAGGCTCACGGCGCCGCAGGATAATCGCTCGCTTCGCGGTCGCAAGCCTCGTCCTTCATCGGCGCGCGGCGAGCGAGCGGAGCGCACCGCTAGCGGCTCGCGTCCGTCGGCGACGACGCGGAGGGCCGCGCGCCAGGCTCGGCGGGCGCCTCGGCCGGCGCGCGATCCTTGCCCTCGTCGGGCTTGTCGGCGGGCTTCTTGCCCGGCTTGTCCCCGGGGGGCGCTTGCGCCGGAGGCTTCTTCGGTGGCGGCGGCGGAAGCGGCTCGCCGTACTCGTCGCGCATCTTCTGCTTGAGCTTGTCGAGGAGCATGCTCTCGATGTAGCTCGGCATCTCGGGGATCTCGAAGATCACCTTCACGACCTTCTGGTCGCGCTCGGTGACCCGCGCGAGCTGCACCGAGCCCTTGTACGTCCGCTCGCCCCGCGCGTCTTTGTACTCGAAGAGCACGTACCCGTCGTCCTTGTCCTTCTCGCGGATGGCGTAGCCGTAGTCGATGCGGATGAGCCGCACGGTCGACGTCCACACCTGGTCGTACGGGTAGGCGAGCGTCCCGTCGGTGCGCGCGGCCGCCGGCGTCGACCCGAGGCTCATGACGAGCACGGCCAGCGCGACGCAGGCGCCGGGCAGAGCGGTTCCGGTTCGCATGGCGGAACGCTACGTTGCCGCTCGGCGGTCGCGCAAGTCAGCCGTCCGCGGGTGGGTCGCGCGGGGCCAGCCGGCGCGGGCCGTCCCGCAGCAGCGCGACGGCGCGCGCGGGTCCGACGCGGTCGACGAGCGCATCGAGCGCCTGCGCCACATCGGGGAGATCGCTCGGGCGGTGCGCGTCGCTCGCGGCGAGCTGGTATAGGTCCTCGTCGAGCATGCGCTCCGCGGCCCGCCGCGCCGTCCGGCCGTAGCGCCCGACCAGCGACATGAGGTCGAGCTGCGCGAACGCGCCCGCGTCGAGCAGCGGCGCGAGCGCCTCCGACGAGCGCGCGAGCGGACGGTAGCGCTCGGGGTGCGCGAGCACCGGGCGGACGCCGCGCGCCCGCATCTCGAAGAAGCACGCCGCCGTGCGCTGCGGGAAGATCGCCGGCGGCAGCTCGACGAGGAGGGCGCGCCCGGACGGGTACGGGACGACGTCGCCGCGCGCGAACCGCTCCCAGAAGACGTCGTCGAAGAAGTGCTCCGCCCCGAGGCCGAGCGCCGGCATCCACTCGCGCTCGCCCGCCTTGCGCGTGAAGGCCTCGAGCGACGCCCGCAGCCCCGCCGGGTCGTTGTCGAACATCGCGGTCCGGATGTGGGGCGTGGCGACGACGCGCGAGAACCCGAGGGCCCGCAGCCCCTCGCAGAGCGCGACCCCGTCCTCGTGCGTTCGGACCCCGTCGTCGATGCCCGGCAGGTAGTGGCAGTGCAGGTCGATGTATCCGCCGAGGGCGTCGCCCCCTGCGTCACCCGCTGTGCCACCCGCCGCCGCCGCCGCCCCCGCCGCTCCCGCAGCCGGAACGCCGGCACGCGCGCCGCCTGCGCCGCTCGCGCTCACGACTTCGCCTCGTCACCGCCGGCGGGCGTCTCCCCGGGCGCACCCGGCCGTCGAGCCGCGTCCTCGGCGAGCAGCTCCGGCACCAGCCCGTCGAGGAGCGTCAGCAGCCGCGCGCGCTCGTTGAGCGAGGGGTCGTCGACGACGCGCTCGAGCACGGCTCGCAGCACGCGCCCGACGACTGGGCCGCCGCGTCCCCCGACCCGTTCGAGCACGTCCCGCCCGTCGATCGCGAGGTCAGAGGTCGACAGCGCGGCGCCCTCGCGGAGCACGCCCTCGACGCGGTCGCGCAGCGCGTCGAGCAGCGCCAGCTCCTCGCTCACGTCCCGCCCCTTGCCGAGCGCGTCGGCGCGCGCGAGCCGCAGCAGCGCGTCGAGGTGATCCTCGCCGACCCGCCGCACGAAGCGCCGCACGGCCGCGTCGGTCCACTCGGGCCGGTAGCAGACGAGGTGGTGCCGCACGAGGTGCACGATCACCTCGCGCTCCGCCTTCGAGAAGCGGTACTCGCGCAGCCACCGGTCGGCCATCTCCGCGCCGACCCGCTCGTGGTCGTAAAACGTGTAGTCCCCGGTCGTCTCCGAGACGGCGCGCGTGCGGGGCTTGGCGACGTCGTGCAGCAGGGCGGCCACGCGCTCGACGGGGCCGCCCGTGCTCTCGTCGAGTACGCGCATCGTGTGCTCCCACACGTCGTAGGCGTGCCAGCGGTTCTGCTCGCAGCCGACCTGCTCGAGCAGCGCCGGGAACGTCACCCCGAGGATGCCCGTGTCGCGCATCACCGCGAACGCCCGCGACGGCCGCCGCGCGCGCATGGTCTTGAGCCACTCCTCGCGCACGCGCTCGCGGCTGACCTTGCGGAAGGTGTCGAGCGCGCCCTCGAACGCCGCGCGCGTGTCCGGCTCGAGCTCGAGCTCGAGCGTCGCGACGAAGCGCGCCCCCCGCAGGATGCGCAGCCCGTCCTCGGCGAAGCGTCGGCGCGGGTCTCCGACGGCGCGGAGCACGCCCGCGCGCAGGTCGTCGAGCCCGCCGAAGGGGTCGACCAGCCGGTCCTCGAGCGGGTCGTACGCCATCGCGTTCACGGTGAAGTCCCGGCGCGCGAGGTCGTCCTCGATGTCGTCGACGAAGTGCACGGAGTCGGGCCGCCGCCCGTCGGCGTACGCGCCCTCCCCGCGCAGCGTCGTGACCTCGAAGGCCTCGCCCCTGTGCAAGACCGTGACCGTCCCGTGCGCGGTGCCCGTCGGGATCACCCGCCGGAACATCCGCGTCACCGCGTCGGGCTCTGCGGACGTCGCGAGGTCCCAGTCGGAGACCTCGCGGTCGAGCAGCAGGTCCCGCAGGCACCCGCCGACGACCCACGCGCGGGCGCCGTGCGCACGGAAGCGCCGGCACAGTTCGAGCACGGGCTGCGGGATGGCGCCCGGCGGGACTCGGGTCCGGACCATGCCGCCGTGATAGCCGCTCCGCGGCGCGCGCACCACCGCGGCGCGTGCGGCGCGCGTCGGGCGCCAGGCGGCTACACAAGTGGGCCGCGCCGTGCTGAAGTGTCGCCATGCCTTCGGGCGCCCCTGACCACAGCCACACGCACGCGCGCGGGTTCGACCACTCGGCGCTCGAGCCCCGCGGGGACGCGCCGAGGCGCGTGCTCGCCATCGCGCTCGGGTTGACCTTCGCGTTCATGCTGGTCGAGGCCGCGGTCGGCTGGTGGGCGAACAGCCTCGCGCTCCTCGCGGACGCCGGCCACATGCTGAGCGACGTCGGCGCGCTGCTCCTGTCCTTCATCATCGCGGGCATCGCGGTTCGCCCCCGTGACCGCGCGCGCACCTACGGCTACCGCCGGGCCGAGGTCATGGGCGCCTTCTTGAACGCGCTGACGATCGTCGTCCTGTCGTCGTGGATCGCGGTCGAGGCGGTCGAGCGGTTCAAGCACCCGCCGGACGTCAAGGGCCCGGAGGTCCTCATCACCGCCGCCATTGGCCTGCTGGTCAACATCGCGAGCGCCTGGGTGCTCATCCGGGGCGGGTCGGACAACGTGAACGTCCGCGCCGCGATGCTCCACGTCATGGGCGACGCGCTCGGCTCGGTCGCGGCGATCGTCGCCGGCGTGACGCTCGTGACCACCGGCTGGCCCTACGCGGACCCCATCGCCTCGGTGGCCATCGCCATCCTGCTGGCGTTCGGCGCGGTCCGGCTCTTGCGCGAGTCGGGGCACGTGCTGATGGAGGGCGCGCCGGACGACACCGACGTCGCCGCGATAGAACGGACTATACGTGAGACCCCGGGTGTCGTAGGTGTGCATGACCTGCACGTCTGGGCCGTCACCCCGGGGACGCCCTTGCTCACGGCCCACGTCGTCCTCGCGCGCGGCGAGCACGGCACCGAGCTCGCGCGCGTCGTCGGGGCGCGGGTCAAGGCGCTCCACGGAATCGACCATGTCACCATCCAACCCGAGGCCGCCGACGGCGTCGTCGTCCCGCTCCGCCTCGGCCGCTGAACCTCCCCGCCGGCCCAGCGCCGCGCGATCGCCCGAACGCCCGCTCGAAACCAACCCATGAAGCGACTCTGGAAACCGCTCCTCGCGCTCGCCGCCATCGGCGCCGCCCTCACGCTCACCATCACGGGGCCACGCCCGAGCGGGCTGAAGCTCGACATCGACCCCTCTCCGCGCGCGCGGGCGGCGCAGAGCCAGGAGCCGTACGACCTCAGCGATCTCAAGATCCTGAACCGCACGATCCTCGAGATCAAAGACCACTACGTCGAGCCGGACCGCGTCGATCCGCGCAAGATGCTCCTGTCCGGGCTCAACGCCATCCAACAGAACGTCGCCCCGGTGCTCGTGCACTACGACGAGGGCGACCCGAAGGTCACCGTCCAGGTCCACGACGCGCGCGAGTCCTTCCGCGTCGACGACGTCGACAGCCCCTGGGCGCTCGCGACGCGCTTTCGGGAGGTCTTCGGCTTCCTGCAGAAGCACCTCGCGGACGAGCCGGACCTCGACCTGCGCAAGGTCGAGTACGCCGCGATCAACGGCATGCTGCAGACCCTCGATCCGCACAGCCTCCTGCTCGTCCCGGACGTCTTCGAGGAGATGCAGACCACGACGCGCGGCGAGTTCGGCGGGCTCGGCATCCACATCGCGATCCGGGACGGCCGCCTGACGGTGGTCGAGCCGATGCCGGGCACGCCCGCGGCGAACGCGGGCCTCGAGTCGGGTGACCGCATCGTGCAGATCGAGCAGGAGTCGACCCTGAACATGCCGCTCACCGAGGCGGTCAACCGCCTGCGCGGCGCGCCCGGCTCGACGGTGCACATCTGGGTCACCAGCAAGGAGAAGAACGGCCACTGGAGCGCAGCGCGCAAGGTCGCCATCGTGCGCGCCATCATCCACATCGACTCGGTCGAGCACCGGATGCTCCCGGACCACGTCGGCTACGTGCGCATCCGCAACTTCCAGGGCAACACAGCAGAGGACCTGCGCAGCGCCCTCGACGACCTCCACGGCAAGGATCTGAAAGCGCTCATCCTCGACCTGCGCGGCAACCCGGGCGGCCTGCTCGACGCCGCCGCGCGCGTCGCGGACACCTTCCTCAGCTCGGGCTCCATCGTCCGCACCTCCTCGCCCGACCCTTCCCAGCGCGACGAGAAGTTCGCCCACCGCCGCGGCACCGAGCCGGACTACCCGATGGTCGTCCTCATCAACGGCGGGAGCGCCTCCGCGAGCGAGATCGTCGCCGGCGCGCTGAAGAACCACAACCGCGCGCTCATCGTCGGCCAGCGCAGCTTCGGCAAGGGCTCGGTCCAGATCCTCTACAACTTCCCCGACGGCTCGGCGCTCAAGCTCACGGTCGCGCAGTACCTGACCCCGGGTGACGTCTCGATCCAGGGCGTCGGCATCCAGCCGGACATCATCGTCAAGCCCATGACCGTCGACCGCGACGACATGGACCTCTTCCCCGGCAAGACCTTCCTGAGCGAGGCGGACCTGCGCTCGCACCTCACGCACGCCCACGCCAACGAGGCGCCCGAGGACTCGCTGCACGTCCGCTACTACCTGAGCGAGGCGACCCGCGAGAAGCTCCGCAACGCGATCGACCCGGAGCAGATCGAAGACCTCGAGGAGGTCAGCTTCCTGCGCGGCTTCGCGCGCAAGCTGCTCGCGTCCGCGAAGCACCAAGACCGCCTCGCGATGCTGGCGGACGCCAAGCCGCTCGTCGCCGAGGTCGACCGCCAGCAGATGAAGCTCACCATCGCGGCGCTGCGCAAGCTCGGCGTGGACTGGTCGGCCGGCGAGGACGCCGGTCCCCAGAAGCTCTCCGTCGCGGTGTCGACCGACCCACCGAACGGCGAGGCGGCTACGGCCGGCGGACCGTTCACGCTCACGGTGCGCGTGACCAACGACGGCAAGGCCCCCGCCTATCGCGTCCGCGCCACGACCAAGAGCGACTACGACCTCTTCGACGGCCGCGAGCTCGTCTTCGGCCGCGTCGACCCCGGACAGACCCGCGCGTGGACGACGACGCTCGGCGTCTGCGACGAGGACGACGCCGGCAAGCGCGCCTGCACCATCCCGCGCAGCACGCTCGACCGCGCGGACGGCATCGAGGTCACCGTCACCGACGGCTTCGGACACGAGGCGCCGCCGGTCGAGCTGCGCACCACCGTGCACGCCCTGCCCCGACCGCTCTTCGCCTACTCGGTGGACGCCTCGGACGTGCGCCAGGGCAACGGAGACGGCGCGATCCAGCGCGGCGAGGGCATCACGCTCTACCTCCGCCTCAAGAACACCGGCGTCGGTCGCACCTACGACGCGCAGGCGAACCTCAGCAACCTCTCCGGCCCCGGCGTGCTGCTGCACGACGGGCGCTTCGAGCTGCCCGAGCTGAAGCCGGGCGACGCCCACGTCGTGCCCTTCACGTTCGACGTCCTGCCGGACTTCAAGAAGGACGAGATCAAGGTCGGGCTCTCGGTCGTCGACACCGAACTCGGCGAGGCGCTCTCCGAGAAGCTCCGCCTGCCCGTCGCGGGCAAAGGGGCCGCCGTCGAGCCGCGCACCGGCTCGGTCACCGTCAAGGACGGCGCGAGCGTGCGGTCCGCGCCGGCCGAGGACGCGTCGGTGCTCGCCCGCGCCAAGGGCGCCCTCGGGCTGCCGGCGCAGGCGCACGTCGCCGGCTTCACCCGCGTCGACCTCGGCAAGGGCCAGCCCGGCTGGGTCGCCGACGCGGACGTCACGCGGTCGCCCTCAGACCCGCACGCGACGCTCGACCCCGTCTACGACCACATGCCGCCGCGGCTGCACTTCAACGGCACCCTACAGCTCGTCACCAAGACCCCGACGGTGCGCATCGACGGCTCCGTGAGCGACCCGCGCGGCGTCCGCGACCTGTACATCTTCAGCGGCGCGCGGAAGGTCTTCTACCAGTCGAGCCCCCAGGGCGCGCGACCGACCGAGACGAAGTTCGCGACCGACGTCGCGCTGCACGGCGGCATCAACTACGTCACGATCGTCGCGCGCGAGAGCGAGGACGTCGTGTCGCGCAAGACCTTCGTCGTGCGGCGGGACGCCCCGGACGGCTCGCTGATGAAGACGCCGAAGTTCGACGAGGACAACCCGCTCGACGACGTCGAGGCGCCCTGATCGCCGCCGCCCGGCGACGCACCCTGGCGCCGACTCAGCCGCAAAGCCGCGCGACGAGCGCACGCGCGTCGAGCGCCTCGACCGCGTCGAGCCGAGCGACGAAGCGCCGGTAGTCGCGGGTCTCGCGCATCGCGCCGCCGGCCGCTGCGGCCGCGCGCAGGTAGAAGTCCGTGATGCGGGTCACCGCGAACCGCGACGCCGACAGACGCATCGCGTCGCGGAGCGCAGCCCGCTCCTCGGGCGCGAGCGGGCGGCGACCCTCGTAACCGCGGACCAGCGCCCTCGCCAGCTCCCACTCGAAGTGGGCGCCGTAGCACCACGCGTGCAGCGTCACGGCGAGGTCGTACACGCAGACGCCCTCGCTCGCGCTCTCCCAGTCGATGATGGCGACGACCCGATCGCCTTCCCAGAGTACGTTGTCCCGGAACATGTCGCCGTGGACGACGCTCACGGGCAGCGCAGCGCCGAGCCTGGCGTGGGCCTCCGCGATGGTCGCCCGGAGCCGCGCCGAGACCGCCGCCAGCTCGGTGCGGGCCTGCACCTCGGGCCGGTCCAGCCGCTCGAACAGCCCCTCCACCCCGAACCGACCGCGCCGGCGCCAGCCGAAGGCGCTGCCCGCGACGTGCACGGCCGCGAGCGTCTCGCCGACGACCTCCGCCCGGCGCGTCGTCACCCGCGCCTGGCAGCTCTCCTCGCCGTGCACCAGCTCGAAGAGCGCCGTCGGCTTGCCGTCGACCCGCAGCGCCCCAGGCGCGACCCCCGGCACGACGACCGGCACGGGCAGCCCCGACGCGCGCAGGTGGTCGAGGAGCGCCCACTCGTACGCGATGCCGGCGTCGTCGAGCTGCTCCTCATAGATACGCAGGAAGCGCCGGCCCCGCGCCGTGTCGACGAAGAAGTTCGAGTTCACGCTCCCGGCGGCGATCGGCTCGACCGCGCTGCACGGGCCGAGGCCCTGCGCCTGCGTCAAGCGGCTCGCGTCATCGAGCGAAAGCGGAGTAAAGAACGCCAACGGGGCCCCCAAGCGACTCCGCCTTCTACCCGATCCCCGCCCCCCAAGCCACACCGCCCCAACCCCGCGGCGCTCGTCAAGGTAGTTGTCGGGTCGGGTGATTGTGCGGGTGTCGGTCCTAGGCGGCCGTTGCGGGGGCTTTGGCGCGCACGTCGACGATGCGGTCTGGGTTCAAGGTGACGATGGTCGGGC
>JAGQJE010000059.1 GCA_020430775.1 Myxococcales bacterium
CCGTGACCCCGTGACCCGACCTGGAGGTGCCGATGCGACCCGGTGATCTTCGTGACCAGCGCTGCCTCATCACCGGCGCCGCGAGCGGCATCGGCCGCGCCCTCGCGCTGCGGGCGGCCGGCGAGGGCGCCGCGCTCGTCCTGACCGACATCGACGCCGGCGGGCTCGAGCGGGTCGCCGGCGAGGCCGAGCGCGCGGGCGGCGTCGTCCTCGCCCAGCGGGCGCTCGACATCTCGAGCTACGAGGCCGTACGGGACTTCGCCGCGGACGTGCACCGCGCGCAGGGCAGCCTCGACGTGCTGATGAACGTCGCCGGGATCGCCATCTGGGGCAGCGTGGAGGCGATGGAGCACGAGCGCTGGCGGCGCGTCATCGACGTCAACCTGATGGGGCCCATCCACGTGCTCGAGACCTTCCTGCCGCCGATGATCGAGGCCGGCCGCGGCGGGCACGTCGTGAACGTCTCGTCGGCGGCGGGCCTGTTCGGCTTCCCGCTCCACGCCGCCTACAGCGCGAGCAAGTTCGGGCTGCGCGGCTTGTCGGAGGTGCTGCGATTCGACCTGCGTCGCCACGGCATCCAGGTGACGCTCGTGTGCCCGGGCGCGGTCGACACCGGCCTCGTGCACACGCTCGACGTCCGCGGGGTAGACACGGCGAGCCCCTCGTTTCAGGCGATGCGGGCGCGCTTTCAGCGCCACGCCGTCTCGCCGGACGTCGCGGCCGAGCGCATCCTCGAGGGCGTGCGGCGCGGCCGCTACCTCGTCTACACCTCGCCGGACATCCGCATCGGCCACTGGGTCGAGCGCACCTTCTCCTTGCCTTACGTCCTCGCGATGCGCGCCTTGAACGACCGCGTCCAGGCGATCGCCGACGAGTCGAGGCGCGCGCCATGAGCGGCCGCGAGCCCACGCCGCGCATCACGCCTGGCGGCGTGCGGGACATCGGCCTGCTGAACAGCGTCCTCGTGCGGGCGCTCGGGGTCGCAGCGCGTACGGGGCCGCCGAACCTCTTCACCACGCTCGCCCGCCACCGGAGCCTCTTTCGCCGGTGGCTGGTCTTCGCGAGCGGCCTCATGCCGGGCGGCAGGCTGCCGCGGGCCGACACCGAGCTGATCATCTTGCGCGTCGCGCACCTGTGCGACTGCCCGTACGAGCGGCTGCACCACGAGCGGCTCGGGCGCGAAGCCGGCTTGAGCGACGCCGCGGTCGCCGCGACCGAGCGCCCGCTCGACGACGGGCCCTGGTCTGCACGGCAGCGCGCGCTGCTCGGCGCCACGGACGCGCTGCACCGTGCGCGCCGCCTCGATGACGCGAGCTGGGACGCGCTGCAGGCGCACCTCGACGAGCCCTCGCTCATCGAGCTGTGCTTTCTGGTCGGGCACTACGAGATGGTGGCGATGGTCCTCAACAGTCTCCGCATCGCGCTCGACGCCCGCCCCCGTGCGCGCTGATTCGGACGACGCGCGGCGCGGCGTGGCTCGCGTCGTCCGGGCCGAGCGCGCGTGCTAGCTCCGCTCGCATGCTGACCTGCCTGCGGGTGTCCGACTTCGCGATCATCGATCGGCTCGAGCTCGAGCTGGGCGAAGGCCTCAACGTCGTCACCGGCGAGACGGGCGCGGGCAAGTCGATCCTGGTGAGCGCGCTGCAGCTCGTGCTCGGCGGCAAGGGCGGGGCCGAGGGCGTCCGGACCGGCGCGGACGCCGCCGAGGTGGAGGCGCTCTTCGCGGTCGACGACGACGCGGTGCGCGCGCGGCTCGCGGACGCAGGGCTCGCCGCCGGCGACGAGCTGGTCATCCGCCGGGTGGTCCAGGCGTCCGGACGCACCCGCGGCTACGTGAACGGCCGCCTCGCCACCGCGCGACAGCTCGCGACGCTCGCCGCCGGCCTCGCGGACATCTCCTCGCAGCACGAGCACCACACCCTCATCGATCCCGGCACGCACCTTGGGTTCCTCGACGCGTTTGGGCACCACGACGCCGCGCAGGCCGAGGTCGCTCAGGCCTACCGCGCCGCCCGCGAGGCCGCCGGACGGCTCGCGGAGCTCGAGGACGCCGCGCGCGATCGGGCGGACCGCGAGGATCTGCTGCGCTACCAGGTCGGAGAGATCGACCGCATCGATCCCGAGCCGGGCGAGGACGAGCGCCTCGGCGTCGAGCGGGCGCGGCTGCGGCACGCGCACCGGCTCGTCTCGGCGGCGGGGGGCGCCGAGGAGACGCTCTACGCGGAGGATGGCGCCGTCTGCGAGCGGCTCGCGCGCGTGGCGTCGGAGGTGCGGGCGGCGGCCGAGCTCGATCCGGCGCTCGCGCCCGTCGCCGACCAGCTCGAGACCGCGCTCGCGCAGCTCGAGGACGCGGCGGGCGAGCTCGGGCGTTACGCGCGGGACCTCGACGTCGACCCGGCCCGGCTCGAGGTGGTCGAGGAGCGCCTGGACGCGCTCGGTCGGCTCGAGCGCAAGTACGGCGGCTCGATCGACGCGGCGCTCGCGCACCGCGCGCAGGCGGCCGACGCGCTCGACGCGCTCGAC
Source organism: Myxococcales bacterium (assembly GCA_020430775.1). Classification (GTDB taxonomy): domain Bacteria; phylum Myxococcota_A; class Polyangia; order Polyangiales; family Houyiibacteriaceae; genus JAGQJE01. Next base: position 2,524 of record JAGQJE010000059.1, read on the forward strand.
CGGCACGACGACCTCGTCCGCGAGGCCGAGCGCGCGCGGGACGAGGCGCTGCGGTCGGCGGCGGAGGCGGCGCTCGCGCTCCGGGCGAAGCGGCACGCGGCGGCGAAGCGGCTCGGCGCGGCGATCGCCGCCGAGCTGCGGGGCCTCGGCATGGGTGAGGCCGAGGTGCAGGTGGCGCTCGCGCCGCTCGAGGGCAAGCGCTCGGAGCTGCAGGTCGACGGCGCGCGCCTGTCCGAGAGCGGCATCGACCGCGCGGAGTTTCTCATCGCGCCGAACCCGGGGGAGAAGGCGCGCCCGCTGCGCAAGGTGGCGAGCGGGGGCGAGCTCTCGCGCGCGATGCTCGCCATCAAGCGGGTGCTCGCCGGGCTCGGGCCGCTCGGGCTCTACGTGTTCGACGAGGTCGACGCCGGGGTCGGCGGTGCCGTGGCCGAGGTCATCGGCCGCAAGCTGCGCGAGGTCTCCCGCCACAGCCAGGTGCTCTGCATCACGCACCTTCCGCAGATCGCGGTCTACGGCGACACCCACTTCCGGGTCGCGAAGCAGGTCGCCGGTGGCCGCACCGTGAGCACCGTCGAGGCGCTCGACCCGGAGGAGCGCCTCGAAGAGGTCGCCCGGATGCTCGGCGGCGTTCGCATCACGCGCCGTACGCGCGACGCCGCCGCCGAGATGCTCACGCACGCCCGCGAGGTCGCCGCGACGTGACGGCGGCCTCGCGAGGGGGCGTCACAGCCGCGTGCGCGCGATGCGAGCGGCCTCGACCATGTTGCGCAGCGTCGCCTCGACCTCGGGCCAACCGCGCGTCTTGAGGCCGCAGTCGGGGTTGACCCAGAGCTGGCGCACGGGCAGCACCTTCGCGGCGCGCTCGAGCAGGTCGAGCATCTCCTCGGTCGTCGCCACCCGCGGCGAGTGGATGTCGTACACGCCGGGGCCCACCTCGTTCGGGTAGCCGTAGCGGGCGAAGTCCGAGAGCAGCTCCATCTTCGAGCGCGACGTCTCGATCGAGAGCACGTCGGCGTCGAGCTCGGCGATCGAGTCGAGCATGTCGCCGAACTCCGAGTAGCACATGTGCGTGTGGATTTGCGTCTCGTCGCGGACGCCGCTCGTGGCGATGCGGAAGGCGTCGACGGCCCAGCGGAGGTAGTCTGGCCAGCCGCCGCGCCGGAGCGGGAGTCCCTCGCGAATGGCCGGCTCGTCCACCTGGATCATCGCGATGCCGGCGGCTTCGAGGTCCCGCACCTCGTCCCGCAGCGAGAGCGCGATCTGCAGGCAGGTCTCGCCGCGCGGCTGGTCGTCGCGGACGAACGACCACTGCAAGATCGTCACAGGCCCGGTCAGCATGCCCTTCATCGGCCGCTCGGTCGCAGACTGCGCGAACGTCGACCACGCGACCGTCATCGGCGCGCGCCGCGAGACGTCCCCGAAGAGCACCGGCGGCTTCACGCAGCGAGAGCCGTAGCTCTGCACCCAACCGTTTCTCGTGAACGCGAAGCCGTCGAGCTGCTCGCCGAAGTACTCCACCATGTCCGTGCGCTCGAACTCGCCATGCACGAGCACGTCGAGCCCGAGCGCCTCCTGCTTCGCGATGCACCGCCGGGTCTCGCCGCGCAGGAAGGCCTCGTACGTCTCGTCCGACGTATCGCCCGCGCGCCACGCGGCGCGGGCCTTGCGGAGCTCACGCGTCTGCGGGAACGAGCCGATCGTCGTCGTCGGGAGCAGCGGCAGGCCAAAGCGCGCGCGCTGCTTCTGGGCGCGGGCCGCGAAGGGCGCGCTGCGCCGGAGCATCGCGTCGTCGACCGCCTCTACGCGCCGGCGCACGTCGGGGTCGCGCGTGCGGGCTGAGCCGCGACGTCCGGCGAGCGCGCGGCGGCTCTCGTCGAAGCGCGCGCGCGTCGTCGCGCTCAGGTCGTCGATCGACGCGCTGCCGGCCGCGTCCGCCAGCGCGCGCAGCTCATCGAGCTTCTGCGCGGCGAAGGCCAGCCAGCCACGGAGCTCCGGGTCGAGCTTGTCCTCGGCGTCGAGGTCGACCGGCACGTGCAGGAGCGAGCAGGACGGCGCCACGAGGACGCGGTCGAGCCCGACGCGATCGATCGCGCGCCGGCAGAGCGCGTGCGCCCGATCGAGGTCCGTGCGCCAGATGTTGCGCCCGTCGACCACGCCGAGCGAGAGCTGCATCGCGTCCGGGACGGCGTCGAGGACGGGGTCGAGCTGCTCGGGCGCTCGCACGAGGTCGACGTGCAGCGCGTCGAAGCCCGACCGCGCGGCGAGCGGGAGGTTGTCCCCGAGCGCGCCGAAGTAGGTCGCGAGCAGGAGCTTCGGGCGGCGGTCCGTCGAAGCGAGGCGCTCGAGCGCGCGCGCGTACGCTGCCCGCGTGGCGTCGTCCAGATCGAGCACGAGGCAGGGCTCGTCGACCTGCACCCAGCCGACGTCGCGCCGCCCGAGCTCGGTGAGGAGCGCCTCGTAGACCGGGATGAGCCGGTCGAGGTGCTCGAGCGTCGAGGCGTCGTCAGGGGCGCCCGCCGCGTGCTTCGAGAGCTTCAAGAAGGTCACCGGACCGATGAGCACCGGGCGCGGCTGCACCCCCGCGTCGCGCGCCTCCTCGAGCTCGGCGAAGATCTTCGTCGCGTCGAGCGCGAAGGGCTGGTCCGCCGCCAGCTCCGGGACGATGTAGTGGTAGTTCGTGTCGAACCACTTGGTCATCTCGAGCGCGGCGAGGTCGACGCCCGTGTCTGCGTCTTGCAGCCCGCGCGCCATCGCGAAGTAGCGCGCGAGCGGGTCCTCGACGGTCCGGTAGCGAGCCGGCACGGCGCCCAGCGTCACAGCCATGTCGAGCATGTGGTCGTAGAGCGCGAAGTCGTTGCTCGGGATGGACGCGATGCCCTTGTCGCGCATCTTCTGCCAGTGCCGCCGCCGGAGCTTCGAGGCGACCGCCTGAAGGTCGACGGCGGTCTGCTTGCCGCGCCAGAACGCCTCGAGCGCTCGCTTGAGCTCTCGTTGGGCGCCGATGCGCGGGTAACCGAGGCACAGAGCGCGAGCGGACATCGAGGGGCCTCCTTTGCGGCGAGGGCGAGCGGCCGGCTGGGCTCGGACGCGGGCTGTGCCCGGGCGACCGCGCACCACATCGACGCCATACCACGGGTTCGGACGCGTGCGACGTCAGACGCGACGCGCTCCGTGGACGGTGGCGTCGCTTTGCCGCCGGGCGGACGGGTTGCTACACAAGGGGCGCTCGGCGGCGCGGCGCGCCCCCTGGCCCCTGCATGACTACTCCACACGACGTCGATCCCTTGGAAGACGCCAGGGAAGCGGACGACAGACCCGACGTGTTCCCCGAGCCGGCGATCTACGGTCGCGAGATCGATGAGGCGCTCATCGACTCGGACGCGGCGAAGGTGCTGCGCCGCCTGAGCCGCCACGGCTACGTCGCCTACCTGGTCGGCGGCGGGGTGCGCGACCTCCTCCTCGGCCGGCGCCCCAAGGACTTCGACGTGGCGACCGACGCCAGCCCGTCCGAGGTCCGGCGCCTCTTCCGCAACAGCCGCGTCATCGGGCGTCGCTTCAGGTTGGTGCACGTGCTCTTCGCGGGCGGCAACGTCATCGAGGTGGCGACCTTTCGGCGCGATCCGGCCCAGCGCTACGCCGCCGTCGCGCCGGAGCTCGTCGACGGGATGGAGCTGCGCTCGGACGGCGACCCGGTGCGCCTCGTGCCGCTGCCGAGCGAGGTCGGAGGCGACCTGCTCATCCGCAACGACAACATCTTTGGTGAGCCGCACGAAGACGCCATCCGCCGCGACTTCACGATCAACGGGCTCTTCTACGACCTCGATCACGGCGAGGTCATCGACTACGTCGGCGGCATGAGCGACCTCGAGCGGCGGGTCGTCCGCATGATCGGCGAGCCCGAGGTGCGCTTCCGCGAAGACCCCGTCCGCATCCTGCGCGCCATCAAATTCAGCGCGCGCCTCGACCTCGGCATCGACGCCCCGGTCTACGAAGCGATCGTGCACCACCGCTGCGAGCTCGCGCGGGCGGCGTCGGCGCGCGTCCTCGAGGAGATCTTTCGCCTGCTCCGGGGGGGCGCGGCCCACCGCTCGGTCTACCTCTGCTGGGAGTCGGGCGTGCTGGCGGAGGTGCTCCCGGAGCTCGCGTGCTTCCTCGACGACGACGGGCCGCAGGCGCGGCGCACCTGGGGCCGCCTGCTCGCCGCCGACGCGATGCACCGCGACGGCGCGCTCCCGAAGGACGCCGTCGTCTTCGCCGCCATGCTCCTCGGCCCGATCCTCGAGGCCGTCGAGGGTCGGCGGGACGTGTCGGCGACCTTCGACGAGTTCTTCCAGCCCATCACGGAGCGGCTCAACGTCCCCCGGCGCATGAAGGACCGCGTGCGGCTGCTCGTCCTCGCGTACCAGCGGCTCTCGGCGGGCCGGGCCGCATCCGTCGCGCGCCGTGAGGTCTTCCCGGACGCCATGCGCCTCTACGCGCTCGACTGTGTGGCGCGCGGAGACCCGGCGCCGGACCTCCCGCCGGAGACGCCCGACCGGCCGCCGCGCGCGCGTGGCGATCGCGATCGCCGCCACGACCGCGCCGCCGGCCGAGGCTCCGGTGAGCGTCGCCGTCGCCGCCGCCGCTGACCGCCCCGCGGCCCCTCCGAGAGTAGACCGCGAGCGTTCCGAGAGTAGCGCGCGGCCCCTCCGAGAGGAGATCGCCCGGCGCCACGCCGCCGCGACCGAGCCGGTTCCTCGCTGGGCTGCTAGAGTCCGCGCCGATGGCGGCGGCGCTTCTGGAGGTCCGGGACCTCGTCACCGGGTTCGACACCGACGAGGGGCTCGTCCGGGCGATAGACGGCGTGTCATTTTCCGTCCCCGAGGGCACGACGCTCGGGGTGGTCGGCGAGAGCGGCTGCGGAAAGAGCGTCACCGCGCTGTCCATCCTCCGCCTGCTGCCGTCGCCGCCCGGTCGAGTGCTGGGTGGAGAGGTGCGCTTCGACGGGCGCGATCTCCTCACGCTCGCCGAGCGGGCGATGCGCGACATCCGCGGCAACGAAATCTCGATGATCTTTCAGGAGCCGATGACCTCGTTGAACCCGGTCTACACGGTCGGCCGCCAGATCGCCGAGGTGCTCCGCCTGCACCGCGGCCTCGGACGCAAAGAGGCGCGCGCGCGCGCGATCGAGGCCCTCTCGCTCGTCGGCATTCCCGCGCCGGAGCAGCGCATCGATGCATACCCGCACACGCTCTCGGGGGGGATGCGCCAGCGCGTGATGATCGCCATGGCGCTCGCGTGCGAGCCGCGCCTGCTCATCGCCGATGAGCCGACGACCGCCCTCGACGTCACCATCCAGGCGCAGATCCTCGACCTGTTGCGCAGCTTGCAGCGCGAGCTCGGCATGAGCGTGATGTTCATCACCCACGACCTCGGGGTCGTGGCGGAGCTCGCGAGCGAGGTGGTCGTGATGTACGCGGGCAAGGTCGTCGAGCGCGCGTCGACGACGCAGCTCTTCGCAGCGCCGCGACACCCGTACACCCGCGGTCTGCTCCGGAGCCTGCCCGGCGCCGTTGCGGGCGGAGCGCACCGGCGTCGCCTCGCGACCATCCCCGGGATGGTGCCGAAGCTCACGGAGCTGCCGAGCGGGTGCCGCTTTCGCGACCGCTGCGACGTCGCCATCCCGCGCTGCGCGGTCGAGGAGCCCGCGCTCTTGCCGCCTCCAGGCGAGCCGGACCGACTCGTGGCATGCCACGTGGCGATGCAGGGCTCCGGGGACGCGCGGTGAGCGCCGGGCGCGAGCCGCGAGCGCGCGAGGAGCCGGCCGGCGCTGGCGAGAGGGACGCGACCGGCGACACGCGTGTGGCGCCCGCGCCCGCCGAGGCGGGCGTCCTCGTCGAGGCGAAGGGCCTCACGATGCGCTTCCCGATCGCCGGGTCGATGTGGTCACGCTCGCGACAGGTCGTCCACGCCGTCGAGGACGTGTCCTTCGTCGTCCACCGCGGCGAGACGCTCGGCCTCGTCGGCGAGAGCGGCTCGGGCAAGACCACGCTCGGCCGCCTCGCGCTGCGCTTGTATCGCCCCTCCGCGGGCCGGATCTACTTCGACGGCGTCGATCTCACGGACCAGTCGGTGCGCGCGCTGCGCCCGCTCCGCCGCCAGATGCAGATCGTCTTTCAGGACCCCTACAGCTCGCTCAACCCGCGTATGACCGTGCTCGCGGCCTTGCGGGAGCCGATGCTCGTCCATGGCCTCGCGCGCTCGAGACAAGACGCGAAAGCCCGAGTGGCGGCGCTGCTCGAGAGGGTCGGGCTGCGGGCGGACCAGATGGATCGGTATCCGCACGAGTTCTCGGGCGGGCAGCGCCAGCGGGTCGGCATCGCGCGCGCGCTCGCCGTCGAGCCGCGATTCATCGTCACCGACGAGCCGGTCAGCGCGCTCGACGTCTCGATCCAGGCGCAGATCATCAACCTGCTGGCCGACCTGCGCGAACAGCTCGCGCTGAGCTACCTCTTCATCGCGCACGACCTGCACGTCGTCCGCCACATCAGCGACCGGGTCGCCGTGATGTACCTCGGCCGGCTCGTCGAGACGGCGCCGACCGAAGCCCTCTTCGACGAGCCGCTGCACCCGTACACCAAGGCCCTGCTGAGCGCCCTGCCCGTGCCGGACCCGACCCGCCCGCCGAAGCCGACGCTGCTCGCAGGCGACGTCCCGAGCCCCATCGATCCGCCGCCGGGCTGCGCGTTCCACCCGCGCTGCCCGATCGCCGAGCGCGGGCTGTGCGACCGCGTTCGCCCGGAACTGCGCGAGCTGCGCCCCGGGCACTTCGTCGCTTGCCACCTCGCCGAGTGATCGTGCGCCTCGGACACGGTCGTTTGCGACCACGCGATCCTTGACGAACGGTGCCCTCGTTCCGTATCGAGGCAGCCGGCCGCCTCCTCGTGGCCCCGAGCACCGATCGCGGCCACGCTACGGCCGCGTCTCCCGTCACAGAAGGACCCCTTACTGTGCGCCATCCCCTCAGAGCCCTCTGCTGCGCCGCGCTCGTCGCGTTCGGTGCTTCGAACCTCGCCGCGTGCGCCCACGCTCCGGAGCGGGGCGTCAGCAACTCCGAGCGCGCCCAACGCGAGCTCGACCTCGCCGCGTCGCTCCGGCGCGAGGGCAACGTGCCTTCCGCGCTGATGCACACCCGGCAGGCCATCGAGCTCGACCCGGACTACCCCGAGGCGCACCTGCTCCTCGGTTTCATCCAGCTCGAGCGCGAGGACTACCCCACCGCGGAGGACGAGCTGCGGCGCGGCGTCGACCTCCTCGTCGCGCAGAAGCGACAGGGGTCGACGCTCGCGGAGGCGCGCAACATGCTCGGCCTCGCCCTCATCGAGCGGAAGAAGTACGACGAGGCAGTGAAGGTCCTGCAGCAGTCCGCGACCGACGAGATGAACACCGCCCCGCACCTCGCGTGGGGCAACGTGGGCGAGGCCTACCTGCGCGCGGGCAACCCGCAGGCCGCGGTCGCGCCGCTGCTCGAGTCGGTGCGCGTACAGCCCCGGTTCTGTCTCGGCTACTACCGGCTCGGGCAGGCCTACTTCCGCCTCGGGCGGTACGGTCTCGCTGAGCAGGCGCTGATTCGCGCGACGGACGCCGACAAGAGCTGCCGCGACAACCCGATGCTGCAGGGGGCGTGGCGGCTGCGTGGCGAGACGCGCATCCACCTGGGCCACCGCGACGACGCGATCCACGATCTCACGCGCTGCATCGAGCTCGCCCCGAAGACCGACGACGCTCGAGCCTGCCAGGTGCTGCTCGACAAGGTGAGCTGAAGTTCGCGCCGCCCTGCGTGCGGCGGCGATCGCGGCCAAGCTCGACACGATGGCTGGTCGCACCGAGGTCCACGACGCGTTGCTGCTCCGCGCGGTCGACTATCGTGACGCCGATCGCATCGTCACGCTGCTGACACGGGACTCCGGCAAGCGCTCCGCGGTGGCGCGCGGCGCGCGACGGAGCCGCAAGCGCTTCGGGGGCGGGCTCGAGCCGTGCTGCGTCGTCCGGGTGGAGCTCGGCCCGAGCCGCGGGGAGCTGTGGACGCTCTCGCGCGCGGCGCCGCTGCGTGTCTTCCCTGCGCTCGTCGCGGACCTGCGCAAGATCGCGCTCGCGGGCGCGTGCCTCGGCTTCGTCCGCGAGGTGACCGTCGTCGGCGAGCCCGTGCCGGCGCTCTTCGACGCGATCGTGCGCCTGTTCGAGCGGCTGTCGGAGGGGCCGGCGAGCGGCGCGCTGCTCGTCGCGTTCGAAGCGCACGCGCTTGGCGCGCTCGGGCACGCGCCACTGCTCGACCGCTGCGGGCGCTGCGGGCGGGCGCCGGCTCCGGGTCAGGCGGCGCTCTTCGACCCCGCGGAGGGCGCCATCCGGTGCCGGCGCTGCGGTGGCGGTCCGCTCAAGCTGTCAGCCGGCGCGCGCGCCGCGTTGCTCGACGCGCTCGGGCCGGCGTGGGCGGCTCCCTTCGCGCTCGATGCCGCCGGGCGGGTGTCGGACGTCACGTCGCCCGACCCGCGGCTCGCCGTCGCGGAGGCGAGGGTTGCGCTCGACCGCTTCGTCAAGCACCACCTCGGGCGCAGCCTTGTCACTGACGCGCTCTGGGCCCAAATCGAAGGTGCCGCGAGCCACCCAGTCGCCCATGAACGTCCATAAGCCGCTCCACCGCGTGTCCTCTGCCGACCCGGACGATCCGCGCGTCGTCGCGACGGAGTTGCGCGCGCCGACCGGGGCCCGCCAGATGGAGATCGAGTGGTCGGACGGGCACACCTCGGTGTACCCGCATCGGCTCTTGCGCGGCTTCTGCCCCTGCGCGCGGTGCCAGGGGCACGACGGCCCGCTCAGCTTCAAGGTCGGTGGCGCGCTCGAGCTGCGGACGATCGAGCCGGTCGGCAGCTACGCCGTGCGGCTCGGTTGGTCCGACGGCCACCAGACGGGCATCTACAGCTTCCGCTACCTGCGCGCGCTCTGCCCGTGCGAGACGTGTACGGGCGGCGACGACCTGACGCAGCAGCACTTCGAGCGCCTGTGACCGACGCGTCGCCCCTGGCCCGCCTCCGTGCGGCCAGCGGGTCGAGGCTCGACGGGGCGAGGGCGAGAGCCCTCGCCGCGCCAGCGCCACGGCGGATCTTTCCGCCCTCGCCCAACCACGACCCTTAAATCCCTCCGAGGGTACATTCGCCCTGTCGCGGCGTAGCCGTGGATCTTTCCGCCCTCGCCCAACCACGACCCTTAAATCCCTCCGAGGGTAGATTCGCTCGGGGCGGCGGCGCGGTGGTGGATTTTTCCTGTGTGGCGCGAAGGTCGAAAAAATCGCTCCGGGGGCGGATTCGGCGCAACGGGGCGGTGGCGGGGTCGATGAGTGGGTATGTCTGACCCCCGTATGTGCATCCCCG
>JAGQJE010000370.1 GCA_020430775.1 Myxococcales bacterium
CGCGGATGACCTCGGCGAGCGAGGTCGTGGTGGGAGGCCTCGTCGCGACCACGGCGGGCTTGGGCAGCTCGGGCACGTGGCGCTTCACCGAGAGGTCGCCGCGCTTCACCGCGCGCACGACCTCGGGGATGGTCAGCACCGCGTCATCGAGCGCGGGGCTCGTCACCTCGCTCGCGAGCGTGAGCGATCGGGCCATGCGTCGCGCTCGGCGCCCATGCTCGATCTCGCAGCGGCACTCGCCGAGCGTCTTGCAGTACGTCTCGTGCGCGAGCACGAAGACGAGGCAGCGCCGGCTGGTGTTGGTCAGGGAGACGGTCACGGAGCACCTCCGGGAGCGATGGCCTGCGTCGGGAGCAGCTCGGGCTCGGTGACGCGCTTGCCGAGGTCGAGGGGCAGCCCCTCGTCGACGTCGAAGCCGCGCACGACGACGCCGCAGGTGAACGCGCGCACGTCGTCCTTGCCCGCGAGCTGCGTGCGGAACTCGCCATCGGCGTCGAGCTCCCAGCGGACGCTCCCTCGCGAGGCGTCGGCAGGATCGCGCTGCAGCTCGAGCCAGCGGTTGCGGTTCAGGAACGTCGCGACGACTGCCATCAGGTTGAACAGCTCGGCGGTTCGCTCCGACGCGGCGGTCAGCGTGAAGACCAGGTCCACCGTGTACGGCGGCTTGCGCCGCGCGAGCTCGGGCCCGGCGATGCCGTCGACGACGTCCTCGTGCGCGACGTTCGCCGAATAGAAGCGGTTCGGGCGCAGCGTCGGCCCCGAGAGGACCAGCGACGGTACCTTCGCCATCGCGATGAGGTTCAGGCCGTCGAGGGTCGTGTCGTCGTAATCGACGCTGACCGTGGCGCTCACGTTGGCGAGCACCTGGCGCTTCAGCTCGCGCAGGAGCTGGCGGACGACGCGCGTGAGGTCGGCTTCGCGGGCGACGGTGGGGCGCGCGAAGCGGTACGCGCCGACCAGCACGACGGACTCGCCCGGGACCGGCACCCCCGCCGCGTCGAGGTTCTGCAGCTCGACGCCGACGACGCCGGGCGCGTGAACCGGCGTGCGGAGGTCGACGAGGCGGAGCCCTGCCTCGTCGCGCACGGACGGAGCCTCGGCAGCCACGCCGCCGAACAGCACCCGGACCCGATCGGCGAAGTCGGTGCCGACGAGCCGCACGAGATCGCCGCCGCTCGAAGGGCCGGTCGTGGGCTGTACGGAGCTGAGGGTCGGGAGGGCCACGCGGAGGCAAAGTCACGGGACCCAGCGCTCAGGGGACGCGACCCTTCACATCAGGGTGCGAGGCCCAGCTCCTTGGCGACGCGCTCGAGGAACCGCCTGCTCGCGCCCTGAGCCCCTGGACGATCGCGCGCTCAGGTCAGGTCGGTCGGTGGTGTTGTGTACTGCACGGGGAGCGATTAGAGTGTCGAGGTGGTCCGTTCGTCGTCGCTGCTCGCTACGTTCGCCTCCGTGCTCCTCCTTGCGGCGTGCGCACATGTGCGTGAGCCTTCGGCGCCGACGGCCGCTGCCGGCCCGTCGGTGGCGGAGACAACCGCCGAACTCCGGCGGCTCGGGGTCTCCGTTCGCGAGCTCGCGCCGGACGTCTTCGTCGCCGTCGTAGACAGCCCGAACCAGAGCGCTGCGAACGTGCTCTTCGTGAAGGCTCGCGATGGAAGCGTCGTGATCTGTTCATCGCCTTACGACACCGAGACGACGCGCGCCCTCGTCCGCTACGTTCGCGCGTCGCTCCATCCGACGCGGATCCTCGCGATTAACACGCATTTCCACGGGGACGGAACAGGTGGCAACGAGGGCTACGCGGCCGAGGGCGTGGAGACGTACGCGAGCGATCACACGATCGCCCTCCAAACGGCGCGAGGCATGGCGGGGATCGAAGGGATGGCGCGCTACGTTGAGTCAGACAATCCGGCGCTCGCGGCGCGCGTCCGGGCCACGCGTGTCGTCCCCGCCCAACACGTCTTCCACGAGGGAGAAGGGCTGACCTTCGATCTTGGAGGCGAGAGGGTACGTGTCCTCTTCGTCGGCGGCGGGCATTCGGCCGACAACCTGATCGTGCACTTCGCCGACCGAGGCGTCCTCTTCGGCGGCTGCATGGTCCGCTCGCACCCGGGGCTCGGGAACACGGCGGACGCGGACCTCGAGCATTGGGCAGCGTCGGCCGAGGCTGCGCTCGTGCTCGCACCGCGCCTCGTGATTCCGGGGCACGGGGAGCCTGGCGGGCCGGAGTTGCTCACGGCGACCGCGGCGGCGGTCCGAGCGCGCTGAAGGCTCCACGGTCAGCGACCGCCTCGTCCAGGCCCGCTGCGACCCGGCCCGCCGTCGCGATCGAACTCCAGGCCAAGACTTCCGACCGCATCCGTGGCCCGCGCGGCAACGAGCTTGCCGCTTGGTCGGAGCGCTGAGCTTACACATCAAGGCGCGAGGCCCAGCTCCCTGGCGACACGGTCGAGGAAGCGACGGCTGGCCCGCTCGCGGAACTTGTCGAAGGCGGGCCGGAGGAAGGGCCGCGCCGGGACCTGCACGACGATGACGCCGCGCCCGCTGCCTCCGGTCGGCTCCTTGCCGGCCTGCCGGAGCAGCGCGAACAGGAAGCGCCGCATCTTCGGCGTGATGGGGATGATGACGGGCGGGCCGCCGAACTCGTTGAGCTTGGCGACGTCGACCATCGCGGCGCCGTCCTTCGACCGCGCCGAGCGCGAGACGCCGATGAACGCCTCGTCGCCCTGCACGAACACGGTGATGGAGTTGCGGAGGTCGCCGCGCACGATGAGCGACTTGCTCCCGCCGAAGCCCTCGAGCTGGCGAGCGGCGATGGTGAGCGGCGACGGCGGCTTCAGCGGATCGCCGCCCGGCGCCTGGCGCGTGAGCCCCTGGACGATCTCGTTACGCAGGGCGTGAGCCTCCTGGCGCACGGCGGTGCCGATCGCCGCTTGCAGGCGCTGCGGCGCAGCGGTGAGGAGCCGACGCGCCCGTGCCCAGTCTCCCGTGCGCGAGACCGCCATCGCTCACCCCTGCTTGAAGCGCAGGCGCGGCACATGCTCGTCGAGCCAGCCGAGCGCTACG
>JAGQJE010000371.1 GCA_020430775.1 Myxococcales bacterium
AGCGACAAGAGCGTGCGGGGCGACTGGGGCCGTCCGGGCGTGGTCTCGGCAAGCGTCGACATCCGACCAACACCCTGCACGACGTGCCCTCCGCGCGCCTTCAGGCTGCCCGTAGGAGGCTTACGGTGGCAGCTCGTCGTCGGCGTGGATGTAGCGCTCGAACGCGGCGACCACCTCGGGCAGCGCGTTCGGAGGCGGGGGAACATACGCCGCGTTTGCTGGGCGACTGCCGCCGATCCAGTTCTGGCTGCGCCTCACCGGGCCGGGCTCTTTGTTCGCCCCGCGGACCCCTCCGAGCAGGAGCCGGTGCGCGTCATTGAGTAGCCGCATCGAGAGCGGAAGGCCCGACGGATCGGCGAGCTGCCCGCGAGCAAAGCTCAGCGCGTCGAGGTAGTTGCAGACCTCGTCGACATCCGCGTTCGGGGGCGGCGAATCGCGCCGCTCATCTTCTTGGGCCTCGTAGTTGAGGACATCCACGAGCGTCGCCAGATAAGCGCTAGAAACGAGTTCTTTACCAGTGCTTGCGGTGAGTCGAGCGAACGTTACTAGCGAGGCGCCGAGCGTCCGTGCGAATCGAGAGCGTCAGCGTGTCTCGCCGCCGAACAAGTCGTGGAGGCCCGCCGCCACCCGAGAGCACGGCAGCGCGGTTTTCCATCGCTCCGCCGGGTCGGGGGGCACCGGCACGCGCGGTCGGTGGTGAGCCGCACGCGGACGGTCCCGTGAGAGCCTCTGGCGACGGCCGCAGCGTCAAGACGAGGGCGGCACGCGCCGCCGTTTCGGCGCCGCGCTTGGCGAGGGTCTGCGGCGTACGCCGAGGCGGCCGTCATCGAGCGAGCGGCGCACGGAGACGCGGGTCGACGGGGCAGGAGGCGACGAGCGCCGTGGACCCTGCCCCGAGCAAGCCCGCGCGACGCGCCAGGCGGAGCTTGTCCACGGCGACGGGAGCGGGCGCGGGCTACTGGCGCAGGATGCTCGCCATCTGCTTCCCCTTGGCGAGCTCGTCGACGAGCTTGTCGAGGTAGCGAATCTTCTGCATCAGCGGGTCGGCGATGTCCTGCACGCGCACGCCGCAGACGACGCCCGTGATCAGCCCCGCCTTCGGGTTCATCCGAGGTGCCTGGGCGAAGAACGTCTCGACGTCGACCTCGGCGTCGAGGGCGCGCCGGAGCGTCTCACCACGGTAACCGGTGAGCCATGCGATGACCTCGTCGACCTCCTCCTGCGTTCGGCCCTTCTTGCGGGCCTTCTGCACCAAGAGCGGGTACACGCGCGCGAACGACATCGCGAAGATGCGCGGCTTGGTCGCGGCGCCGCTCGGCTTCGGCGTCTTCGTCGCGGCGGCCTTCTCGGTGGCCGCGCGCTTGGTCGCCTTCTTGGTCGGCCCTTTCTTCTTCACGGTGGCCATGCGTCCGCCATCTCTACCACGGGCATCGCGACCCCGGGAGAGGGTCACCGCGCGAGCGGCGCAGCCTACGCCGTCGGGCCGCACGCGCCGTCGGGGCCCTCCCCCGCCTCTACGACGGCCTGATGCGCGGCGCTGACTCGGAGCGACGCTGCTGCGAACCCGCGTCCGTGTGATACATCGAAGCTACCGTGATCACGCGCATCGACGACTACTTCGCGAAAGGATGCGGGCGCTGCGAGCGCTTCGGGACGGCGGAGTGCTCGACGCAAGTGTGGAAACGTGGGCTCGCTGAGCTTCGGCGCATCTGTGGGGACGAAGACGTCGTCGAGACCGTCAAGTGGGGCCACCCCTGCTTCGTCCGGAACGGCAGAAACATCGCCCTCATCGGGGCGTTCCGTGGCGACTTCCGGCTCAGCTTCTTCAACGCCGCGCTACTGAAAGACCCCGACGGGGTTCTCGAAAAGCAGGGACCCAATACTCGTCACCCGGACATGATTCGCTTCACTGGTGAAGCGCAGGTGGTGGAGCTGGAGCCTGTGATTCGCGCGTACTTGAGAGAAGCCATCGGCTATGCCGACGCCGGGATCAAGCCGCCCAAGGCACGACCTGAGCTCGAGCTGCCGGACGAGCTGAGCGACGCGCTCGATACCGATCCGGCGCTCGCCGAGGCGTTCGACAAACTCACGCCAGGCCGCAAGCGGAGCTACGTGATTAACCTCACCTCCGCGAAGAAGCCGGAGACGCGAGTCGCTCGAATCGCCAAGTTCAGGGACAAGATCCTCGCTGGCAAGGGCGCACTCGACCGCTAGCTTCCGGACGCGCTCGTCGTCGCGCTCGGCCTGCCACTCGAGATCACCCGCGCGGCTGCCCTGCTCGGCTTCGTGGCCCTCGTCCTGTCCCGCCCGGCCACCATCTGCCGCTTCCACCACGCCGACGACGAGCGCGCTCGCGCGACAAGCGTAGCCGATCAGCGTGCCCCCGTGGCGCGGAATGCGGCTACGTCGGCGCGCCCGGCTCGGGGGCGGCGGGGTGAGCGAGGTCCAGTTGGTGGGAAGGAGCTCGTCGAGCCCTGCGGCGGGGTGGGTCTGGGTGTGCGCTCGGATGAGGACGTCTTCGATGTACGCGCGTGGGTTGACGCCGCGTAGCTGACAGGTGGCGACGACGGTCTGCGCGATGGCGAGGTCGCGTGCGGCCTCGGCGTGCGCGCCTACTTCGCCCACTGGTGTGTCAGGAGAGCCGAACTTCACGTGCGCGTAGCGGTAGCCTCCGCTGCTGGGGCCGGCGGCGTCGATGGCGGCACGAGGCCGAGCGCGCCAAAGTAGCGGACGAACGCCAGGATGCTCGAGGTGAACCCGGTCAGCGTGTGCACCTTCGACCGCGACCCAAGACGCGACGACAAGAGGCGGCGGCTCGAGCGCCGCACCGCGAGGACGCCTCGCGCGGCGGGCGGCGCATGGTTCCGAGGGAAGATCGCGAGCTCCTGGGGACGTGAGCGCTCTGCGACCCGCGCCCTCACGCTACCCGCTGAGCGCGTCGTGGAGGACTTCGTAGACGGCGGGGTGGCTGGCGATGTCGACGTGGTTCATCCCCGAGAGGATCTTCCCGCTCGAGAAGCGTACGCGCCGCTCTGGCTCTCGGGCCTCGCCAGAGGCGCTCGACACACGCACGACCAGGTCGCCGATCAGCCGGCCGACGAGGTGGTCGGGGTCGCGCGAGAGCGTGGTCGCGACGAAGTGGTACCCGACGCCGTCGACGTTTGGCACGCTGCGTCGCGCGTCGGCAAACGTCGCGTCCGGGTCCTTGCCGTCCCACTCGTCGTCGAGCGTGTAGCCGAAGCGCAGGTCCTTGATGCCGGCGCTCCGGGTGTCGAGGAGCGCGGCCGGGACGTGTGCGCCCGCGGCGTCGACCTTCTTGAGCACGCCCGTGAGCAGGTTGACGCCCTTCTCTAAGGGCGCGCCCAGGTGGGGCGAGCCGATGCACGCGATGTGCCGCAGCAGCCGGACCCAGGGCTCGCCGTGCTCGCTCGCGTAGTGCGCGGCGCTGCGCGACACCAGGCCGCCCATGCTGTGCCCGACCAGCGCGATCTCTTCGACCGGCACCGGGTACGCCGCCAGCACCTCGCTGAGCAGCGTCGACAGCGCGCGCCCGTTCGCGGAGATGTGCCGGCCCGTGTTGTACCGCACGTAGATCGGCGTGAAGCCGAGGTCGTCCCGCAGGCGCGTCCCAAACGTCACCTCGGGGTCGCCGTAGTAGCGGTCGGAGGACAGGCTCCACAGCCACTCGGTCGACGCGAGCCCGTGCACGAAGACGCAGACCTTGGGCGTCGCGTCCGGGAACGCGACGGCGAGCGCCTCCGGCGTGGGCGCGAGCGGGCGCCCGTCGTGGCGCAGGGTCATGCCGAGATCGAGCCGGCTCCCGTGGCGCTCGAGGTAGTCGCCCCAGGCGCCGTTGAGCGACGCCTCGAGGAAGTCGACGGCCCAGCTCGCGCTGCCCGCCGCGCTCGCGCTCACAGGGGTCGCGAGGTCGTAGTCGCTCGAGCGGAGGCGCTCGTCGAGGCCGGCTTCGGCGAGGGCGGCGGCGGCGTTCACGGCGACGCGCGAGATCCCGTTGACCGCCCGAACGTAGCTGAACACCGCGCCGGAGATGGTCGTCTGCACGGTGGTGACGACCTTCGCGGTGCGCTTCGCGGGCTCGATGGGCGCGAACCGGCGCACCGAGCGCTCGACGACGGCGTCGTGCGTCCGCTCGACGAGGTGCGTGGTCTGCTCGACGACGTCGAAGACCAGGTCGATGAATCCCCGCGTGCGTCGCATCTTCGCCATCCACTCCCGGCTGAGCCTCACGGTCCCGCGCCACGCCTGGCCCGTCAACCACACCGGTGGGCGCCGAGGGCTCGCGAAGTGGGGCGGGGCTTCAGCGGGGCTCGCCAGTTTCGGCGGGTGGTCCCGGACGTTCGGCGGCACGGACACCTTCACGGACACCTTCCAGCACATGTTCCACGACGCTCGCTCGGTCGCCGTCGGCAGATGCCCGCACATCGTCGTCGCGGCGGGCGCCATGGTTCGAACGAGGCGCCGATGAGCGGGCATGCCCACCCGTGTAACGCCTCGCCCGACTCTCAGCGTCGCTTCGCTCAGTTCACCAACGAGCTCCCCGCGTTCCCCGGCCGGTGATGTCGGCGTTCACGGACCGCGAGCCGCGCCGAACAGGGGCCGAAGCCGGTGACCGACGAGCTCGTCCCATCATCGGACGCCCTCGCTCAGGAGCTGCGCTCGCTGATCGAAGCGACGAGCCTGGCTCGTCTGTCGGTCGCCATCGCACCGCGTCAGCCGAGGAACACCTGGTCGCGGTGCCACTCGAGCGCTCGTGCGAACGGGCGCGACGTCACGTCCGGGACGGTCAGCTCGGTGCCGGCGAGCCCGTAGTACGAGCGGCCGTTGTCGAAGTCGTCTTTGAGCCGCCGGCCCACTACGAAGCGGAGGCGCTCGTCCACCGTCACGTAGCCTCGGTCGAAGAGCCGGTGCAGATCCGAGCGCAGCGTGAGCCCGTTCGCGACGCTGTGCTGGCCGCCCTCCGAGTAGGGCTTGATGTGCGCGGCCTCGAGCACCGGCAACGAGTGCTCGCGCGTCACGGCGCAGGCGCGGCCGTAGGCGTCGAGCACCCGCACGCGGAAGATGCCTTGGCCAAGCCGCGGCGCGTGGAGGGCGGGCTCACCGTAGCGGGGCGCGTCCGGCTCGCGGGCCGCGCTCGCGGCGGCCGTCGCGCGTTCCGTCCCCGCCACCCGCGCTTGGCACTCCATCCAGATGCGGAGCCCCTCCCCCTGCGAGAGGTCGTAGCTGCTGCCGGTCTGCGTCCGCGGCGACCAGTCCGCCGGCGTCGCGACCCACGCGCTCGGCTCGAAGAACCGCGCCTCCGCGATCAAACAGCACCCCAGCTCGCGGCCGGGCGACGCGTCGATGCGCGCGCCTTTGCGAATCCGCGCCAGCCGCTCCTGCAGAGCGGCTAGGTTCGGCACGCCGTTCGCGCGCCCGAAGGTCTCCCACGCGAGCCAGTCCGGCAGGAGGGAGAACCCCGCGAAGTAGCCGAAGCCCGCGATGGCGTTGTACGGCGCCTTCAGCTTGAAGAAGAACGGCGTGCCGACATCGAGCAGCACGCGGCGAGTCGACGGTCGCCAGAAGTTCGCGTCCTTCGGCCCGAGCTCCTGCGACAAGTGCTCGTACCAGCCCGGGTCGGTGACGCCGACGTAGCCCCTCATCACAACGCCCGCTCGCGCCGCCGGAGATCCACGCCCAATTGGTATCACGAGGGTCGCCCTCCCTCGGCTCGCCTCGCTGTCCCACTTTGACACCAACCCGGTGCGGTTCATCGCGTTCCGGCTCTTCGTGGCTGACGCTCTCAACGAGAACGCGGTGCGGTTCTGCGGGCGCTTCGGGCTGGCGCGGCTGCTGGACGCGGTCCCTGCCCGCGTGGTGCTCGACATCAAGCCACTGTTCGCAGGCGGGAGTCTATCCGCGGGTTCCGACGAGTGAGGCAGCGCCGGTAGCGTCGGCTTCGAAGCGTGCCCGTGCGCGCGCGACGTCACCCCGTGGTGCGCTCGTGCCCTGGGAGGAAGTAGGCTCGGGCTTGGTCGAGGGCTTGGTCGACTTGGTGTTGGTCGGGGTGGAAGTCGGTTCGGTAGAAGGCGCGGTAGAGGGGGGACATTTTGCGGAGGACCCCGGGGCGGCCGAAGAGGAGGTTGAGGCCTTTGGCCCACGCGGCGAGGTCCCAGCGGTGGCCGGTGGCTCTCATGACGCGCGCGGTGCGCAGCAGGTTGACGGCCGTGAAGAAGACGGTGATGATGGCCATCGCGCGCAGGCGGAGCTTTTCGTCGCCGACGCAGCGCTGGTAGACGTCGAAGGCGACGGAGCGGTGCTCGAGCTCTTCGATGAGGTGCCAGCCCCAGAACGCCGCGACGGTCGGGTGCATCTTGCCGAAGAAGGCCTCGGGGCTCTCGAGCGCGGCCGAGGCGAGGAACGCCGTCAGGTGCTCGAGCGCGACGGTGTGCGCGAGGTTTTCGGCCGGCGTGTTGTGGCGCTTGAGATCGTCGAGGATCTCTTCGACGCGCTGCTCGATGGCGAGGGCGGGCACGCCGCGCGCGTCGAGGAAGCGGTTGAACGCGAGGTGCTCCTTGGTGTGCTGCGCCTCCTGGCCGGCGAAGCCGCGGACGCGCGCGCGCAGCTCGGGGTCGTCGCCGAGCTGGTCGACGTAGTGGTTGACGCTGTGGATGAAGTAGCGCTCCCCGGCCGGGAACGACGCCGAGAGCGCCGACATCAGCGCGGTGAGGAAGGGGTTCCCGTCGATGCCCCAGTGCTCCGGGATGTCGTCGGTGAGTTCGAAGTCCATGCGGCGGATCGGGATGGGCGAGCGCGCGGTGGCGGCGGCGGTGGTCATGGGCGGTCTCCCTTGCGCGGGTCAGCGTCGCCAAGCTCGGCGGCGATGGCGGCGGTGGCGAGGCGAACGGCGAAGTCGAACTCGGCGTCGCCGTCGAACGACGCGAGGTGCGGGGCGGCGGCGACGATGTGCTCGAGCCCGGACGCTTCGAGCGCGGCGCCGCGGCGCACGAGCGACGCGAACACCTCGCCGTCGAAGGCGGCTGACAGGCTCGCGTCGCGCAGGACGCTGCCGAGCATCGTGGCCATGAAGACGCGGAGCAGGTGCACGGCTTTGTCATAGGTGCAGCCGGCGCCGACGAGCACGGCGAGGATGGCCTCGAGCGGCCCGAGGCTCGCCGCGGAGATGGTGGGGCGCGTGAGCACGAGCACGGTCGCGTTCGCGTGCTCGAGCGCGTGCCGCCGAAAGGCGCGCCCGATCGCGCGGAGGTCGTCCTCGAGCGCGCCCGTCGGCGCGGGGACCTCGAAGGTCGCGAGGATGTGCTCGGCGACGGCGTCGAGCAGGTCGTCCTTGCTCGCGACGTGGTTGTAGAGGCTCGACGGGTCGACGCCGAGGCGCCGGGCGACGACGCGCAGGCTCACGGCTTCGAGCCCGCCGCCGTCGATGGCCTCGAGCGCCGCGCGGGTGATCGCCTCGCGCGAGAGCGTCGACGCGCCCTTCGGCGGGCGCCCTCGCCTTGGCTTGCGAGCGGTCGCGCGCTTCGAGCTGGCGCGGGTCTTCGTCGTCACTCAGCGGCCTCCGCGAACAATACCCACATCGTTGGCTTATGTTGACCATCGCTGTTGGTTTTTGCAAGCCGCCCCGCCCCGGCACCCCGGCACCCCGCCCCGGCACCTCGGCACTCCCCCCTGCCCCCCGTGGCCCTGCAAGCCGCCCCGCACACTCGCCCGCAGCGTCACGCGCGTGGGTCGTGTGAGCTCCCGGGGCGCAGCGCCTCTTCGAGGGCGCTGGCCATGCGCGGGTCGAGGACGACACGCTCCTGCTCGAGCCAGAGCCCGCGCCCGGCGAGCCGCTGAACCGCGTCGGGGGCGAAGCTCAGGTCGAGGTCCGGCGGCCATCGGGTCTGAAGCCCGACCGTGTCGGCGAGCTCGAGCCAGAAGGCGGGCACAAGCCAGCGGATGTCCGGCCTGCGCTGCCGCAGGTGCAGCAGGATGCGCGCCCCGTTCGGGTCGACGTCGCCGAAGTGGACGACGGGCACCCCGGCGAGCCCGTCGAGCAGACACCCGACGGTGGCCGTGTCCCAGCCGGGGACGTGCGCGAGCAGCCACCCAGCCGGCGCCGGGAGGTCGCGCCACGCGCCGAGGTTCTCGACGAGGAGCGCCGCGCGAACGGCCCCCTCGAAGCGCAAGCCGTCGAGGAAGGCTCGCTCCGGGATCGAGACCTCGCCGAGCACGGCAGCCACCGCGCTGAGGTCGACGGCGCCGGCGCGCGTGCGAGCCGACAGCCCGGCCGGAGGTCGCAGCCGGATCGAGCCGTCGTGCGTCGGGTCGGTCCCCCCGAGCGCGCCCCTGCGGGCCTCGGTGAGCGCGGCCTTCGAGGACGGCGCCGTCAGGGCGGCCGCGGTCCGGCGGTTGATGCGGTCCGGCAGCGCGGGGACGCCCCCGGCGCGCTCGCGGTCGAGGAGGCGGCCGAACCCGTCGGGCGTCGGCGGGAGTCCGGCGGCGACGAGCTCCGCGAGCACCTCCCGCCACGCCGGCCACACCCGATCGATCAGCGCGGCCAGCTCGCCCCGTCGCTCCTCGACGACGCCGATCTCGTCGCGGCGGCCGGTGGCCCGCGTCCAGGGCAGCTCGGCGAGCGCGTCGTACGCCCCCGCCTGCGCCTGCCGTCGCTTGAGCCTGCCGCGCGACAGCAGCTCGAGCAGCGCGAGGCGCGCGTCGTCGCGGTCCCAGGTCACGCGCGCGCCCGCGTCCTGCGCCCGCTCACGAGCACCTCCTCGCGCCCGTCCGCGTCGACTCGGCGCACGAGCCGGTACGTGGTGTTGCCGCCCGCCCGCGCGACCTCCGGCGCGGCGATGAGGAGCTGGAGGTCGAGGGTCTGGCAGAGGTCGAAGAGCACGCCGAGGTTGTCGTGCGAGAGCCGGTTGGCCTCATCGAGGAAGAGGAAGCGCAGCGAGCCGTGCGTTCGCTTGGCGCGCAGGAGGTTCGCGTCGCGCTCCCACTCGGTGAGCACCACCATCATCAGCGCCGCGCCCACGCCGATCGCCTCGCCGGTCGACAGCCGCGTCGGGTTGGCGGCCTCCCAGTCCGAACCGGCGCTGCGCCGCACCTCGACCTGCAGGTGTACGTACTCGCGGTAGTCGAGCAGGCGCTGCCCCCGGCGGCGCCCACCGCCGTAGCGTTGGAAGATCTCGTCGAGCGCCTCCTCGATGGGCATGTTCTCCTGAAAGAGCAGGCCCTGCACCGCGCCCTCGCGCAGCGCCCGCAGCACCTGCTCCATGCGCTCCTGCGGCTGAAGCCTCACCCGGATGCCCTCGATGCTGCCGAAGCGCACGCCCTGGAGGTTCTTGTTCAGGCGGGTCACCTGGCCGCGCGCCTTACGGATCTGGACGTCGATCCCGCGCGCGACGTCTTCGCTCGCGCCGCGCAGGTCGTCCTCCTGCCGCGCGAGGCGCTCCTCGAGGCTGGTCAGTTGGTCGCGCAGCCTGAGCAGCGCCTCTCGCGGGTCGTCGACCTCGGCGACCTGGGCCGGCAGCCGGCGCCGCAGCCAGTCGCGCACGGCCAGCCAGCGCTCGAGGTAGACGTCCGCGAACAGGAGTTCGGCGCTCGCGTCCTTTCGGTCGAGCTCGGCGAGCAGGTCCCGCGCGCCCTGCGCCGCGCGCAGCCGCTCGGCGAGCACCGCCCACTGCTTGTGCGCCTCCTGCACGAGGTTGACGTGCCCGCGGACGCCGCTGATGTCGCTGTCGCCGGGTGAGCGGACCGTCGGCAGCAGGCCATGCTCGGCCACCGCGGCGCGCAGCCGCTCCCAGCGCTCGATCGCGGGCGCGGCGTCGCGGCGCTCGGCCGCGACCTTCTCCGCTGCGCTGTCGCGCTCGCGCGTCGCCTGCGCCTGCTCGGCCTCGAAGCGGCCCTTGCTCGTCTTGAGCGCGTCGAGCTCCGCGGCGAGCGCAGCCTGCTCGCCCCGGAGCGCCTCCAGCGCTCGCTCCGCGTCGTCGACGGCCGCCTCCGTCGGGTCGCCGACGCCCAGCTCGGTGAAGCGCTGCTCGGCAGCGCGGAGCTGCTCGACCGCCGCTCGCCGCTGCCCGTCGGCGTCCTGCCAGGCCATGGTCGCCTCCACGAGCGCCGCGTCCGCGTCCTCGGCCTCCGCCTCCGCGAGCCCGAGCGCCGCCTCGGCCCTTTGGAGCTGCTCCGTGACCGCCGGGACGAGCGAGCGGTTCTGTTCGAGCTGCGCGGGCGCGTCGTCCCAGCGCAGCGCCTCCGCGTGCTCGGCGACGTACTCCATCGCCTCGATCGCCGCTTCGAGGCGGTCGCGCTCCTTCGTGAGCCGCTCGAGTTCTGACCGCAGGCTCGCGACGTCCGCGTCGGACAGCGGCAGCCGGCGAAGCACGTCGAGCGCGCCTTCGACCATGCGCGCCGCCTCGGCGCATCGCCGCGTCTCCGCACCGGCCGCGCGCGCTGCGTCGTGCTCCGCTTCGAGCGAGGCCTCGCGCGCGGCGTGGTCGGGCGGATCGAGCAGCACCGCGAAGCCGAGCAAGCCGCGCAACGCCTCGACGCGCGGCGCGAGCTGCCGAGCGGCGTCGCGGTGCCGAGACGACGCGGCCCGGTGGGCCTCCTGCTGCGCCTCGACCGTCGCGACCTGGCGCCGGACCCGCGCGAGCTCGGGCGCGGGGTCGCCGGCGAGCCACACGGTCTGCCCCGCGAGCAACGCCTCCCCGTCCGCGGCGAACCGTTCGAGGCGACGCCGCTCCGCCCGCGCGGCCTCGATCTGGCCGTCGAGCGCGTCGGCCTCCGCGCGGAGCTGCGCTGCCCGCGTCTCGCGCGCCCTCCGGCCGAGGCGCGGCTGCGCCGGGACGCGCGTGACCCGCGTAGCGCCAGCCTCAGCGACGACGACGTCAGCCGTCCGCGACTCGGGGCTCGCGGCCTCTCGAAGCTGCGCGGCGTCTGTGTCGCGACCCACGAGCCACACGTCGGGCAGCGACGCAGGGCGGTCACGGACCGCGTCGGCCGCGGCGTCGGGGTCGTCCACCACGAGCGCCTGCACCAGCGGCCCGAGCCGCGCCTCGAGCACGCCGGCGTCCTCGACCGAGACGTCTTCGAACGCGCTCGCGAGCAGCTCCGCGCCGAGCTGGTCTTTGACGCGCAACAGATCCGCGTCGAAGGGCCCACCCGCGGCCAAGAGCGCGCGCGCCTCGGCGTGCAGGCGCTCGCGCTCTTCGACGAGCGACGCCTCCTGCGCCTTCGCCTCGGTCAAGCGCCCGCTCACGACCTCGCGCGCCGCTTGCAGCTCGGGGAGCGCCGTGACGGGGCGCTCGAGTGCGTCGCCGAGGTGCTCGGCGCGTGCGGCGAGCTCGCGCCAGGTCGGCTCTCGCTCGCTCAGGTCCTTCTGCCTCGCGCGCGCCGTGTCGAGGCTGCGTTGGCAGTCCGCGACGGCCGCGCGCGCGTCGCGCTCGTCTTGCAACGCCTGGTCACGTCCCTGCTCCGCGCCCGCGAGGTGCGTTTCGATCTGCTCCCGCGCTGCTCGCTCGCCGGACAGCGACAGGCCGAGCTGCGCGAGCCGCGTCTTGGCCTCGGCCTGCCGGCTCGCGAGCTTGCGCGCCTCGGCGAGCTCCCGCGCGATCGCGCTCAGCCTGCCGGCGAGCGCCTCGAGCCCCCGGAGGCGTCGAAGCTGCTCGAGGGCCACGCCGTGGGCGCGCTCCGGGTCGATCGCCCGACCGGCCAGGTGCTCGAGCGCCGCGAGCGCCGCCGCGTGCTCCTCCCGGTGCGCGTCCGCGTCGGCGATGCGCTGCTTCGCCTCGCGTCGCGCGCGATCGACCGCGTCCAGCTCGCCGTGGCACGTCGCCGCCCGGCTCGCGATCGTCGCGACGACGAGGTCGTCGACCCCGAGCAGCCGCTCGGCCTCTGCCTTGCGGCGCGTGACTTGCTTATGAGCCCCCGCGCGCCGGTGCAGCTCCTCGACGCCGCGCTGAAGGTCTGCGAGACCCGCGGCCGCCCGCTTCTGGTCACCCTGGCATCGGCGCAGCGTCGCGCGGCGCTCGGACCGGGTCACCTCGCGGGCATCGCGCGCCGCCCCGGCGACCTGCGTCTTCGCCTCCGCCGTGGCGAGCTCCTCACGCCGCTTTGCAACCTCTTTGGCCGCGTCGAGCGCGAGCCTCGCACGTCGGAGCCACTCCTCGGCCGCGCGCACCTCCGCGTCGAGCGCCTCCGCGCGAGCCCCCTTCGAGCCCAGCTCCTCGCACACCTGCGCGAGGCGTGCGTCGGCCTCGTCGAGCGCCTGCTGCGCCTCGTCGTGCAGGCCCTCGGCTTCGGCCAGCCGGCGCCGCAGCTCGTCCGCGCGCTCGCGGGTCGCGAGGAAGGCCGCGGCGAACATCGTCTGCCCCGCCTCGAAGACGCCGCCGATCTCGCGCTCCAGACGCTGCGACTCTTGGACCTCGGTGCGCGTACGCCTGCACGCGTCGAGGTTTGCTTTCATCCGCTGGAGCGTGTCGGCGAGCCCGCTCTGCTCCTTCAGCAAGAAAGAACGCAGCTCCGACGTGAGCGCCCGCGAGATGCCGCCGGTCATGCTCGTGCGGAGCATCTCGTTGAGCTTGGTGCGCTCCTCGTCCGTCCCGAGGCGGAGCGGCGTGACGCCGTGCTCGAAGAGGGCGGCGAAGTAGTCGCGGGCGGTCGCGAAGACCTGCACGCGGGCGCCGAGCCGCGCGGCGTTCTCGCGCAGCTCGCTCAGCTCGGGGACGACCTCGCGCTCGCCTTGGGAGAGCAGCAGCAGGTCTTGCAGGCGCGCGTCCCGGTCGAGGCCCGAGATGATGAACGGGGTCGGCTCGACCGAGGGCTCGCCCTTGCGCTCGAGGTGTACGCCCGCGACGAGCCGCTGGTCACCGGCGACGACGAAGTCGATGGCCGCGTAGGCCGGGCGCCCCGCCTCGCCGAGGCGCCCCCAGACGCCCTTGTCGCCACCGGTCGCGCCGGTCTCGCCGACGTTCGTGAAGCGAAGCCGGGACATGTCGGGCAAGAGCACGATATACGCCGCGATCATCACGGTCGTCTTGCCCGCGCCGTTGGCGCCCTCGAGCGCCGTCACGTGGCGGTCGATGAGGTACCGCTCGTAGAACACGCCCTTCCAGTTGACGAGCGCGAGCGCCTGGGCGCGCGTACGGCTCACCCGCCCGCCCCCTCCCCGCCGGCGTCGTCGCCCGCGGCGCCGGGGCCGTCGCCGTCCGCGTCGTCGTCGTCGTCGTCGCCCGCGGCGCCGGTGGCGTCCTCGTCCTCCGCCTCGCCGAGGACCACCTCGCCGCTGCGCACCAGCCGCTCGAGCGCGGCGGTTCGATCGCTCAGGTCGCGGACCGGGTCGGCGAAGCGCATCAGCGCCGGACGCAGGCGCAGCTCGCCGTCGCCCACCTCGTCGATGAAGCCAAGGACTGCGAGCCGCCGCAAGGCCTCGGCGACCTTCGTGCGCACGGTCTCGGCGGCGACGCGCTCGCCGAGCTTGCGCTTGCGCGGGTTCAGGGTGCGGGCGAGCGTCTCCCTGCCGAGCAGGCCATCGAGACGTTGCAGCAGGGCGGCGCGCGCGACCACGCCGCCGTGCTGCAGGGTGGCCGGGTCGAGGTACATCAGCGCGAGCGTCTGGCCGACGAGCATCTCGCCCGCGGACAGGTGGCGACGCCCGAGCCGGTCCCCCGACGGCAGCAGATAGAAGTAGCCGTCGGATCGCTGCACCAGCTCGGCGCCGAAGCGCCGATAGAGCGGCTCGAGGTGGTCGAGCGCGTCGACGAGGTAGTCGTAGACGGTGCCGTCGTCTCGGCCGATGTGGCGCCCGCGGCGAAGGGCGAGGTCCGCCTGCGGGAAGTGCTCGTCGGCGATGACGTGCTCGAGCGACTCGAACGCAGACGCCGTCACCGCGTCGCCCCCCGCGCGGCCAGCTCCCAGTCCTCCACCTCGAGGCCCGGATCGACCGGCCGCCATGGGCGCTCGAAGGCGCTCCGCGCGCGGGTGACACGGGCGAGCTCGTCCGCCACGCGCCCCGTGATCGCGTAGTGCAGGTGCTCCGGAAAGCGCGAGAGCACCTGCACGGTGACCTCGACGAGCGAGGACGCGCCGGCGGCGAGCGACTCGGCGACCAACGTCCGGATGGTGAGCCCCGTGTCTTCCGGCTCGACGAGGTCGGGCGCGCGCTCTCGGTCCGTGCGGGCCCGCGTCACCGGCGGCCGCTCGACCCTCGACTCGAGCGGGCGAAGCAGGCGGATCGACGGCGCCGCGGAGACGAGGAGGTGAAAGGGCGTCGACGCCCAGCCCGCGGTCTGGTCGCGCAGGCGCTGGCTGAGCGCGCGGTCTGGGTCGAGGCGGACGACGTCGCGCAGGTAGCGGTGGACGTATTGGTAGTACTCGGACCAGGCGCGTTGCCTCGCGCCGCCCCACGCGCCGATGCGGTCGACGTGCTCGATGACGCGCTGCACGGCCTGCTCGGGCTCCGGCTGCGCCGCGTCGGTCGCGAGCGCCTGGATCTCTTGCAGCAGCGCCAGCAGGTGATGCGTGTCGCGGAGCAGCACCTCGTTCAGCTCGCGCAGCGTGTCGGTCGTCGTGTCGAGCAGCGCCTGGCAGCGCTCAACGGCGCCGAACCAGTCCGCCTGCAGCAGCGCCGCGATCTCGGCCTGCACCTGCTCCTGCTGCGAGTCGAGCCCGCGTTGCCGCCGCTCGATGCCGCCGACGAGATCTCCGACGGTCACGCGCAGCGGCGCCACCACCGACGTGCGCCAGCTCTGCTCTGAGTCGGCGCGCTTTGCGGCCGCGAGGACCTCCGCGAGCTGGACCCGCAGCGTGCCGGTGAGCAGCGTGAGGCTCTCGCGCGTCAGCTTCTCATCGTCGATGAGGTACCCGATAACGGCGGCCGCGAGCCGCGTCAGCGCGTACTCGCCGGAGCGGACGATGCCGGCGCCGTCCACCCGCGCCAGCATGCGCTGGTCGCGCAGCCGCTGGATGGCGTGCGTCGCCCGCGTGCGCGGCCGGTCGGCGCCAGGGTCGACCACGTCACAGACCTGCTCGAACATGTCGACGAGCGCGTCCTCTTCGAACGACGCGAGCGCGGCCCGATCCGCGCGCAGGTACAGGCCGGCCAAGAAGCACAGGTCGACCGTCTTGAGATCCAGGCTGACCTGGTCTCGCGCGAGGGCGGCGATGAGGCGGCTCGGGTCGGTGGACATCGGCAGGCAGGTGGCGAGGATAGTACGCGGCCACACGCTGCGCGGGGGAGACGTCGCCGCGCCGGGCAGGGCGCCGCCCGCCAGGGCGCGGCGCTTGGCGTTGACAGCTGGCTGACGCGCGGGTCTAGATTCGCCATCCGATGCCATCGACGCGAGCTAGACGGGGTGGTCCGCCGTCCACGGAGCCGCGGTCGGCGCTCGCGGACATCGTCGACCACATCGGGCACTTGCTACCGGCGCAAGGGCCCATCCACGTCTTCATCCACCACAACACGCTGCACGCGTTCGAGCACCTCCCCTTCGACGACGCGGTCGTCGAGGCGGGTCGGCTCTTCGGCTGTGAGCCCTACCTCACCGAGGATCGCTACCGGGGCGAGCTGCGGCGCGGACGCATCCACACCTCGGACGTTCGCGCGACCTTGGCCGAGGATCTCGGCGCGCGCGGGGACGAGCGCGTCGTCGGGCGGCTGAGCCGCCTCGAGCTGCGGTACCGCGTCCTGCTCCGCGGTGTTCCGGCGCGGACGGGGCCGGCGCTTCAGTGGACGCTCGACGAGACGGACGTCCTCGAGCGGCTCCGCCCGGACCTCCCGACGGAGGCGCGCGAGTCGTTCGGCGTCGACGGCCTGAACGACCTCTCGCCCGAGGAGGAGCGGCGCTACGTCCGGGCGCTGTGGGACGCCTGCCGTGACGCGGCGCAGCGCGCGGCGCCGCCCGAGGCCCAGTCGCGACCGGCCCCCATGCGGGACCGGGACCTCGTCTTGGGCGTGTCGGACATGGACCTCGACGCGTGGGTGCACCCGGTGCTCATCCGCGTGAGCGGCGCCTTCTTGGACCAGGGCCTCGGCGACTGGACGATGCCGGGGCGCGAGCGCGGCCTGCACCGATGCTTCGTCGACCTGTACCACCGCCGGCTCGCCCGCCTGTGCGGCCCGATGGGCGCGGCGCTGCAGCGCGTCGTGCGTGAAGACCACGACCGCGGGCACGACGGCCCGGCGTCGCTCGCCTGGTCGCTCGACCAGCTCGGGGTGGACGCGTCCGAGCGCGAGCCCTTCTTACGCGGGGAGGCGCTCGCGCTGCGGGGCTTCGCGGGGATGGTCCGCCAGCTCGAGCTGCGGCCGGATCGCGTCCCTGCCACCGCGGTCCCCGCGCGGCTCGAGGACTTCCTCGCGGTGCGGCTGCTGCTGCTGCGGGCGGCGCTCGCGCACGCGGGGTCGCGCCTCGGGTTCGACGGGAGCCTCCCCGAGCTCCGCGCGTGGCTCCAGCGCGAGGCGACGGCGTCCGCGCCGCCCTCGACCGACGAGCGCGCGTGGCCCCTCTTCCACCTCGCGCAGTTGGCGGGGCTCTCCCCGCAGCTCGTCCGCGGCCTCGGCCCGGACGCCGTCGGCGCGCTCGAGGCGGAGCTCACCGAGCTCGACGGGACGGCGCGGCGGCGCCTGCTGCACCGCGCCTACGAGCGCCACCTGCGCCACCGCTTCTTCGACGCGCTGACCCAGCACCCGCCCGCGCCCCCGCTCGCGGCGCCGGCCTACCAGGCGGCCTTCTGCCTCGACGACCGGGAGGAGTCGATGCGCCGGCACCTCGAAGAGGTCGACCCCGAGGCCGAGACCTTCGGCGTCGCGGGCTTCTTCGGCGTCGCGATGTACTACCGCGCCGCGACGGACGCGCGCGCGCGGCCCCTGTGCCCGGTGGCGATCCGGCCGCGTCACTTCGTCGCCGAGGTCGCAGACGAGGAGCGCGCGGGTGCCCGCGGTCGCTTGGCGCGTCGCTGGGCTCGCCTCGGCGCGCTCGTCGACAAGAACGTCCACCTCGGCAGCCGGCGCGCGAGGAGCGGCGCGGTGCTCTTCGCGACGGTTGGCGTGCTGTGGGTGGTGCCGCTCGTGGTGGGCGTGGTGTTCCCCTGGGTGCGCCGCGGCCTCGCGCGCATGGGACCAGGACGCCGCCGCGCCGGACGGCTCGCGATCGAGCACGCGCCCGGTGTCACGCCGCCGCTCGGCGACCGGGCCGGCTTCACGGTGGAGGAGATGGCCGACGTCGTCCTGTCCCAGCTCGCGCCGATCGGGATGCGCCGTCGCTTCGCGCCGCTCGTGCTGCTCTTCGGCCACGGCTCGACGAGCCTCAACAACCCGCACGCCTCCGCGTACGACTGCGGCGCCTGCGGCGGCGGCCACGGCGGCCCGAACGCGCGCGCGTTCGCGCAGATGGCAAACGACCCCCGCGTCCGAGAGCGGCTCGCGCAGCTCGGGCTGGCGATCCCCGCCGGGACCTGGTTCGTCGGCGGCGAGCGCAACACATCGAGCAACGAGATCTCGCTCTACGACGAAGACCTCGTCCCCGGCGGGCTCCGAGACGTCCTCGCGCGCGCCAAGCAGGCGCTCGACGACGCGCGGCGACGCGACGCGCACGAGCGGGCCCGGCGGTTCGAGAGCGCCGCGCTCTGGCTCCCGCCGGACGCCGCGCTGATCCACGTCGAGGCGAGGAGCGACGACCTCGCCCAGCCCCGCCCAGAGCTCGGGCACGCGACCAACGCCGTCTGCCTCATCGGCCGGCGTGAGCGGACGCGCGGCCTCTTCCTCGACCGGCGCGCGTTCCTCGTCTCCTACGATCCGAGCGACGACCCGAGCGCCGCGCTGCTCGAGGGGCTGCTCGCGGCCGTCGTGCCCGTGATCGCCGGCATCAGCCTCGAGTACCTCTTCAGCCACGTCGACCGCTCCGGCTACGGCGCGGGCACCAAGCTGCCCCACAACATCAGCGCGCTCGTCGGCGTGATGGACGGTGCCCAGAGCGATCTGCGCACCGGCCTCCCGTGGCAGATGGTCGAGGTCCACGAGCCGGTCCGCGTCGCGCTCGTCGTCGAGGCGGAGGTCTCGGCGCTCCGCCGCGTGCTCGCCCGGAGCGACGCGCTGCGGCGCCTGGTCGACCACGAGTGGCTCTACCTCGCGGCGCTCGATCCGGGCGGCGACGCCATCGTCGAGCTGACCTCCACGTCGGCGCGCCCGTACACCGTCGAGCACCCCCTCTCGGTCTGTCGCGGTCGCTCGCTCCGTCACTACCAGGGCCGGCGCGGCCACCTGCCCTTCGTCGCGCTCGAGCCCGCGGCCGAGGACCTCGCGTGAGCGGGCTCGTCGAGGGAGCCGTCGCGGTCGCGGTGGGCGCGCCCCTCGCCCTGCTGCTCTTGCTCGGCGCCGCGGCGCTCGGCGACCTGCTCGGCGAGCGGAGCATCGGCGCGCTGACCCGCGCCGCGCTGCTCGCCGCGCTTGGCGCCGCCGTGACCGCCCTCGTCGCCTGCGCGCTGTCGGACGCGCCGCCCGCCGTGGTCCGCCTCGGGTCCTGGTTCGGCACGGCGGAGACCGCGTTCGCGTTCGACGTCGCGGTCGACCCGGTGGCGCTCGGCTTCGCCACGCTGAGCCTCTTCATCTGCAACGTCGTCGCTGCGTTCTCGTTTCGCTACCTCCACCGCGAGCCGGGCTTTCGCCGCTACTTCTTCCAGATGGCGATGTTCGTCTCGGGCATCACGCTCATCGCCCTCGCGGGCAGCGTCGAGGTGCTCTTCGTCGGGTGGGAGCTGCTCGGGCTGAGCTCGGCGCTCCTGGTCGGGTTCTTTCAAGAGCGCCCGGCGCCGGCGGCGAACGCGCTGCGGGTGTTCGCCATCTACCGGCTGAGCGACGCCGCCATGCTCGCCGCCGCCGTGCTCCTGCACCACTGGGCGGACAGCGGCAGCCTGGCCGCCGTGTTCGCCGCGGCGCACGCGCCCGACGCGCTCTTGGCGCCGGGGCGCGCGTTCGCCATCAGCCTGCTGCTCATCATCGCGGTGGCCGGCAAGAGCGCGCTGTGGCCGCTCTCCGGCTGGCTCCCGCGCGCGATGGAAGGCCCGACCCCATCGAGCGCGGTCTACTACGGCGCGCTCTCGATCCACGCGGGTTGCTTCCTGCTGCTCCGCGCGCAGCCGCTCATCCTCGCCTCCACGGGCGCGACCGCGCTGCTCATCGCCGGGGGCGTCGTGACCGGCCTGTACGGCGCGCTCACTGGCCGCGTGCAGACCGACGTCAAGTCCGCCATCTCCTACGCGACGCTCACGCAGGTGGGCATCATCACCGTCGAGATCGCGCTCGGGCTGCGCGTGCTGCCGATGCTCCACATCGCCGGCCACGCGTGCTTTCGCCTGCTGCAGTTCCTGAGCGCGCCGAACGTCTTGCACGACCTGCACGAGCTCGAGAACCGCCTCGGCGGGGCGCTCGACGAGGGCGCCGCGGGCGCGCTCCAAACACGCCAAGCCCGACAGGCGCGACCGGGCGTGTACCTGTTCGCGCTCGAGCGAGGGTTCGCGGACGCGCTGCTCGATCGCGCCGTGGTCCTCCCCTGCCGCCGCGTGTTGTCGTGGCTCGACGCGCTCGACCGCCTGCTCATCGGCGACAGCGAGCGCAAGCGAGGGCGACCATGGTGACCCCCGCGCTCTGGTTGACCGCGCTGCTCGGCCCGCCGCTCGCGGCCGCGCTCGGGTCGCTCGTCGACCGCAACACCCCGCGCGTCCGAGCGGTCGCGGTCGCGTGCGCGCTCGTCTCGTGCCTCGCCGCCGGCGTCGTCACCTTTGTGCCGGCGCTGTCGCAGCTCACCGTGCCGTGGCCCTCGCCCGCGTCGCCGTGGCTCGGCCCCTCCGCCCTGCGCGTCGCGGGGCTGTCCGCCGTCCTCGTCACGCTGCCGCCGGTGCTGTGGCTCGTGACCATCGCCGCCACGCCCCGCGCCCGCCTCGACCGCGCCGCGCTCCGCCGCACCGCGCTCGCCACGGTCGTCGTCTCGCTCGCGTTTTGCACCTCGAGCCCCGCCCTGCTCGCCGGCTGCTGGGCGGCGTCGAGCGGGCTCTTCCTCGCCGGGGTCTCGCGCACGGCGCGAGGGCGCGTCATGCGCGCGCTCACCGCCTACCACGCGCTCGCGGTCGTCCTGTTGGTCGCCGGCGTCGCGCTCACCGCGACCTCGCCCGGGCACGCACGCGCCGGGCTCTGGCTCATCGTCGCCGCGGTGCTCATCCGCAAAGGCATCTTCCCCTTTCACGCCTGGATCCCGGAGGCGTTCGACCGGACCCGCATCGGGCCGACGGTGCTCTTCAGCGCGCCCGAGCTCGGCACCTACGTCGCCGCCGTGCTCGTCCTACCGCACGCGCCGGCGAGCGTGCTGCGCGTGGTCGCCGTCCTGTCCTTGGTCACCGCGGTCTACGGCGCGGCGCTCGCGCTCGTGCAGTCCGACGCCCGGCGCACGCTCGGGTACCTCTTCGTGAGCCAGTCGGCGCTCGTCCTCGCCGGCCTCGACTGCACCTCGCAGGACGCCCTCACCGGCGCGCTCGTGCTGTGGGTGTCGTCGGCGCTCGCGTTCACGGGCCTCGCGCGGACGGTGCTCGCCCTCGAGGCGCGCCGAGGCCGGCTGCGCCTGACGAAGTACCACGGCGGGTTCGACCAGATGCCGCTGCTCGCCGCGAGCTTCTTGGCCTTCGGCCTCGCCTGCGCGGGCTTCCCCGGCACGCTCGGCTTCGTCGGTCAGGAGCTGCTCGTCGACGGCGCGGTGCGGCGCTTCCCAGCGCTCGGGTTTCTGACGATCGTCGCGGCAGCGCTCACTGGGCTCGCGGTGCTCCGCATGTACTTCTCGCTCTTTTGCGGGAGCCCCGGGGCGAGCGCCACGCTCGGGCTGCGCTGGCGCGAGGCCGTGGTGTTCGGCGGCGTGGCGGCCGCGCTCGTCGTGAGCGGCGTGTTCCCGGTCCCCGTCGTCCGGTCGCTCGACCGCGCGAGCGAAGAGCTCCTCGGGCACCGCATGAGCGCCTCCACGCAGGGCGCGCCCGAGCCCCGCCCCGCCACCACACCACAGCTCGCCGCCCGCCTCGACGCCCGGCCGGGCACCCCGCCGTAGTCGCGGGCATGACGCGCGCACAGCGCGGGCGTGGCTTGAGCCAGGAGCGCGTCTATCGGAAGCTACGGGGACTGGTCAGCGTGGACGCCGCCCGCGCGGTGACAGGAGGGGCGCAATGACCGAGATCGTGACCTGCCTGTGGTTCGACCACGGAGAAGCAAGCAAGGCCGCCGCGTTCTATGCAGCCACGTTTCCCGATAGCCACCTCGATCGGGTGAACACTGCCCCGGGGGATTTTCCCGGCGGGAAGGCAAGCACTGAGCTGACCGTCGAGTTCACGGTGCTTGGACGCCGGTTCGTCGGTCTCAACGGCGGACCCACCTTCACGCCCGATGAAGCGGTGAGCTTCATGGTGGTGACCGAGACCCAGGACGAGACCGACCGGTACTGGAACGCCATCCTCCGCAAGGGAGGCACCGCGAGCGCCTGCGGGTGGTGCAAGGACCGCTGGGGTTTCTCCTGGCAGATCACCCCGAGGCGCCTGCTCGACCTGATAGCAGGCTCCGACCGCGACGCGGCGAAGCGCGCGTTCGACGCCATGATGACGATGACCAAGATCGACATCGCCGCGCTCGACGCAGCCGTCGCGAAGCAGTCCTAACGCACCGTCTCAGCACTCCCTTCGAAGCGAAAGGCTCTATCCATGCCGAACAAGGTCAAGCTCCACCGCGTGCTTGCGGCCCGACCGGAGAAGGTCGACCGCGCCTTTTTGGAGCCCGACGCAGCCGCGAGCTGGCTTCCGCCCTTCGGATTCGTCTGCACGGTCCATGAGCTGGAAGCCAAGGAAGGTGGCAGGCACCACATGTCGTTTCGCAACTTCACGACCGGCAACAGCCACGCCTTCGGGGGAACGCAGACCGTCCTCCAACAAGCCGAGCTGCTCTCAGACTACTGGACGACCAGACCGGCCTGGTGATGGCAACTGAAGCGCGGCCGGTCCTTGTGATCGGGGCTCGGGCGGGGTCGGTGCTTGGGGCTAGCGGGGAGTGGCGCCGGCGGTGATGAGGGCTTCGAGGGGGGCCTCGAGGGCGCCGTGAGACTCGAAGGATCGAAAGCCGGCGAGAACCTCGGCCCACGCCTTGTCCTTCGCGGCGTCGTCGAGCGCGGCGGCGGCGGCGCGGAAGGGCGGGGCGGCCTCTTGCAGCAGGCGCAGGGCGTCGCGCGCGCTCGGCAGCCGAAGGCGCGCCTCGACGGTGCGCGTCTCGATGGCGGTGAAGCCGGCGCCGGCCATCTGCGCCTCGAGGGCGCCCGGCGACCCGAGCGCGAAGAGCCCAGGCGTGCCCGGCCCGGGCGGGGCCTTGCCGGCGTGGCGCAGGAGGGTCGCCATCGGCTGCGCGAGAAAGCCGTTGCGGGCCGGAGTGGTGAAGACGAGCGCGGCGAAGCGCGCGCCGGGCGCGAGCGCGCGGCGGATCGCGTCGAGCGCGCGCGGCGGCGACGGGAAGAGCATCAACCCGAGGCGGCAGATCGCCGCGTCGAAGGGCGGCAACCCACGGTCGAACTCCTCGGCGGCGGACTCGAGCGTGTGGATGTGCCCGAGCCCTTCCCGAGCGGCGCGCCGGCGGACGTGCTCGAGCATCGCCGGGGAGATGTCGGTCGCGAGCACCTCGCCGCCCGGTCCGACGCGTCGTGCGGCGGCGACGCTCTGGCTCCCGCCGCCGCAGGCGACGTCGAGCACGCGCATGGCCTGCCGGACCCCGGCCATGTCGAGGAGGCGCTCGGTGGCGTCCGCGAAGCCGGCGGCGATCACGCCCTCCCACTTCACCCAGCCGGGTGCGGCTGCTTCCCACATCGCTCGCGGGTCGTCGGGGCTTGAGAGACGGTTGGCCATGGGACCCTCCGGTGCGCCGCGTGTCTAAGTCGCTCCTCGGGCGCATGCAGGCGGCGGCGCGTGGCGAGGAGTCGAGCGTGGTGGCGCCAGGCGTGACGCTCGCGAGCGCCCACCGCCCCGAGCGAGCCGGCCTCCCAGCGCGGAAGATCGTGCCCGAAGAACCTCCGCGCGCCAAGGCGACAGTGCACGGCGCGCGCCGCCCGTGGGCGAATGCCGTCACGGCGCCGCCCGCGAGCGCATGCCGGCGCACGTCGCCGCCATGCTCGACCGGTCGTCGCTCGACCTACGGCTCGTCGCCCGAGCCGCGGCTCGGCGGTCGCGGCGTCCAGCTACGCGCCGTGGCTCGTGCCTGCACCGCGCCAGTCGCCGCTCAGGATGGCCGGGTAGCCGCGGGCGAGCTCGCGCGGGAGCACGTAGACGACGACCTCCTCGCCGCCCTCGAGGCGAATCCGTCGGCGCTGGTAGAAGTCGGGGTGCTCTTCGAGGCGGTCGAGCGCCGCGAGCGTCGCCACGTCGACCTCGTAGACCTCGCCGCGCACCGCCGTCTCCCCTCCGGCGACGAGCGCGGGGAAGGCGCCGAGGCTCACCAGCGTAAAGCGCGGCTCGGTGCGGCCGGCGCCGACGAACGCGCACCCGTCGAGCAGGTGGTGGTTCGGCTCACCCCGACGGAGCGTGCCGTAGACGAAGACGCGGGCGCGCATCGGCGCGATCATCGCTCCACGCCCCCCCGCGCGCGACCCCCGGCACCTACGAGCGCCCGCCCCTGCGCCTCTGCGTCTCGCCGTCGCTCAGCGGCGCGATGTGTTCAGCCGTGCCCGTGGGGGCCATGGACGTGCCCATGGCTCCGCTCTTCGTCGGTCGCCTCGCGGATGTCCTCGACGGTGCACTCGAAGTGCAGCGTCTCTCCCGCGAGCGGGTGGTTGCCGTCGAGCACGATGGTCTCCGGGGCGACCTCGGTGACGAAGAAGGTGAGCGCCTGCCCGTCGTCGGACTCGCCCACCACCTGCATGCCCTCCTCGATCTGCGCGTCGGGAGCGAACGCGGACCGGGGCACGCGCTGCACGGCGCCCTCGACGCGCGGGCCGTAGCCACGCTCGGGCGGCACGACCGCGCGGACGGTCGCCCCCTTGGTGGCGCCCGTCAGCTTCTCCTCGAGGCCGGGCACGATGTTGCTCGCGCCGTGCAGGTACACGAGGGGATCACCAGGCCCCGAGCGGTCGAGCTCGACCCCCTCGTCGTTGCGGAGGATGTACTGGAGGGAGACGACGTGGCCGTCGCGGATGGGGTCGGTGGTGCTGTCGGTCACGAGGCGTCCTTTCGGCTGAGGCGAGGCTCGTGTCGTGGCAGCCGAAGCGCGCGGCCGCAACGAGGCGCCGCCACGGATGGCCGCCAGGGCGCCGTGATGGCGCAGGCGCAGGGGGCTCGTAGGCTGTGCCGACGAAACGCGCGCACCGGACGAAACGGAGCATCGTCGAGGAGGAGACCATGGTCGACAAGGCAACGCGCGCCGAGCGCGCAGTCGTCGCGGCGGCGGTGCAGCTCGAAGCAAACGTCGGCGACGTGGCGACCAACCTCGCGCGTATCGAGCGCCTGGTCGACGACGCGTGCGCAAAGGGCGCGCGGCTCGTGGCAATGCCGGAGTTCTGTACGACACGGGTTTGCTTCGACCCCCGCGTCCATGACGCGGTTTTGCCACCGGACAACGCGGCGCTCGATCTCTTCAAGCGCCTCGCGGCGCGGCACCGGTGCTGGCTCGGCGGCTCGATGCTCATCGCCGACGGCGACGCCATCTACAATCGCTACCACTTCGTCGAACCCGACGGGCGCGTGCACCTGCACGACAAGGACCTGCCGACGATGTGGGAGAACGCGTTCTACGGTCCGGGCGCGGACGACGGCGTGTTCGACACCGGCCTCGGTCGCGTCGGCGCGGCGGTGTGTTGGGAGGTGATCCGCACGCAGACGGTGCGCCGGATGCTGGGCCGGGTCGATGTCGCCGTGACGGGGACACACTGGTGGACGCTGCCGGCGAACTGGGGGCACCTGGTCACGCGGTCGCTCGCATCACTCGGTCAGTTCAACCGGTATCTCGCCGAGAACGCCCCGTCGGAGTTCGCGCGCCGCCTGGGGGCGCCAGTGCTGCAGGCCTCGCACTGCGGGCGGTTCCGCGGCGGGTTCCTGGTAGCGCCGCACCTGCCGTGGGCCGTCCCCTACGACACGGAGTTCGTCGGCTGTACGCAGATCGTCGACGCAGAGGGCCACGTGGTGGCGCAGCGCCGGGCGCAGGAGGGCCCAGGCGTCGTGGTCGCTCCGATCGCGGTCGAGGCCACCGCGCCACGCGTGCCGCTCGAGTCGCGCTTCTGGATCCCCGAGCTGCCCGCGCTCTTGCATGCGTACTGGCATCACCAGAACGCCTGCGGCGCGGCGTACTATCGCCGTCACGGACGCGCGCTCGGGCTCGCCGCGGCGAGGCGGCACACCCGCCGCGGCGAGGCGACGCCCCGCGAAGCGTTCCGCGGCGACGGGTTCCGAGGGTAGATTTTCCGCGGCGACGGGGGTCGCGGCGACGGGTTCCGCGGGTAGAGTTTCCGCAACGGCGCGGGCGGGGGTCCGATGAGGTGGCATGACCCACCCCCGCATGTCGATCCCAGGCGCGACGTACATGGTCACACGCTCGACGACGATGAGCCTCTTCTTGCTGGTCCCCGGACCCGTCGTGAACCAGGCGCTCGAGTACAGCCTCGCGTGGGCTGCGCAGGGACGCGGCATCCTGCTCCATGCGTTCAGCTTCGAGAGCAACCACTACCACCTCGTCGTCACAGACCTGGAGGGGCAACTATCGGAGTTCATGCAGGAATTCAACCGATGCGCGGCCCGATGCCTGCTGGAGTATTACCGGCACCGGTTCCCGAACACGCGGCTCGACGCGGTCTGGAGCCCCGGGCAGTCGTTCTCGCAGCAGGTCCTGCCCGGCCCCGCGGCCATGTACGACGAGATCGCGTACACGCTGACCAACCCGGTCAAGGACGGCCTCGTGCGGGACTACCGGCGCTGGCCGGGGCTGAACTGCTCGCCGGACGACTGGCGTGGGCGTGAGCGGACCGTCAAGCGACCGACTTTTTTCTTCAGGAACACGCCCCAGGAGCTCACCTACCGGGTGGTGCCACCCGTTCAGCTTGGCGACGAGCTCGAGCAGGTCATCGCCGCCGCGGAGCACCACATCGAGGAGGCGCAGGCCACGGCGCACCAAAACCTTGCTGATGAGGGGCGGCGCTTCATGAGCCGCACGGCGATCATGGCGGTCGACCCCTTCAGCTCGCCCGACACGCCGCCGCCCAAAGGGGATATCAACCCCGTGGTGGCCGCTGGCGGCGACGCCCAGGCGCGCGCAGCGGCCCTGCGCGCGATCAAGCTCTTCCGCGCCACGTACCGCGAGGCGTGGCGGCTCTTTCGACGGGGCCTATACGCGATCTTCCCTGGCGGCACGCTGCTCTTGCGCAAGCGCTTCCGCGTCGAGTGCACGGACCTCGACGTCTGCTGGTGCCAGCTCGCCGTCCCGTAGCGGCGCAACAGCGAGGCGCCGACCCCTCCCGCGGGCCGCATGGCCGCGGAAGCAGGTCGAGGTACGCCCGGCGGCCACTCCGACCGGCATGAACCAGCCGCGGTCAGGCTGATCGGCGACCCAGCGGCCGACGATCGGTTTGGTCGTGGCGCCCAGCAAGCCTCTTGCGCCGCGCCCGGAGCTCTTCGGGCGCCGCCGCGGCCGCCATCTCCCGTCAACCGGGGGAGTGCCCTCGGTGCGGGGGCTCGCGGGGGCTCGCGTCAACCGGGGGAGTACCCTCGGTGCGGGGGCTCGCGGCGCACAGGGTCCTGCGCGTTGTCCGGGTGCTGCCTGTGGGTTGGCTGATATAGCGAAAGGCACGGCGCCTCGCGCTCGGCCAGCAACGTGGTGGGGTAGTCGTGGGCCAGCGAATGCATCGGGTCCTCCAGAGGGTGTTGTGAGCCGCGAGGCCGCTGCGGGCTCGTGACTTCGTCAGACAGCCGGGGGCTCTTGATGGCCCCGATCGGCGCGTTGGGCTCAGGCATCTAGCGCGGCCTGCCGCGCGCGCCGAAGGGGACCCACCGCCGCGCGCGGTGGGAAAGCAGCAGACACGATGCCTCACTTGCGCTCGTTTGGGGAGTCGCTCTACGTCGCGGACGGAGCGGAGGTCGCGTTCTGGGGCTCTGCGTACCCAGCGCGGATGGCCGTCGTGAAGCTTGGACCCCGGCCGGCCACGCGCCAGCCTGGCACCCGCTCGGGCGCGCCGCGTACGCTCGGCTTGCATTGGTTTTTGTACGTGTTAAAAACTCAATACGCGTTACAGAAGAGGCCGCCCGTGAATCTCGTCCAGTGGAACAAAGAAGAGCGCCGTAAGCGCATCCTCGCCGCGGCGGAGCGGATCATCGCTCGGGACGGGGTCGAGGGGTTGACGATGCGGGAACTCGCCGAGGCGAGTCACGTGTCGACGCCGACCGTCTACAACCTCGTCGGCAGCAAGGACGAGGTCCTCTTCGCCCTCGTCCAGGAGATCCTCGACGAGGCGCTCGCGAGCTCGAGCGCCCTGTGGACCGGCGCTGGCGGCTCGGTCGTCGCGCGCGCGTTCGCTCTCTGCGAGGCGGGCGTCCGCGTGCTCCTCGTGGCGCCCGACGCCTCCCGGCGCTTGTTCCACCACGTGCTCACCTCGAGGGAGTTCGAGGAGCGGCTCCGGACAGCCCATCAGCGCAACCTCGAGACGATCACGGCGATCGTGCGCGACGGGCAGCGCTCCGGCGACCTCGTCGATTGGGTCGACGCACCCTACCTCGCGCGCCTCGCCTACGACCTCTACGTGGCCGCGGTCACACGCTGGGCGAACGGCGACTCAGACCCGAGCGCGCTCCGTGTCGATACGACGCTCAGCCTCGCCATCGCGTTCTTGGGGGTCACGCAAGGCGCGGCTCGCGTCGAAGTCGAAGCGCTCGCGAGACAGTGCGACACACCTGGCGACCTCCGGCATGAGCCCGACGGCACGCAGCGCGCAGCTAGCGGGCAAAGCGCCGACGCCTCGAACCACTAAGGAGAAGCGTGATGGATCTAGAACGACTCTTGGAGAAATCTCAGAAACGACAGTGGAAGGTTGGTGACCTCGACTGGAGCCAGAAGCCTCGGGATCTCTCTCCTGAGGACGAGATGACCATCGTCCAGTGCTTCACGGACATGGCTGGTATCGAGCGGCTTGCGGGCGCGCTTTTCGAGGCGCAACGGCGGAGCGCGGAGGACCCGACGATCAAGGAGCTGTTCCGCACATTCGTCGTCGATGAGGTCCGCCACGCCCACGCCGCGCAGATGCTCGCGGACCACTATGACAGGCGCAAGCTGAAGCACTACTCGGTAAACCCGAGCCTGCGCCGCTTTGCCCCTGCGTTCATCGGGGCGCTCGAGCACTTCTCGCCTTCGGTCGCAAACGCGTATACCACCGGGGGCGAGATCATGCTGGACATCGCCTTGCTCCGATCGATCAACGATTTTGTGGATGACGGGATGAGCACTGACGTAATGCGTCTCATCAACCAGGACGAGTCACGCCACGTCGCAATGGACTTCCACATGGTCGAGTACTACTGCTCCGACGCTTGGGCGGAGAAAGCCGAGGCGCTTCCCGCAAAGACGCCCGCGGAAGAGGTGCAAGCCTGGTCTGCCATCACCAAGATGATGTACTTCGCGCAACCGTTCTTTCAAGACGTCTTCTTCAGGCCGATGCAGCTCGTCGACCCGAGCGGAAAACGAATGCAGGAGGCCTTCAAGCGAATGCAACTCCTCTCAAAGAAGGAGGAGGTGGCCCGCACCCCGCTTGCGCGTCTGATGACGAGCGCGAGGGAGCTCTACAAGAACCCGATCGCGCGTAAGACCCTCGGACCCGTCCTCACCCGCCTCGTCGGCCTCGACGCGAGCGCGATGGACGACCTCTTCACCGAGACAGAGGCGCGGTCGGTGCAGGGCAAGACGTTCGACGAGCTCGCGCAGGAGACCCTCGCCCTGAAGTACCAGAGCTCTTCGGCATCTCGTGGTCGAGCCGCGGCCTGATCCGGTCGCGTAGCGAGGCTCACTTGGAGGCGGGGTCCGTCGACGCGGCCGCAACGAGGCGCCGCGCCGCGAGCACTCGCGCGTCCGCATCGGCGGCCGCACCGCGTCGTCAGCGGGTGAGCTGGAAGACAACGTCCACGCGCGCTTCGAAGGTCAGCTCGCCGGACGCGATCGGGGTGGCGTCCGCGCCGGCCGACGCGGCTCGGGCCTGCATCATCATCGGCCGCGGGTAGCCCCCTCGGTCCTCGGTGATGGTCACTATTCGCGCGACCTTGTAACCCGCCGCGCTCGCGTAGACCTTGGCCTTCGCGAGGGCGGCCTTCATGGCCTTCTCGCGTGCCTGGTCCTGGACCTCGGTGTCGTCCTCGAGCGCGAAGCGCAGGCCGCTGAACGTGTTGCCCCCCGCGCTGACCAGCTCGTCGAGGGTCTTGCCGAGCCGGCGCAGGTCGCGGACCCGGACCGCGAGCTGGTTCGACGCTTCATAGCCCTTGAGCACGCGCCGGCCGTGCGTCGTGCCGTCGACACGGACGGTCTCGTGGTCGTAGATCGGGCTCAGCGCGAAGTTCGACGTCTGCATGTCCTTCGGCGCGACGCCGGCGCGCTCGAGCGCCTTGAACACCCCGTTCATCGCCTTGGCGTTCGCGGCCATCGCGGCCTGCGCGCTGGGCGCCTGCGTCTGCACGCCCGCGGTGATCCACGCGATGTCGGGCTCGGCCTCGACCGTCCCCGTGGCCGAGACGTTGAGGGTGGTCTCGGGCTGGATCGAGCTCGGGGGCGCGGTGGTCGGGTAGGTCAAGGGCGGGGTCTGGCCGGCGCAGGCGGCCGAGAGGAGGAAGATGGTGGCGGCCGTCGAGATAGAGGCGATGCGCCGGGGAGCGTCGAGCATGGCGTAGCGTCGCCTACGACCACGTGACGGTCAACGCACAACTCGCGTCGCGGGCGAAGAGGTGCACGACCGCCTCCACCCCCGCTCGTCCTACGTCCCCGCTCGAGCACGAAGCGCACCCGATGACCGCGTGAAGTCGTGGCTCGGCGCGCCAGATCAGTAGCGGTATTGGACGTGGCAGTTGGTGCAGCCCTCGACGACCTTGGCGTATCGCGTCGTCGTGAGCTCGAGGTCGTTTTGTTGGGCGGCTCTGACCAGTTGTACGAGGTCGCTATGGAACGCGTCGTCGAGCTGGGTCTGGATGGCGGAGGGATCACGCGGCGCGCTTTGTGACGGGCTCGACGCGGGCGGTGTAGTCGCGGCGGCGTAGGGTTCGCATGGCGACGGGGAGGCGTTTGTTGAGGAGGTGGGTTCGGC
>JAGQJE010000372.1 GCA_020430775.1 Myxococcales bacterium
CCACCGGCGCCTCGCCCCGGCGCACGCGCGGGCCGCGGCGTCTGCGGCGGGCGGTCGGGGCGTGTCGCGGTAGTGGTGCTCGGTCGTGCCATCGGCGTCGGGGGCAGCGTGAGACGGTAGTCGGGGTCTGAACCATTGCAACCGCCCCGGTTCATCCCGGCGGTCGGTCACTCGGCGGCTCACGCGGTCGGAGGCGGCGCGAGCGCGCGACGGAGCGCCGCCTCGGCGTCGCGGACCGTAGCCATCAGGTAGCGCGCGATCAGCGTCTGCTTCGCATCTTCGGAGAGCGCGTGTGCGGCCGCCTGGTCTGGGGGGAGATGAGCGAGCTCGTCGATGAGCCCGTAGAGGCTGACCGCCGCGGCGACCGAGATGTTGAGGCTCTCGACGAACCCGCGCATCGGCACGCGGAAGGTGCCGTCCGCGAGCGCGCGAAGCTCCGGCGACACCCCGCGGCGCTCGTTCCCGAAGACGAGCGCGACCGGGGCGTACCGGGCCAGCTCGCGCGGGGTGTGCTCGCCGTCCATGACTCCGGCGTAGACGCGATACCCGTCCCTGCGCAGCGAGCGGACGCACGCGGAGGCGGACGGGTGCAGGTGCACGTCGAGCCAGCGGTGCGTGCCCTTCGAGACCCCCTTCGCCGCGAGGAAGCCGCCCGGCCCGGCGACCACGTCGACTCGTTGAGCGCCGACCGCGTCCGCCGTGCGCAGGACGGCCGCGCCGTTGTGCGGATCGCTCAGCGACTCGAGCACGGGCACTACGGCGAGGCTCCGGGCGCCGGCGACGGCCTCGATGCGGCGGAGCCGCGACGGCGTCACCAGGGGGCTCAGCGCAGCGATCACGCGCGCCGGCGCGTCCGGCAGCCCCGGCGGGCCCGTGATCTCATCGACATCCGGATCGTCGCGACGCATCGGCGCTCGCCGCCCTCAGCGGGCCGGCTTCGGCGCCTCGCCGACGCGGACGCCGACGATGAGCGTGCCGTCCGCATAGCGCTGTCCCGCGACGAAGAAGGGATCGCCCCGCGACGCGACCACCTGCAACAGCGGGAGGTAGTCTTTCTGGCCGGGGCGGTTGATCGAGACCTTCACGCGGTAGCGCGCGTCCGGCAGCACCTGCACGAGCCGCAGCCGGAGCTGGCGCCCGTTCGGCAGGTCGACGTCGACGTCCTCACCCTCGGTGAGGCGCACCTTCGGGTGGGCGAGGAGCTTCATCGAGCGCAGCGCGCTGAAGGGCGCGCGCTGCAGCGCCGGCAGATCGGCGAGGCGCGGGTCGATCGTGCCGGGAGCCTCGCTCGCGAGCACGATGAGCACCTCGGCCGTCTCGTGAGCGGCGCTCGGGGGCGCGGCGGCCGCACGGGGTGCGCCGCAGGCGACCATCGAGGCGAGGGCCGCGAGCGCGAGGCGCGCGGCGGCGACCTTCGGGCGGGTCGGCTCGTCGCGGAGTCTGCCGGTGATCATCGTGGCCTCCCGGAGTCTTCGATCCACACGACCGCGAGCTGCTCGCCGCGGCTGCCCCGGACGGCGAACACGGTGCCGGTGCTGCTGCCGAAGTCGACGCGCTCGACCGTCGAGCCTTCGAGCGCGTGTGCGGCGGCGGGCGCGTCGGCCTCGGCGGCGGGCGCGTGCGCCTCGGCGGCTTGCGGCGTCGCGACCGGCGCCTGCTCGCGGAGCGCGGCGGTCTGGCTCGCCGTCGGCCCGGTCGGGGCGAGCGTCCGGGCGCTCGCGAACCAGATGAGGACGAACGCGGCCGCCGCGGCGAGCCCGGTGAGCGCGAGCCCCACCCGCCGCCTGCGCGCAGCCGGCGCGCGTGTTGCGGAACCTGCGCCGTCCCCTTCGATGACGCGCAGCCTCCGGTCGGTAGCGGGCGCGCCGCCCGCGTCGTCGGCGCGCGCGATGCCGGCACGCACCCGATCGAAGAGCGCGTCCGAGCCGCCCACCTCGTCGAGCGCCGCCGCGTAGCGCACACCGAGCTGCGCGACGATCCGCCGCGTCTGCTGAAGGCGCGCGAGGGCCTCCTGCGCCCCGGGCGTGCGCGCGACCTCCGCCTGCACCGCGGCGCGCTCCTCCGGCGC
The DNA here is from genome assembly GCA_020430775.1 of Myxococcales bacterium. Lineage (GTDB taxonomy): Bacteria > Myxococcota_A > Polyangia > Polyangiales > Houyiibacteriaceae > JAGQJE01. Next base: position 2,069 of record JAGQJE010000372.1, read on the forward strand.
CAGCTCCTCGTCGAGGAGGCGGTGCAGCCGCTCGTCGTCCATCGCCCCGGTGGTCATGAGTGCTCCTTCCTGGCGCCGCCGTCCGACGCTTGGCCGAGCGCCGCCGGCGTCGAGCCGTCGACGTAGGGCGCGAGCGCAGCCTGCATCTTCTTGCGCGCGTGGAAGAGCCGGCTCATCACGGTCCCCTTCGGGATCTCGAGCGTCTCAGCGATCTCCTCGTAGCTCATCCCGTCGATCTCGCGCAGCAGGATGACGGCGCGGTGGTGCTCGGGGAGGGTGTCGAGCGCACCTTCGATGGCCTGCAGGAGCTCTTTGCGGGCAGCGGTCTTCGCGGGGTCTCCGTCGAGGATCGTCGGCAGGAGCGCGCCGTCGCCCGCGACCTCGTCGGCCGGCCGCGCGATCGCGTCGTCGAACTCGAGGTTGCGCCGCTTCGAGGTACGGCGGACGTGGTCGATCGCGAGGTTCATGACGATTCGGTAGAGCCAGGTGTAGAAGCTCGAGCTCCCTTGAAACCGGTCCATGTGGGTGTGGACCTTGACGAAGGCGTCTTGCACGACGTCGCGTGCGTCTTGCGGGTTCTTCACCACGCCCATCGCGACGGCGAAGGCGCGGCGGTGATACAGGTCGAAGAGTTCACGAAACGCGGCGTCGTCGCCGCGCCGGACGCGCGCCACCAAGGCATCGTCGCGCTCGCGATCTGCCGGCGACCGCGTCCGCCTTGCATCGTTGGACGTCACAGGCCCGGCGCGATTCACTGCGCCCTCGCTCACTGGGTCCTCGGCGTCGCCCGGTGCCCGCGCCACGACCCCTATGTACCACGGACACGCCCGGTGATTCGCGTTGGTGCACCCCCCGGCCGGCTGGTAGGTTCCTCGGCGTGTCGAGTGAGGTCGAGGGGCTGAACCCACCGCAGCGGCAGGCCGTGTTGCACCCCGGCGGGGCGCTGGTGGTGTTCGCAGGCGCCGGCAGCGGCAAGACGCGCGTCATCACCCACCGCATCGCCCACCTCATCGCGTCCGGGAGCGTGCCCCCTCACCGCATCCTCGCCGTCACCTTCACGAACAAGGCCGCCGTCGAGATGCGCGAGCGCCTCGAGCGGCTCGTCCCGGGCGCAGCCGGCGGCCGCGGCCGGGGCGGGCTCGCGGTGGGCACCTTCCACGCCACCTGCGCTCGCCTGCTGCGGGAGAACGCCGACCGCGCGGGCGTCGATCCCCGCTTCACGATCTACGACGCCGAAGACCAGCAGGCGATGATCCGTCGGGTGCTGCGGCAGCTCGGCCTCGACCCGAAGCGCTACCCGCCGAAGGCCATCGCTGGATACATCAACGCGTCCAAGCGCCACCTCCGCGGCCCTGGCGAGGGCGACGCGGCGCGCGGGTACATGGACGAGGCCTTCGAGCGCGTCTACGCGGCCTACGACGAGCGCATGTCCGCGGCACGGGCGCTCGACTTCGGCGACCTCATCTATCGGATGGTCCGCGCGCTCGAGCAGGACGACGACCTGCGCGCGGAGCTGGCCGGCCGGTACCTCCACGTCCTGGTCGACGAGTTCCAGGACACCAACCACGCCCAGTTCCGGCTCGTCGACGCCCTCTCGGGTGTGCACGGCAACCTCTGCGTAGTCGGCGACGACGACCAGAGCATCTACGGTTGGCGAGGCGCCGATCGCCGCAACATCCTCGACTTCCGCGGGTCGCACCCGGGCGCGACGGTCATCAAGCTCGAACAGAACTACCGCTCGACGCGCCGCATCTTACGCGCGGCGCACGGCGTCATCGCGCGGGTGAGCGAGCGTGAGGCGAAGGAGCTCTGGACGGACAAAGACGACGGCGCGCCGGTCCGCGATCTGCTCTGTCTCGACGAGCGCGACGAAGCGGAGATGCTCGTGCAGGCCGTCCGCGAGCTCCTGCGCAGCGGCTGGGCGCTGTCCGACATCGCCGTGCTGTACCGGGTGCACGCGCAGTCGCGCGTCATCGAGCAGCGCCTGCGCGTGGCCAACGTGCCGTACCGCATCGTCGGCGGGCTGCGCTTCTTCGACCGCGCCGAGGTCAAGGACGTCCTCGCGTACCTCCGAGTCGTCGCGAACCCGGGCGATGACGTCAGCCTGCTGCGCATCGTGAACGTCCCGACGCGCGGCATCGGCAAGGTGAGCCTCGACCGCATCATCGAGGCGGCCGCACGCGCGGGCACGGGGGTGTTCGCCCAGCTCGCGGCGGCGCAGACGAACCCCGGGCTCGGCAAGGCCGTGAAGAGGCGCATCGCGGGCTTCGTCGAGCTCATCGAGCGGCTGCGGGAGCACGCCGCCGGGGGCGCGACGATCTCAGAGCTCGGGCGCGAGGTCGTCGACCGGACCGGCTATCTGCGTGACCTCGACGAGGAGGACACGGCCGAGGCGGACGCGCGGGCGCAGAACGTCCGCGAGCTCATCGGCGCGATGGAGGAGCTCGACCGGGCGGACGATCCGATCGGCCTCGAGGGCTTCCTCGAGGCGGTGACGCTCGACGTCCGCGCCGCCGACGACGGCGCGCGCGACCGGCTCACGCTCATGAGCGTGCACGCCGCGAAGGGGCTCGAGTTTCCGGTCGTCGTCGTCGTCGGTCTCGAGGACGGCCTCTTCCCGCTGCGGACGGGTGAGACGTCCTTCGACCCGGCGCCGAGCGACGAGGAGCGGCGCCTCGCCTACGTCGCCTTCACGCGCGCGAAGGAGCAGCTCGTCTTGAGTCACGCGCAAGCGCGAACGCTCTTCGGGCAGACGCGCGGTTGTTGGGCCTCGCCCTTTTTGCGCGAGATCCCCGATGGAGACGTCCAGCGGCTCGTCTCGCCGGCCGTCCGCGCCGCCTCGGCGGGCGGAGCGCCGTTCGGGTGGCGCCACCGAGTCGGGGGCTCACGGTCGGGGAGGGACGACGTCGGGGCCGAGTGGGACGAGGGCGCGCACCGCGACCGGCGCGGGCACGAGGGCGACGACGCCTACCTCGACACGAGCGAGGGGTGCGACGCGCCGCACGACGATGACCTCCCGGGCTTCCGGCAGGGGATGGCGGTGCACCACAAGAAGTTCGGCGTCGGGCGGGTGTTGCGCGTAGACGGCGGCGCCCCGGCGAAGGTCTCGGTCGACTTCGGCAGCGCCGGGACGCGCACGATCTTTGCGGACTACCTCGAGCCGTCCGCCTGAGCGCCGCGCGTCACTCCGCGGCGGCGGGTGTCTTCGTCGCGCTGTCGCTCTTCGACGGGGCGGTTGAGGAAGCCGGCGTCGAGTCGGTGCCCGTCGAGCTTGGCTTGGTCGCTGAGGCCTTGCGGTTCGACCGCCCGGAGTAGAGGTCCGACTCCCAGCCGCCGCCCTTCAGGATGAAGGTGGACGCGCCGATCATCCGGCGCGCTTTGCGTTTTCCGCACGAGGGGCAGGTCTTGATCGGATCTTCGGTGATCCGCTGCTCGCGCTCGAACTCCTCCTTACAGGCGTCGCATCGATACTGGTATGTGGGCATGAGGCCTCCGTGAATCGCAGCCAAAATAGGGCCGAATCGCACGGAGTCAACCATCGCGCCAAAAACGGGTCGTGCTCCGTACGCCAAAGCGCGCCGGCCGACGCGGAGTCGGCGGCTGGGGCGTCGCCTTCGAGGTCTCAGCCCCCGGCCTCGCGGCGCTTCAGCTCCTCGAGTGCGGCGTCGAGCTCCGCGAGCTCGGCCTCCTCGAGCGCAGCCGCGTCTTCGTCCGTCGGCGCGGCCTCGGCGCTCACGGCTGCCGGCGCTTCGGCCGGTGCCACCCGCGCCGCGACCGCGCGCTTGGGCTCCGGCGGCAGCACGCCCATCTTCCGCTTGAGCGCCTCGAGCTCTGCCTCGGCGCCGGCGGTCGCCTCGAGCTCCGAGAACCGATGCGACAGCACGTCCCCGGTGTATCCCTCGGCGAGCTCGCCCCGCGCCTCGGCCTCGGCTTCCATCTGCTCGATCTGCGTCGCCATGCGGTCGAAGGTGTCGAACGCGCTCGTGTCCGACATCCCGCTCATCGTCTCTTGAATGGTGCGCATGGCCTCGGCGCGGCGCTTGCGCGCGATGAGGACGTTCTTCTTGCGCTTCGCCTCTTCGATCTTGTGGTTCAGGGCGCGCAGCGCGGTGCGGAGCTTGTCGGTGGCCGCGTGCTGACGCTGCCACTGTTCTTCGAGCGTCGCCGCGAGGGAGGCCTGCTCTCTCTGCCGGATGAGCGCCTCCTTGGCGAGCTCGTCGTCGCCGGCGCGGACCGCCATCATCGCCTTGCGCTCCCAGTCGTTCGCCACCTCGGTGGCGCTCTGCGCCTGCTTCTGGAGGCGCTTCTCGTCGGCGATGGCCGCCGCGACCTGCTTCTTCGCCTCGATGAGCTGCTGGCCCATCTCGACGATGACCTGGTTGAGCATGCGCTCGGGGTCCTCGGACTTGCTGATGAGCTCGTTCAGGTTGCTCTTGAGGATCTGGGCGAGGCGGCTGAAAAAGCCCATGGTCGAGTCTCCCGCGGTGGGTGGTCGGTGCGCGCGCGCAGGCCTCGCTCAGGACGGCCGCTGCGCCGCTGTGAGCGCCTCGTAGTGCTTGCTCAGCGCGACGGAGAAGTCGTCGAGGGTGCCTTGGAACTCGTCGAAGTCGAGGTTCGCGACGCGCAACGTGCACAGCAGGACGACGTCGTCGCCGGCGAGCCCGTACGCGCCGTGGACCATGTCGGTCGCGTTCAGGCGCAGCAGCCGCTCGAAGAGCTCACCCCGCTGCGTCGTCGCCTTCGAGACCTCTAGGACCTTCACCCGAAAGACGACCACCGGCCCTGCGAGGGTCACGGCGACGCCGGAGCCGAGCCCCTCGCCGTGGACGACCCAGAGGTCACGTCCGTCGACGGCGTCGTAGCTCAGGCCCGTTCGGAGCAGGTAAGCCTCGATGTCTTCTCGGGTGCGCATCGGGATCACCCTACCGTGACGCCGCCACGTTTGTCACCGCGGCGTGCGCGGCTACTCCTCTTCCTCTTCCTCTTCCTCTTCGTCGTCCGAGTCCGCCGCGGGGTTTGCGAGCTTGCGGGTCCAGAGGATGGCGTCCTTGCGCTCCTCGCCGACGACGATCCCCTGCGCGAGCAGCCCCGTCCGGCGGTAGCCCGCAGCGGTGAACGCGGTGCCGAGCGGCACGTCGTCGCTCGGGGCGAAGGCGAACGCGGACACGATGCCGCGGTTCATCAGCGACTCGCCGAGCTGCTCGAGGCCGGCGATGGTGGCCACCAGGGTGGCGTCGTCGGCAGGGGAGCGGAGCACCTCGATGAGGGAGTGGCCGAAGCAGTCCTGGTACTCCGTCGAGAGGTAGTTCGGCTCGCCGCGACGGGCGGGGGCGTCGAAATAGGCGCGCTCGGCGTCTCGCTCGAAGCGGTCGAAGGTCCCGACGGCGAGGCCCTCCGCCCACGCCGCGTCGCGCGCTGCCTCGGCCGTCGCCGCGTCGACGTCCCGCAGGATGGGGTCCTTCGCCACGCCGGCGAAGTCTTCTCGCGCCCGCTTCTTGGCGGCGTGGATCGTGCGCTCCGCGAGGCGGACGTCCGCGTCGCTGCACGCGATGGACGCGGTCTTGTCGCCGATGACGCAGCCGCAGAGGTGGCCGTCGCTGCGCTTGTAGAAGCCGGGGATCGTCCCCTCGCGCACGAAGCCGACCCGCGTCCAGGACGAGACCTCGTCCTTTTCGACCAGCGTCAGCACCTTGATGACGCCTTCCTGCTTCGCGACCGACTGGATGTAGAGCCGCTTCGCGGGGAGCGCCCCGGCGCGGAAGTCGATGACGCGGACGAGCTTCGTGCGCCGGTTCAGGACGAGGCAGAGGTAGGCGCTGTCGCTACGGAAGTACAGCTCTTCGACGGTGGGCGGCGCGGACGAGAGCGCCCGGGTGGTCGCTTTGGCCATGGGTAGGCAACTCCAAAAGCACGCGAGAATCCGCGCTAAACCGCGGTGACGCTACGTCGCGTGCGGGCGGGTGTCAACGAGCGGCGTCGCCGCCGCTCGGAGCTGCCGCGCCGGAGGCCGGGGCATGTGCCGAGGCGCTCCCGGCGGAGGTGGCGGCGAGCGCGCGATCGACGGCAGCCTCGAACACGCGCCGCGGCTGCGCGCCCACGACCAGCGTCTTGCCGATGAGAAAGCTCGGCGTGCCTTGCAGCCCGAGCTTCTGGGCGAGCGCGAGGTCCTCCCGGAGCGCGGGGTAGTGTCGGTGGTCTTCCATGGCCGCGACGAAGCGTGGCATGTCGAGGCCGATCGCCTGCGCGTTGCGCGCGAGCATCGTCGGGCTGAGCGTGTCCTGCTGATCGAAGAGCCGGTCGTGCATCTCCCAAAAGCCCGCGTCGCCGCGCTGCGCGTACGCTTCGAGCGCCGCCTCGGCGGCCGGCACCGCGTATTCATGGAAGGGCAGCGGGAGGTTCCTCCACACGAGCCGCACCTTGCCGTCGTATTCGGCGAGGAGATGGTCGATGGTCGGCTGCACGCGCTTGCAGAAGGGGCACTCGAAGTCCGAGAACTCGACGATGGTCACCGGCGCGTCGGCCGGGCCCTTCGAGGGCGGCTCGGAGGCCGCCGCGTCGCCGGCGTGCGGCGTGGACGCCTGCGCTTCGGTCGCCTGCGGCGCCTCCGCCGCGGCCGACGGGGTACCCGCGCCGCCCGACGTGGGCTCGGCCGGCGCGGGCGTCGACGAGTGGGAGCAGGCCGCGCCCATCGCGGCGGTGGCGATGAGCAGGGTCGAGAGCAGCAAGGTGGTGCGCATGGGCGCGCAGCGTACCAGGCAATGGGACGCAGGGAAGCGGCGCGGAGGTCGCCTCGCGCCGGCGCCCGCCCGAGGGCGGCGCGTCGCTCGCCATCGAAGTGGACGCTCGACACGAAAGAGGCCGGTCGCGCATCGGCGACCGGCCTCCGAGCCACGGCACGCGCGCGCTGCGCGGCCGAGGTGTGCGCGGCGGGCTCAGCTCGCGTCGGCGAGGGCCTTGTCGACCGCTGCCTTGAAGCTCGAGTAGGGCTGCGCGCCCATCAACAGGCGACCGTTGATGAAGAACGCCGGGGTGCCGATGCGCGCGCCGGAGGCCTGCACGGCGGCGATCTCGGCCTCGATGGCCTTCTTGTGGGTGTTGTTGTCGAGCGCCGCGCGGAACTTCGCCATGTTGATCCCGCCGACCTGCTCGGCGAGCTTCTCGAGGGTAGCGCGGTCGAGGTTCTGCTGATTCGCGAAGAGCAGATCGTGGTACTGCCAGAACTTGTCGTTGCCGCCCTGCTCGAAGACCTCACGCGCCGCCTCGGCAGCGGGCATGGCGTTCGAGTGGAAGGGCAGCGGGTAGTCGCGCCAGACGAGGTGGACCTTGCCCTTGTACTCCTTCATGAGCTGCTCGATGGTCGGGTTGACCCGGTGGCAGAAGGGGCACTGGAAGTCGCTCGCCTCCTGAATGACGACCTTCGCGTCCTTCGGGCCCATCGTCGGCGCGTTCTCCGGCAGCGGCAGCTTGTAGACCTTGTCGGCGGCCGCCTCTTGGTCGTCGCTCGGCGTCGGGCTGCCGGGGAGCAGCACCTGCTTGGTCGCGCCGTTCTCGATGATCTTCTCGTAGACCTTCGCTCGCGGCGTCCCGTCCTCGACGAGCTTCTTGGCCTTCGCCAGCTCTTGATCGATCACGATCTTGAAGCTCGCGTAGGGCTGCGCGCCGCGGAGGTTGCGACCGTTGATGAAGAACGAGGGCGTCCCCGACGCGCCGAGGCTGCGGGCGAGCTGCTCTTGCTTCTGGATCTCGTCCATGTGCGCGTCGTTGTCGAGCGCGGCGCGGAGCTTCGCCATGTTCATGCCGACCTCCTGGCCAAACTTCTCGATGTTGGCGCGCGAGAGGTCGCTCTGGTTCTTGAAGAGCAGGTCGTGCAGCTTCCAGAACATCTTGTTGCCGCCCTGGGCGAAGGCCTCTTCGGCGGCGATGGCGGAGGGCTTGGCGTTCGGGTGGAAGGGCAGCGGGTTGTTCATCCACACGAGGCGGACGTCCTTGCCGTAGTCCTGCAGAATTTTCTCGATGGTCGGCTCGACGCGTCCGCAGAATGGGCACTGGAAGTCGCTGAACTCGACGATGGTGACGAGCGCGTCGTTCGGCCCGCGCTGCGGGTAGTCACGCGTGACGGGGACCTTGTAGACGGCGTTCGGATCCGGCTGCGGGCGGGACGGCTGGTTGGGCGCCGGCTTCGGCGGCGCGGCCTTGTCGAGGGCGTTCGCGGTCAGGGTCGCGTAGACCTTGTCGGCAGGCGTGCCGCTCTTTACGAGCTTCTCCGCCGTGGCGATCTCTTCGTCGATGATCTTGGTGAAAGCGGGCAGGGGCTGCGCGCCGACGAGCTTGCGACCGTTGATGAAGAAGGTCGGCGTTCCGCGCGCGCCGAGGCGGGCGGCGAGCTGCTCGTCGTCCTTGATCTCATCGGAGTACTTGTGGTCGTCGATCGCCGCATCGACCTTGCTCTTGTCGAGGCCGTGCGCGGCCGCGATCTTGTCCAGCGTCGGCCGGGAGAGGTCCCGCTGGTTCTTGAAGAGGTCGTCGTGGACGGCCCAGAACTTGTCGTTCCCGCCCTGCTTGAACGCCTCGATCGCGACCTGGGCGGCCGGCTCGGCGTTCGGGTGGAAGGGCAGCGGGTTGTTGCGCCACACGAGCCGCACCTTGTCCCCGTACTGCTTGAGGATCTGCTCGACCGTCGGCTCGACGCGTCCGCAGAATGGGCACTGGAAGTCGCTGAACTCGACGATGGTCACGAGCGCGTCGGGCTTGCCGCGGTCGGGCTGCGCGTCGGTGATGGGGACCTTGTACCGCTCCACCTCGTTGTCCGCCGGGGCGGCTGCCTTGTCGGCGCCGTTCTTGGCGGTGTCGGTCTTGACCGCGATCTGCGGCGCTTCCGTCGTCGGTGACTTGCTGCTCTGGCAGCCCTGGCCGGCGAACAGACCGATGCCGATGGCCGAGACGGCGGTCACGAGCACCGTGACCAGGCTTGAGCTCTTACTCATAGAAAACACCTCGAAGCAGCCGCGCGGCGGCCGGGGGATGGGTCCGCGCGGACGCGGAAGGTACAGACAACGGCTCGCGTTAGAGCGATGAACGCCGGGGAGTCTACCCGGCCGCGACTCGACCGCAAGACCGGCTCGCCGCCTGCGCTCACGCTACGGGTCGGCACCATTAGAAAGACCCCTTCGGAAGTTCGCTTCCTCGGGGGTCGGAGTAGTGAAAGGCCAGGTGGACGAGGGTGGGTGGTGTGAGAGTGTGCATGCGTGGAGAGAGGACGGTGTGTTGAACCGGAATCCCTCGTCCGCCTGGCTTTCATCCCGTACAACGCCACGGGCTCGGTGTTATTCCTCGGTTCGCGAAAAATGTGTCGGGGTCGCGCAATCGCTTGGGAATCCGGGCACCGTGCGCGCGAGCAGCGAGCGGAGCGGGGCGAGATCGGGCACCCGGTCGAGGGCGCGGCCGACGTACACGAGGCTCGGCGCGTACCAGCGCAGGAAGCTCGGGTTGCCGCGGACGCGGTCGATGAACACGAAGCGGCCGGCGTCCTTGAGCTTGCGCTGCACCGCGAGCCGCCAGAACGTCTCGTGAAACTGCCGCCGCTCCGCCGCCGAGAGAGCGCGCGCCGCCGCGTAGCGGTCGAGCATCGCGTCGGTCAGCGCGCCGTCGACCTCGACGTACGAGTCGCAGAGCAGCGCGACCAGGTCGTAGGGCGTTGGGCCGATCAGCGCGTCCTGGAAGTCGATGACCGTGAGCTTGCCGCTCGGAGCGTACATGAGGTTGCGAGACTGGAAGTCTCGATGGACGAACCCGGTGGGCGCCGCGGCGAGGCGCTCCGCGAGGGTGTCGAAGGTCGCGTCGAGCCGCTCGCGAGCGCGCGGTTCGAGCGGGCCGTACAGCGCCTCTAGGCCCCACTCACGGAAGTGATCGAGCTCCCAGCGGAGCAGCGGCGCGTCGAAGCGGCGGGTGTACACGAGCTGGTCCGGCTCGGGCGCGTCGCAGCGCTCGTGCAGGGCCGCCAGCAGATCGACGGCCTCCGCGTACAGCGCTGGCCACTCGGCCCGCGGCGTCGCGTGAAGGCGCGCCTCGAAGGTCGTGTCGCCGAGGTCTTCGAGCACCACGACTCGGTTCGGCAGGTCGACGTCGAGCACGCGGGGCACCGGCACGCCGCGCGCCTCGAGCAGCGCGTGGACGGTGAGGAAGGGCAGGTCGTCGCGCGGGGGCCGCCCCGCGCCTGTCGAGCGGGAGGTGCCCTCGTCGCTCCGCGAAGGGTCCTCCGGCAGGTGCATGACGATCGCCGTCTCGGGGGTGGTTGCGCCCGGGGTCGACACGTGGAGGCGGTAATAGGTGCGGCTCGACGCGTCGCCGCGGAGTCGGACGAGCGCGCCGTCCGTGGGCACGCGGCCGTAGATTCGCTCGAGCGCGGGTTCGACGGCGACGCCGTGCAGGTCCATGACGCGCAGGGTAGACACACCCGCCGCTTCGAGGCGAGCGTAGGGCGCGACGCGGGCCGTGATCCCTTGGCGAGCTTCGTGTTCGAGTGGGGTCGCGGTGCGAGCGCGCCCTCGGGCGAGGGTGATAGACAGAGCGGATGATCAGCCGCCGGCATGGTGGCGGGAGCGAGTGAGCATGACAGACGACGCGCGGACGACTCTTGTCGCTCGTCCCTCGGTGCGCCGCGCGGCGTTGGCCGGCGCGCTCCTGGTGGCGGCTTCGGTGAGCGCCTGTGCCGGGCGGACCCCGACCTCCTCGGTCGGTGGCGCCGAACCGGCGGCACCAATGAACCCCGGCGAGCCGAGCGCGCCGCCGACCATCGCGTCGCTGCCGAGCCTGAGCGTCCCCTTCGAGACGCTCTCCGAGCCGATGCGCCAGGCGTGGGCGCTGACCGACGAGGCGCTCGCGCTCACGCCGCCGCCGCTGCCCCAAGACACCTCCGCGTCGTCGCTCGAGCGGTGGTCGAAGGCGGTCTTCGCGTCGTGGGTCGGGCAGAAGAGCGCTGAGGTCAAGGAGGCGAGGCACGCGCTCGACGAGGCGGCGTCGCAGTCACCTCGCGAGCAGGTGCTCGCCGGCGCGCTCGCCGGCCTCCTTGGCGAGGACATGGGGCGCGCGCTGCTCGCGGTGCCGGTGCCGAGCGACCTCGAGGACGAGGCGGCGATCGCGGCCGCGTTCCGCGACATCAGCCGCTTTCAGGCGTCGCCCTACCTCGAGGACGCGCGCCGCGCGTATCGCGCGTGTGCGCAGAACGCCGAGGCGCGCGTGCTGCGTGGGTCGATGGCGCGCTGGCGGCGGTATTGCGAGGCCCGGGGCGAGCGGCTGCCGGCGGCGCCCGCGCGTGGCCGGAGCGTAGCCGGGGGACCGAGCGCCGGTAGCCCCGGTGGAACGCCGAGCACGCCGAGCACGCCGAGCACGCCGAGCGCGACGGACGCGACGGGGCGGTGAGCCGCGGCGGTAGCGGCGCCGTCTACGACGCGGAGCGCGACAGCGCGTCGCTCGCGGCGCTGCGCGTCTCGCTCGAGGGCGACGCCGTCGCGCAGGTCGCCGCGCTCCCCGCCGACGTCGCGGAGGTATGGAGCCGCTACGCCGCGCTCGCGGCGCAGTGGGCGGCGCGCACCGATCTCACCGCCGCGCGCTCCGCCGGGGCGCTCCTCGAGGTGCTCTTCGTCGACGCGCTCGCCCTCCTCAGCGCGAGGCTCATCGACGACGGCGCGGTGCTCATGGACGTCGGCGCGGGGGCCGGGGCGCCGACGCTGCCGATCGTGCTCGCCCGCCCCGACCTGCGCGCGATCCTGATCGAGCCTCGCCGAAGGCGGGTCGCGTTCCTCCGGACGGCCGTCGGCGCGCTGGCGCTCGAGCGCCGCGTGCGCGTCGTCGAGGGACGCGCCGAGCCGGGGGGCCGCGTCCCCGAGGGGGCCGGGGCGCTGGGCCGGCCGACGCTCGCCCTGTCTCGGGCGACGTTTGCGCCGGAGCGCTGGCGTGCGCTCGGAGCCGCGCTCGCGCCGGAGGTCCTCGTGCTGACGAGCGGCGAGGCGCTCCCCGATGAGTCCCCGCGCCGCGCCTGCCGATACCGCGTCCCGTCGAGCGGCGCGCCGCGCTGGGCCGGGGTGTATGGCGCCGGGCTCAGCGCTTCTTCGTCGACGGGATGATCTGAACGCGTCGGCGGGCGCCGTGACCGGAAGACTCGGTCGTGATGCCGGGGAGCTTCGCGAGCGAAAGGTGAATGACGCGCCGGTCCCTCGGGTTCATCGGCTCGAGCGTCACGACCTTGCCTTCGGTCAGGGCGCGCTTCGCCTCCTCGCGGGCGCGCGCCTCGAGCCCGTGATCGCGGCGCGCCCGGAAGTCACCCGAGTCCACCACGACGTAGCGGCGCTCTTCGTCCGGATCCTGGTTGACGATCTTGTTGAGGATGAACTGCAGCGCGTCGATCGTCTGGCCCTTCCTCCCGATCGCGTGCTTCGCCTCGGGGCCGGAGATGTCGAGCACGATGCGCTCGTCGTCTTCGCGGATGTCGACGTCCGCGTCGATGTCGAGCAGCGCGAGCAGCTCGTCGAGCACCGTCGCCGCGTGCTCGGCCTTGTCCTCGACCTCGTCCCGCAGGCGCGAGCTCGGTGGACGATCGCGCTCATCGAGAAACAGCGAGCCCGCGCGGGGCTTTTCGTCTTGGGGGTCCACGGCCTCGGCCTCGTTCGGTTAGCGTAGGGTGGGGAGCGCCCACGCCTTCGGCGCACCAGGGTCGCGTCGGTGGGTGGCGTGCGGCATGAAGAAGCGGTCGGCGTGAGCCGCCGAGCTAGCTGAGCGTAGCATTCTCGGTGGCGGCCGCCCGATGGTCCATCTTCACCTGGATGTACTTCTGCTGCGCGATGCCGAGCACCGAGTTCGTCACCATGTACAGGCCAAGCCCCGCCGGCAGGAAGAGCATGAAGAACGTGATCATGGCGGGCATGCCGAACTTCATCATCTTGGCCTGGAGCGGGTCCGCCGCGACGGGCGTCAAGACCTGCTGGATGAACATCAACACCCCGAGCAGCAGGGGGAGCACCCAGTAGGGATCGGGGGCGGACAGGTCGGTCAGCCAGAGCGCGAAGGGCGCGTGGTACAGCTCGATGTTCGTCGACAGCGACTGGTAGAGCGCGAACCAGATCGGCGTCTGCAAGAGGCTCGGGAGGCAACCGCCCAAGGGGTTGATCTTGTTCTTGCGGTACAGCTCCATGATCGCCGCGCCCTTTTTCTCGCGGTCGTCGGCGTAGAGCTCGTTGATGCGGTCCATCTCGGGCTTCAGGTCGCGCATCTTGGCCATCGAGCTGAAGCTCTTGGCGGTGAGCGGCCAGAGCACCGCCTTCACGATGACGGTGAGCAGGATGATGGCGATGCCCCAGTTCGGGACGTAGGCGTGGATGAAGCGCAGCAGCTCGACGAGGCCCTTGGCGATGAAGCTGAACCACCCGAGGTCGACCACCTCCGAGGCGCCGTGGCCGAACGCTTGCAGGGCCTCGAAGCGTTTGGGTCCCACGTAGGTGGTCGCCTTGAAGACGTGCTCTCCGCGTGGCGGGATGGTCACGCTCGGGTACACGAGCCGCGCCTCGAGCAGTGTGCCGTCGGGCTTGTCCGGGGTGCCGCCGCGGTGCGACGCCCACAGGTCGCAGCGGGCCGCCGGCTCCGGGTCCGAGGCGATGATCGTCGCGAAGTAGACGTTCGAGAGCGCGACGAAGTGCACGTCCGGGCCGAGCTTCGCCGGCGCGAGCATGCCCTCCTCGGTCTCGCGGGTCAGCTCGTCATCGAACTTGCAGATGCCGTGCGACATCAGCGGCGAGCGGTGACCGATGATGCCCGGGCCCTTCTCGGCCGCTTTCGAGACGTAGTGGGCGAGGTGGTAGTCGAGGGTCGCGTCGAGCGGTGCGTCGGTGTGGTTGTCGACGCGCAGGGTCGACCAGAGCTGGTAGGCGGCTTTGCCCGGCTCGATCCGGCGCGTCAGCGTCGCCGTCGGGGTCTCGAGCGTAAAGACGATCGCGTCGGGGCCGTCGTGGCGAGCCGTCCAGGTCGCGCCCGCGGGGATGTTCACACCCTGCACCTCGGGCACGAGCGGCAGGTACTGAGCCTGGTCCGTCGTGACGACCTCTTGCGGCTCGCCGTTTGCGTCCTTGAAGCGCTCCCCTTTGACCTTGGCGTGCACCAGCCCCGTGTTCAGCGTCGAGAACACGTAGTGCATCGTCGGCGTGTCGAGGCTGATCGTCGGGGCGTCCGCGACGCTCTGCTCCGGCGCGGCCGGGGCGGCGGGGCCGGACTCGGCCGACGTCGCCGAAGCGCCGCTGTCCGGCGCCGTCGGTTGGGGCGCGGCGTCCGCCTGCGCGTGGGCGGTCTGCGCAGCGCCCGCCTGCGCGTGGGTGGTCTGCGAGGCGGAGGGCGACGAGTCGGCGGCGTGCTTCGGGGCGAAGTACTCCACCGCGATCACGGCGGCGGCCACGAAGACGAGCATCACCCCCGTCGAGATCAGGCGCTGCCTTGTCGAGTCATCCATCGGTGGTCTCGGGGCGAGGAGAGTCGAGCGGCGGTGGTGGGTCGTAGCCGCCTGGGTGGAAGGGATGGCAGCGCCCGATGCGGCGCAGGCCGAGCCAGCTCCCCCGTAGCGCGCCGAACCGCTCGATGCACGCGTACGTGTAGCGTGAGCAGGAGGGCTCGAACCGGCACGCGCGCCCGAGGAGCGGAGAGAGCGTCCACCAATAGACGCGGATCAGGAGGAGCAGCAGGCGCTTCAACACGGGCGCCCCGTCGGTTCGAGGGCGCGCGCGGCGTTCGCGAGCGCGCGCTCGACGCCGAGCAGCTCGCGCCGGGCGCTGGTGAAGTCGACCTCCCCGGCGTGCCGCTTCGCGATGACGACCAAATCGTGGCCCCGCGGGAAGCGCTCACGGTTCGCCCGGAAGACCTCTCGGACGAGGCGCTTTACGCGGTTGCGGACGACCGCGCCGCCGACCTTCCGTGAGACGGTGATCCCGAGCCGGGTGCGCTCGGCGCGCCCGCGGTCTACGAGCACGATGAAGTGCGGCGTATGCACGCGTCGGCCAACCGACTGGACGCGGCGAAAATCGCGGCGGCTGCGGAGCCGATGAGCGCGGGGAAAACGAGCGTCATCGGTGGTCGTTGGGCGAGCCATGCACGCCCCCTCGAGCGCGAGCTACTTCTCGTACGACGACACGGCGAGGCGCCTGCGTCCCTTTGCGCGCCGTGCCTTGAGGACGTTTCGTCCGCCGCGGGTCTTCATGCGGGCCCGAAAGCCGTGCGTCCGCTGCCGGCGGGTGCGGCTGGGCTGATACGTGCGCTTCACGACGCCTCCAGGGAGTCCAAAGGGGCCGGGAAGTAAGCATGGGGGTCCGTCGATGTCAAGACGACGGAGCGTTCGCGAGACGGAGGCGTCGGTTTAGGCGCGGAGACGGGAGTGGGAGTGGGAGCGGGAGCGGGTTCGGGGACGGGGACGGGAGCGGGAGCGGGAGCGGGAGCGGGATCGGGTGTGGGAGCGGGATCGGGAGCAGAGTCGGGATCGGGTGTGGGAGCGGGAGCGGGAGCGGGAGTGGGAGTGGGAGTGGGAGCGGGTTCGTGGGTGGGTTCGAGCTCGGCTCGGCGGACGCCGGTGGCGCCGGCGAGGCGGGGGTGGGACGCGCGTAAGCGGGCGAGATCGCAGCGCCTGTGCGCTGGCACGAGGTGTGCGTTTCAACCCCGCGGAGGACGCACGCCATGGCCGCGACGCGACGACAGCACTTCGAGGGTCCGCGGGAGCGGCTCGCGCACCGCGGCGCGGGATCCCTATCGGACGCGGAGCTGGTCGCCATCCTGTGCGGGACGGGGACGACACGGGAGCCGGTCGAGGTCCTGGCCGTCCGCCTGCTCGATCGCGCCGGTGGCCTCGCGGGGCTCGAGCGGGCCACCGTCGCGGAGCTGAGCCAGCTCGCCGGCGTCGGCCCCGGCAAGGCGAGTCGCCTCGTCGCTGCCATCGAGCTCGGGCGCCGGGCGCTCGGGACGCCGATACGTCGCGGCGAGGCGCTCGGCTCGAGCGAGGCCGTCGACCGCGCGCTCCGCCCGCGCCTCGCCCGTGCGCCGGTCGAGCGCTTCATCGCGCTCGGCCTCGACGCGCGCAACCGCCCGATCGCCGAGTTCGTGGTGTCGAAGGGCGGCAGGTCGTCGTGCCCCGTCGAGCCAGCGGACGTCTTCCGGGAGCTCGTCCGGGTGTCGGCGTCCGCGGTCATCTTCGTGCACAACCACCCGAGCGGCGAGCCCTCGCCCTCGCTCGACGACGCGCGCCTCACCGAGCGTCTGCGGGCCGCGGGGGTCCTGCTCGGCGTCCGCGTCCTCGATCACGTGATCATCGCCGACCGCGGGTACTTCAGCTTCAGGGATGCGGGCCTGCTGGGCGATGAGGCGCCACGCACCGACGAGGGTGCCCGCGCGATGGCGTGAGCCGGGCTTCGCCGCGGCGCGCCTACTCGTCTTTCTTGAACAGCTTCGATAAGAACGTCGACTCGCCCGAGAGCGTGATGAGCGGCTTCTTCTTTTCCTTCTGGTCGCGCATCTGCGACAGCCTCAGCTCACGCATGGCCTGCACGTTGCGGGGGTTGATCTCGACGACGCGCTGGTAGTGCGCGATCGCGTCGTCGTGCTGCCCCTCCTCCTTGTGCACGGCGGCACGCACGAGGTGCGCGCGCTCGTTGTTGTCGTTGAGACGCAGCGCCTCGTTCGCGAGGGTCGCGACCAGCATCCGGTTGTCGCGGCTCTTGAGTCCGTCGCGGAGCATGAGGACCCACGCCTTGGTCGCGTGGTAGTCCGCTTCCTCCGGGTTCAGCTCGAGGTTCGTGTCGAGGATGTGGAGCGCCTCCATCCAGCGCTTCTGCCGAATGAGCGCGCCCACCTTCTCGTACTCGAGCGCCGCGCTGACGATCGCCTCGAGCTTGCGCTCCGCCTCGGGCGTCCCCCCGCCGGACTCGAGCGCCTTCAGGTAGCCACCCCGCGTCGTCTCGTCCGTCAGGACGTCGCGCGCCTGCGTCAGGTAGCGGAAGATCTGCTCGGCCCACGGCTCGAGGCCCTCGAGCTCCCGCGGGAGGCTGTCCGGGTGCCAGGTCTTGGCGGCGACGAGGTACTGCCGTCGAATCTCGGCGGCCGTCGCGTCGGCCGATACGCCGAGCATCTCGAGGTAGTTCTTCTTGTCGAACTGGCGCACCTCCGTGACCATCGCGACCCAGCGGTCGCGCATGGGGCCCTCGAGCTCGGGCGGGGGATCGGGTGCTTCGAGCGGGACGACGCTCGAGTGGCGACGGCGCGTCGCGTCGCTCGGCTGCCTCGCGCCGGGCGCCGATATGCTGGACGCGCGCGAGTCGCCACCCACCGCGGCGACCGGCGTCGCGACGGTCCGCGCGAGCGGACGGGAGATGCGCCGCCGCCTGCGAGCGCCGCTCATCACGTCCGGCGTGCCGCCGCTGCGGCTCTGGTCGACCAGCGAGCTGCGGCGCTCGTGGGCTTCCGGGAGGAAGGTCTCGACGGCGCCCGTCAGGCGAAGGATATAGAGCAGTCGGCGGGCGACCCGCTCGTTGCCCGAACGAGCGAGCAGCTCATCGACGGGGGCGGGCGCGGCGCGCATGAAGTCGATGAACGCTTTTTCGCTGTCGAGGAAGCCGTACGCGTCTTCGTCTATCCCGCGCGCGACGCGCACGGGGTCGGTGCCGAGGCTCCCGAGCACGCGGTCGAGCGCGTCCTTCGGCACGCCGCCCCGCACGGCGGCGACCACGAGCCGCAGCGGCGCGATGCGGTCCCGCTGGATGCCGGAGGCCTTCCCGATGAGGTCGGCCTCATAGAACGCGTAAGGCGCGTGCCGCCGATGAAAGAGCGCGAGCAGTCCGCGCTCGAGCGAGCTCGCCGGGTCGAGCAGGCGCGCCGCGACGATCTGTCCACGGTCGAAGAGCACGCGGTCCTGGCCGTTGCGTTCGCTCTCGGGCCACACGGCGAGCGTGCCGGTGAGCGCGCGCTTCTCAATCGAGAGCATGACGTGCACCAGCGGCGTCTTGTCGACGTTGCCTTCCGCGATCGGCTTTGGGGGAGTCGGCACTGCTTGGCTCCGCGAAGTGGCGGCTCATCGCCTTGGAAACGAGGCGTCAGGCCGTCCGTCGCTCTGCTCGTAGGTTGCCATAGCTCGGGCGGAAAAGGGGAGCTGTTACCGAGCGGGTGGCCTGCGACGCGCGCGGCGTGTCAAAGCATGCTCCAGGTCGTGCCTGCGGGGCTGTCGTGCAGCTCGACGCCGCGCGCTGCGAGCGCGTCGCGGACCGCGTCGGCGGCCGCGAAGTCACGGGCCGCGCGCGCGCGCTTGCGCTCCAAGATGCGCTCCTCGACCTCCTGCGGATCGACGCCGCGGGCGAGGGCGCGGCGGTCGCGAATTCGCCGCAGCACCTCGTCCGGTCTGTCGAGGCCGAGCCCGAGGTGCGCGCCGATCGCGGTGAACGCAGCGCGCGCCGCGTCACGGTCCGCCCGGGCGATCTTGCCCTTCTTGCGCGCGGCGCCGTCGCACAGCTCGTTCACGGCCCGCAGCACCTCGCCGACGCGCGCGAGCGCCACCGGCATGTTCAGGTCGTCGTCGAGCGCGGCGCGGAGGCGGTCGCTAGCGGCGGCCAGCTCGGGCTGCGCGGCGGTGGCGCGCGCCGGGTCGTCGACCACGCGCTCCGGCGGGATCGACTCGAGGCGGCGCATGGTTCCGTAGAGGTACTCGACGCGTCGCTCGGCCTCGTCGAACTGCGGGAAGCCCGTGACGTGCCCCGCGTCGTCGAGCGTCCAGTCGAGGTTCAGCGGCGCCCGGTAGTGCACCGTGAGCATGAAGTAACGGATCGCCTCGGGCTCGAACCGGTCGAAGAGGTCTCGGGCGGTGAAGAAGTTCCCGAGGCTCTTGCTCATCTTTTCTTTGTCGACCTCGACGAAGCCGTTGTGCATCCAGCAGGTCGCGAAGGGCACACCGGTCGCGGCCTCGCTCTGGGCGATCTCGTTCTCGTGGTGCGGGAAGACGAGGTCGAGTCCGCCGCCGTGCAGGTCGAGCGTCTCGCCGAGGTGCGCCATGGACATCGCAGAGCACTCGATGTGCCACCCCGGGCGCCCGCGCCCCCACGGGCTCGGCCAGCCCGGCTCGTCGTCCGCCGCGCCCTTCCAGAGCGCGAAGTCTGCGGGGTGACGCTTGCGCGCCGTCTGCCCGGCGTCGAGGCGACCGCTGGCGCCGGCCTCGAGCTGATCGAGGTTTCGGTGGCTGAGCTTGCCGTACTCGGGGAACGACTCCACCGAGAAGTACACGTCACCGTCGGCGGCGTAGGCGTGCCCGCCGTCGACGAGGCGCGCGATGAGGTCGACGATGGTGTCGAAGTGCTCGCTGACCTTCGGCTCGACGTCGGGGTCGAGGTTGCAGAGCCGGCGCATGTCCTCCTGGTAGGCGTCCGTGAACCGCGCCGCGAGCGCGCTCGGCGGCTCGCCTCGCTCGGCCGCCCGCTTCAGGATCTTGTCGTCGACATCGGTCACGTTGCGCACGAACGTCACGCGCATGCCGCTCGCGCGCAGGTGCCGCACGAGGACGTCGTAGACGATGTTCGACCTCGCGTGCCCGAGGTGCGCGTAGTCGTAGACCGTCGGCCCACACACGTAGATGCGCGCGTGTTCGGGCTCCCGCGGCGTGAAGGGTTCCTTCTTTCCGGAGAGCGTGTTGTGGAGCCGCAGTGCCATCGGGGCCGGAGTCTGCGGGATAGTACGTCGTCCCCGCAAGCGCCGGGGACGGGGCGACGGCGCGGGTCTTCGACGGTTCGCGGCGGCCGAGTGCGCGCCCGCCCTGGTCCGCCGCTCCGCTCGGCGCGGCCTGTTGACCGGCGCCGCTTCGCGGGTACACCCCCTCCGATGCTGACCATTCATGAACGCGAGGATCCGAAGTACGAGCTCGCGCTCGCGGAGCTCTCGCGGCGCGGCGACGCCGACCTCGAGCGCGTCGAGCCCGACGTGCGCGCGATCCTCGACGAGGTCCGGGCGGGCGGCGACGCGGCGATCCGGAAGCTCACCAAGCGCTTCGAGAGCCGGACGCAAGACGCGATCCTCGTCCCGGAAGAGCGCTGGCGCGCGCGGGCCAAAGAGGCCGACGACGCGGTCCACGCCATGCTCAGCGCGGCCGCCGAGCGCATCCGCCGCTACCACGAGCAGCAGCGCGACCCGGGCTTCCGCTACGTGGAGGACGGCGTCGAGCTCGGCCAGCGGATCCGCCCGCTCCGCTCCGTCGCGGTGTACGCGCCGGGCGGCAAGGCGCGCTACCCATCGACCGTCCTGATGACCGCGGTGCCGGCCGCCGTGGCCGGCGTCGAGCGCATCGTCCTCGTGACGCCGCGGCCGACTCCGGAGATCCTCGCGGCGGCGACCGTCGCGGGCGTGACCGAGGTCGTCGACGCAGGCGGGGCGCAGGCGATCGCCGCCGTCGCGTACGGGACCGAGACGGTCGCACGCGTCGACAAGGTCGTCGGCCCCGGCAACATCTACGTCGCGGCGGCGAAGCGCCTCGTGTTCGGGGTGGTCGACATCGACTCCATCGCGGGGCCCAGCGAGATCCTCGTCATCGCCGACGACGACGCCGATCCCTCGATCGTCGCGGCCGATCTGCTCTCACAGGCCGAGCACGACGAGGACGCGTACGCGCTGCTCGTCACGCTGAGCCGCGCGCAGGCGGACGCGGTCGCCGAGGCGATCGAGACGCGGCTCGCCGAGCTGCCGCGCAAGGAGATCGCCGAGGCGTCACTTCGCGCGCACGCGCGCTGCTTCGTCGTCGGCGATCTCCGGGAGGCTGCGCGGGTCGCCGATACCCTCGCGCCGGAGCATCTCGCGCTCGCCGTCCGCGCGCCGGACGCCCTGCTCGAGCAGATAGGCGCGGCGGGTGCGGCGTTCCTTGGCTACGACACGCCGGAGGCGGCTGGGGACTACGTCGCAGGGCCGAGCCACGTCTTGCCGACGGGCGGCGCCGCGCGCTTTGCCTCGCCCCTCGGCGTGTACGACTTCGTCGTGCGGACCTCCATCATCCGCTACGGCCGCGAGGCGCTCGAGGCGCAGGGGGACCTCATCGAGGGCCTCGCTCGTCTCGAAGGGCTCGAGGCGCACGCCCGCGCGGTCGAGGCGCGCCGGGCTCGAGACGGGGCGCGACCGGACAGTGAGTAGCCGGCGGGAGGACGCGCGCGTCGAGCGCGACCTCGCCCGCGGGCTCGGGCGGTGCATCGCCGACTTCGAGCTCATCGAGGCGGGCGATCGCGTCATGGTCTGCATGAGCGGCGGCAAGGACAGCTACGCGCTCCTGTCGCTGCTCGAGCGTGCGCGGCGGCGCGCGCCGGTGCCCTTCGAGCTCGTCGCCGTCCACGTCGACCAGGGCCAGCCGGGGTACGACGGGCGGCCGCTCGAGCGGTGGCTCGAGGACCATGGCTTCGACCATCACATCGTGCGCGAGGACACCTACTCGATCGTGGTCGATCACGTGGAAGAGGGCGCGACGTACTGCGCGCTCTGCTCGCGGCTCCGACGGGGCATCCTCTACCGCGTCGCCGACGCGCTCGGGTGCACGAAGATCGCGCTCGGCCACCACCGCGACGACGCGATCGAGACCCTGATGCTGAACCTGCTCTTCGCGGGCTCGCTCGGCGCGATGCCCGCGAAGCTGCACGCAAAAGAGGGGCGCTACCAAGTGATCCGCCCGCTGCTCTACGCCGCCGAGGCCGACATCGAGGCGTACGCGCGGGCGCAGGGCTTTCCGATCCTTCCGTGCAACCTGTGCGGCTCCCAGGACAACCTCTGGAGGGAGCAGGTGAAGACCCTCCTCGCCGAGCTCGAGGGGCGCATCCCGCGGCTCCGCGGGAGCCTCTTCGCGGCGCTCGGCAACGTCCACGTCTCGCACCTGCTCGATCGTGACCTCAGCGCGGCGGTCGCCGCGAGGGCGCGCGGCGAGGTCGCGGCGGTCGGCTGGGCCGACGACGGGGACCATGTCGCCGCTGCCTCCGAGCCTCGGCTTCGCGCGCCAGCGCCTGCGCGTCGGCGCCTGCCGGTCGTGCAGTGACGCGCCCCGCTCGCGACGATGGTAGCCTCTGCGCCGTGCACGCACGTCGGTCGGGCTCGATGCTTCAGATGGCGGGATGGACGGCGGCGATCGCCGGCGCGCTGCTGGCCGCCGGGGTCGGCGAGCAGGGAGCGTCGGCGCAGCGCAACATCGACCTCGAACAGCTCCACCCCGCGCAGGACAGCCAGGGCTTCCTCGGCATCGAGGCGACCGCGACGCCGGGGCACCTGCGCTACTCGCTCGGGCTGTGGACGAGCTACTCGCGCAACCCCCTCCGCGTGAAGCTCGCCGATGGTGAGCGGCGCGACGTGGTGAAACACCGGCTGGGCCTCACGGCGCTCGGCGAGCTCGGCCTCGGGGACAGGGGCGCCGTGGGCGTCGAGGTGCCGATGGCGCTCGTGCAGCGTGGGTCGACCGAGCCCCTCGCCGACCACGGACCCTCGCTCCAGACGGTCGCGTTCGGCGACATCCGCCTGTCCGGCCAGTACCAGTTCTACGGCGCGCCGCTCGGCCGGGGCCGGCGCAACGACGGCCCGGGGCTCGGCGGCCGCGTGATCCTGTCGCTGCCGTCCGGCGACGAGGCGCAGTTCATGGGGGAGGGGCAGGTCGTCACGGAGCTGCAGGGGCTCGCCGACTTCCACGTCTTCGGCGCCGGGATCGGCGTGCTCCTCGGCGCTCGCGTCCGACCTCACGCTCGCCACATCGCCGGCCAGCGCTTCGGCTCGCAGTTCCTCTACGGGTTCGCCGGCCAGGTGCCGATGCCCGTGTGGCGCGACTTCTTCGCGATCGTCGAGATCCGCGGCGCGACCGGATTCAACGGCAAGCACGCCTCGCCGGTCGAGGGTGACCTCGGCGTCGCGCTCGAGCGTGGCGGCTTCACGTTCCGCCTGCTCGCGGGCGGGGCGCTGTCGAAGGGCGTCGGCGCACCGCGGTACCGCGTGGGGCTCGGGCTGGTCTGGACGCCGCCGGTGCGGGACGCCGATGGTGACGGCATCCCCGACTCGAAGGACGAGTGCCCGCACCTCGCGGAAGACTTCGATGGGTTCCAGGACGCGGACGGGTGCCCCGACCCCGACAACGACAACGACCTCGTTCCGGACGTCGATGACCGCTGTCCGAACGTGCCGGCGCCCGAGGGGGACGACGCGGACGGGGACGGATGCCCCGACCACTGAGCGCTCGCGCTTCGGCGGCGGTCTACGTGTGCGTCGCGCTGCTCGCGTGCGCCGCGCAGCTGGCGTGCACGCCGCAGGGCGACCCGGGGCTCGAGGCCGGCGGGTTCCGCGACGACTTCAACCGGCTCGAGCTCGGCCCGAACTGGCGAGCGACCGGCTCCGGGTGGGAGGTCCGCGATGGCCAGCTCCACGCCCGCGGCGCGCGCAACCACCCGCTCTGGCTGCGCCGGACGCTCCCGCACGACGTACGTGTCACCTTCACGGCGCGGAGCGAATCACCGGACGGGGACATCAAGTGCGAACTCTTCGGCGATGGGGTTTCGTATGCCAAGGACATCGAATACGATGCCACTAGCTACGTCGTGATCCTCGGGGGGTGGCACAACACCCTGAACGTGCTCGCCCGGATGAAAGAGCACGGGGCCGATCGCGTCGTCGGCAAGCAGAAGAAGGTCATCGAAGGACATGCGTACCACGTCGAGATCGAGCGCCGCGGCGCTCTTCTCACCGTCCGAGTCGATGGGGAGGAGCTGATGCGCCTCGACGATCCAAACCCGCTCGCGGGGCGGGGCCATGATCACTTCGCCTTCAATGACTGGGAGTCGAGCGTGTGGTTCGACGACCTCACCATCACCCCTCTCTGAGCCATGGCGGACATCACCGAGTATGAGGCGCGACTCGACGCGGCGGAGCTGCAGCTCTCGCGCCTGAAGGCGCTCTACGAGCAGTGGTTCCGTGGTTTCGAGAAGCTGCCGCCGACCGTTCAGCTCAAGAAGTTCAGCCGCGAGCTGCAGTGGCTCACCAAATACAAGCCGCGCAAGGCCGGGCTGCGGTTCCGATTCCAGACGCTCGTGCAGCGGTACACGACGTTGCAGTCGTACTGGCGGCGCATTACGCGCGAGATCGAAGAGGGCACGTACAAGCGGGACGTCGATCGCGCGCGGCGCCGGCGACAGGAGGCGCTCGCCGAGCAACGACGTGAGCGCGCCGCAGACCGGGCCGCAGAGCGAGCGCGGCAGGACGAGGACGCCTCGCAGCGGGGTCCGGCGAGCGCGGCCGAGGGAGCCGCCGGCCCTGCGCGCCCGGCTGCCGCGTCCGAGTCGGCCAGCCGGCCGGAGGCGGGGCTCGACGACGCGCGCATGCGCGACCTGTACGACCGCTTCATCGAGGCCCGGCGGCGGAACCACGAGCCGACCGACACGGTCACCTACGACAAGCTGAAGCGCAGCATCGACAAGATGCTGCCGCAGCTCGAGGCCAAGCGCGGGGGGAAGCCCGTCGACTTCGAGGTGGTGGTGCGCGACGGCCGCGTCGGGCTGAAGCCGGTCGCGCGCGATTGACGTCGGGCGGCTCGCCGCGGCGCCGCGGTCACGACCCGAGCGCGTCCGGCGACTCGATCGCCAGCGCCTCGACTGCGCCTCCGTCGAACCCCTCTGCCGCCGCCGGATCCACGGGCGCGAACGAGGGCAGGGCCGCGCCGGCCAGCGCGGCGTCGAGCCGCGCGACGAGCGCCTCGATGCCAGCCGGCTCGAGCGCGCAGGTCGCCACGGCGTCGCGCGCGAGGGCCATCTTCTCGGCGCGGCCCGGCTCGATCCGGTCTGCCTTGTTGAACACCAGCACGCGCGGGACCCGATCGAGCCCGAGGTCGACGAGGAGCGCCTCCGTGGCGGCGAGCTGCTCGTCGTGGCGGGGGTCGGCGACGTCGACGACGTGCAGGAGCAGGTCGGCGTCCTGAGCCTCCTCGAAGGTCGACCGGAAGGCGGCGAAGAGCTCCTTCGGCAGATCGCGGATGAAGCCGACGGTGTCTGAGACGACGATGTCGCGACCGGAGGGCAGGCGCATGCGCCGCGTCCGCGTGTCGAGCGTCGCGAAGAGCTTGTCCTCGACGAGCACGTCGCTCCCGGTCAACGCGTTCAGCAGGGTGCTCTTGCCCGCGTTCGTGTAGCCGACGACCGACACCGCCGGGACCCCGCTGCGGTTTCGGCGTGCGCGCCGTTGCTTGCGCTGGCGGTCGAGCTGCTTGAGCTCACGGCCGAGGCGGGTCACGCGCTCGCGTGCGCGGCGCTTGCCGACCTCGAGCTTCGTCTCGCCGGGGCCTCGCCCACCGATGCCGCCCGTGAGGCGCGAGAGCGCGTCGTCGCGCTGGCCGAGGCGCGGCAGGAGGTAGCGGGTCTGCGCCAGCTCGACCTGGAGCTTGCCGTCTCTCGAGTGCGCGTGCTGCGCGAAGATGTCCAGGATGAGCTGCGTGCGGTCGATGACCTTGAGATCGGTGACGCGGGCGAGGCTCGCGGCCTGGGTTGGGCTCAGGTCGTGGTCGAAGATCAGCACGTCGGCGTCGAGCTGCATCGCGCGGATCACCACGTCGTCGAGCTTGCCGCGCCCGAGCACGTACTTCGGGTCGACCCGGTCCCTGACCTGCACGAAGGTGTCGGCCACGGCGACGCCCGCCGTGCGGGCCAGCTCGCGCAGCTCCCGCATCGACGCCTCGGCGCTCGCGGCGCCGCGCTTGTCGCAGACGTGGACGAGGATCGCGCGCCCGTCCTTGCCGGGCTCGGAGCGGTCTCGGCGTACCCGGGCGAGCTCCTGCTCGAGCGCGCGGACGATGAGCGCGGGGTTCGCGTCCGCCTTCGCGTAGGGGATCGGCCCGACGGTGTGGAACGGCGGCTCGAGCTTCGTGTCGTCGCGCCGCTCGCCAGGGCGCGCCTCGGCCGGGGCGTTGTGTCCGTAGTACACGCAGAGCGGTCGCTCTTCGCCGGGCGCGAGGCAGATCGCGATGACCATGTCGAGCCGCAGCCGCGTGAGGTCGACGAGGTCGTCCCGCGTGAGCGGCTCGTTGCGCAGGTGCGTGTGGATGAGGCGCAGGCCCCGCAGGCGCCCCGGCGCCGCGCGCAGGCGCCCGACGTCCGGGAGCATGAGGCCGGAGGCGTCGCCGAGGATGACGTGGTGGACGGTGCCCGCGCGGTCGACGAGCACGCCCGCCTGCCGCCCCGTCGCGTGCGAGATCGCGACGAGCTCGCGCGTGAGCGCGGGGGTCGTGAGCACATCGAAGGGGACGCGCCGCCGGTGCAGGCGTTGGAGGATCTTGGTCTCGGTGGGGCTCAGCCCCGAGGTGTCGCCGTCGATGTGCAAACGCTCGTCTTCTCCTGCGCTACGGGGGGAGTATAGCAGCGAAGCGTGATCCGGGGCGGAATCGGCGGATCGAGGCGCACCGAGCAGACCCACCGGTGGAGCGGATGGACAACCCCCGCGCCGCGGTGGGTCGGGCCGGCAGGAGCAGGCTCACGGCGGTCGAGCGCGCGATCGCGAGCGGCGGTTGCGCGGGGCGGTGCTAGCGCGCGGTCCCGGCGGCGAGGTCTCGGACGAGGGTCCGGACCGCGGCGACGGCGCCCGCTGGGCTGCCGGCCTGCTCGATCGCGCGCACCACGGCGCTGCCGACCACCACGCCGCGCACGTGCCGGGCGGCGGCGGCGACGTCCTCGCGTGTCTGGATGCCGAAGCCGAGCGCGAGCGGCAGCCCGAGCGTGTGCTGTAGCGTGCCGGCGCGCGCGGCGGCGGCCTCGAGGTCGTGGACCTTGGTGCCGGTCACTCCGGTCATCGAGACGTAGTACACGAACGCCGTGGCGACGCGACCGGCGAGCGCGACCCGTGACGCGTCGCTCGTCGGTGCGAGCAGCGGGACGTAGTCGAGGCCGTTCGCGATCGCGGCGTCGCGGAGCGGTCCGCAAGCGTCGGCCGGGAGGTCGACCACGAGGAGGCCGTCGACACCCGCCGCGGCGGCGCGCTCGGCGAGGCGCGTCTCGCCGTAGCGCAGCACCGGGTTGTAGTACCCGAAGAGCACGATGGGGGTCTCGACGCGGGCGCGGATGGCGCGCACGGCGCCGAGGACGCCTGCGAGGGTCGTGCCTGAGGAGAGGGCGCGCCCGGCTGCCCGTTGGATCGCGGGGCCGTCGGCCGTCGGGTCGCTGAAGGGCACGCCCAGCTCGATGATGTCGGCCCCCGCCTCCGCCGCCGCGACGACGAGCTCGACGGTGGTGTCGAGGCCCGGGTCGCCCGCGCACAGGTAGATGACGAGGGCTGCGCGGCCCTCGCGGTCGGCGCGGTCGAAAGCGTCTTGGATGCGTCCCATCAGCGGCGGCTCCCTGGGTGCGCGTCGAGGTACGCGAGGATCGAGTCGAGGTCCTTGTCGCCGCGCCCCGACAGGCAGACTACGACCGGGGCCTCCGCGGGGAGCTGCTCGGCGAGCTCCGGCAGGTAGGCGACGGCGTGGCTCGACTCGAGCGCTGCGAGGATCCCCTCGGTCCGGCAGAGCTGCTGGAAGGCGGCGATGGCCTGCGCGTCCGTGACCGCGCCGTAGCGGGCCCGGCCGGTGTCGTGGAGCTGCGCGTGCTGCGGACCGACGCCTGGGTAGTCGAGACCGGCGCTGATCGAGTGTGCCTCGAGCACCTGGCCGTCGTCGTTCTGGAGCAGGTAGCTGAGCGAGCCGTGCAGCACGCCGACGCTCCCTGCGTTCAGCGGGGCGGCGTGGTGGCCCGTCTCGAGCCCGTCGCCCGCCGCCTCGACGCCGAAGAGCTTCACGTCGGCGTCGTCGAGGAAGCCGCTGAAGAGGCCCATCGCGTTCGAGCCGCCCCCGACGCACGCGACCGCCGCGGCGGGCAGCCGCCCGATCTGACGGAGCGCCTGGGCGCGAGCCTCCTTGCCGATCACCGCCTGGAGGTCGCGGACGAGGGTCGGGTAGGGGTGCGGGCCCGCGGTCGAGCCGACGCAGTAGTGGGTGGTGTCGACGTGGGTCACCCAGTCGCGCAGCGCCTCGTTCATCGCGTCCTTGAGCGTGCGCGAGCCGCTCTGCACCGCGTGCACCGTCGCGCCGAGCAGCTCCATGCGGCGCACGTTCGGTGCTTGCCGCCGGATGTCCTCGGCGCCCATGAACACCTCGCATGGCAGGCCCATGAGCGCGCAGGCGGTCGCGGTCGCGACCCCGTGCTGCCCGGCGCCCGTCTCGGCGATGATGCGGCGCTTGCCCATGCGGCGGGCGAGTAAGACCTGGCCGATGGTGTTGTTGATCTTGTGGGCGCCCGTGTGGCAGAGGTCCTCGCGCTTCAGCCACACCGACAGCCCGACCTCGGCGGACAGGCGCGCGGCGTAGTACAGCGGCGTGGGCCGGCCGACATAGTCGGCGAGCAGGGCGTCGAGCTCGGCCTGGAACGACGGATCGGCGCGCGCCTCGCCGTACGCGGCGGTCAGCTCGGCGAGCGCCGGCATCAGAGTCTCGGCGACGTAGCGCCCGCCGTAAGGGCCGAAGCGGCCCGGCTCGGTCGGTTCTGCGGACACGGTGCGCCGAACCTAGCAGCCGGACGGCATCGCGCCCACTCCACGAGCGGGGCGAGAGGCTCGGGTGAGCGCTCATCGAGCGCGCGACCCGCCCGTTGCGCGATATCTACCCTCGGAACCCACGAATTTTCGTATTCCGTCAAGAGCGGAAAAATATCGACCGCGAAATCTACCCTCGGAGGGCTTTTTTTTCTTGGGGTTCGGTGGTGGCGGAAAGTTCTTGCGCGTCGTCCCGCGCCACCTTCTCGGCCGGCGCCTCTGGCGCGGGCTCGTCGCCGCGCCGTTTGACGTGGGTGCTCGTGGTGCGCAACGGTTCGGTCGCGCGCCCGATGAGTCCGTCAGGCCGTCCCGCGCGGCGGCCGCGCACCTCGCGCCATGTCGGAGCAGAAGAACCACCCCCCGAGCCCCCGCAAGCTGCGCCGCGCGCGAGAGCGCGGTGAGCTGCCGCACAGCCGGGCGCTGACGTCGGCGCTCACGCTGCTGGCCGTCTGGGCGACGTTTCGGGTGTTCGGAGCGGGCGCGCTCGCCGACCTGCGCGCGGCGTTCGAACTCGCGTTCCGAGCCGCCGCCGCGGACCGCGGACAGCCCGCCGCCGTCGTCGCGACGCTCACGGAGGGGCTCCGGCTCGGTGCGCTCGCCGCGGCCCCCATCCTCGCGGTGGTCGTCGTGGTGGCCGCCGGCGCGACGTTCGTGCAGCTCGGCCCGGTGTTCGCCTTCCGGCGCGTCGCGCCCGACTGGACGCGGCTCGACCCGGCCGCGGGGGCCAAGCGAATCTTCGGCGTGCGCGGCGTCGTCGAGCTGCTCTGGTCCGTCGCGCGCGTCGCCGTGATACTCGCCCTCGTCGCCGGCGTCGCGGCGAGCGCCGCGGGCGGAGTCGCCGCCCTGGTCGCGCGAGGCCCCGCCGCAGCGCTCCAGGCGTTCGCGGCCGTGAGTGACGCGGCGCTCTGGCGGGTGGCCCTCGCGCTCGTCGCTCTCGGGGCGCTCGACCTCGCGTATCAGCGCTGGCGTTTCTTGCGCGACCAGCGGATGACCCGAGAGGAGGTCGAACGTGAGCACAAGGAAGACGAGGGCGATCCCCACGCAAAGCAGGAGCGCGCGCGGCTGCGCAAGGAGATCGTCGAGCATGGCGTGCTCGAGGCGGTGCGCCGCGCCGACGTGCTCGTCGTGAACCCCACGCACTACGCGGTCGCGCTCCAGTACGACGACGCGGCCGGCGACGAGGCGCCCGAGGTCATCGCGAAGGGGCAGGACCACCTCGCCCGCCGGATGATCGACGCGGCGCGCGAGGCCGGGGTCCCCGTGATGCGCGACGTGCCGCTCGCCCACGCCTTGTACGATCTCGAGCTCGGCGATCTCATCCCGGAGCCGCTCTACGACGCGGTCGCCGCCGTCCTGCAGGCGGCCTGGGCGGAGTCGGCGGAGGCCCCGCCCACCGACGCACCGCCAGAGGCTCCGACCGATGAGTGATGCCGCCGCGGACAGCCCCACGTACGCCGAGGTGGCGCTGCCGGTCCCGCTCCGGCGGCTGTTCACCTACACGGTCCCGCCGGCGCTCGACGCGCAGCTCCTCCCAGGCTCGCGCGTTGTCGTCCCGCTCGGGAGGCGCAAGGTCGGCGGCGTGATCGTCCGCCGCACCGACGCCCGCCCCGACGCTTCGGTGCGCCTGCGATCGGTCGCGGGGCTGCTAGAGCGGGAGCCGCTCTTCTCCGCAGAGCTCCTGTCGTTCTTGGTCGAGGCCGCGGCGTACTACTTTCAGCCGGTCGGCGAGGCGCTGCAGGCGGCGGCGCCGGCGCTGCCCGCGGGCGCTCTGCGCCGGCTGCGCGCGGACGGGTCCCTCGCCGAGGGCGAGCGCCTCCGCGGCCGGCGCGTCGGGGCGAAGCGGACCTTGCGCGTGCGTCGCGTCGGCGGCGTCGAGGGCGTGGACGGCGCGCGCGACGGGCGCCTCGGCCCTCACCAGCGGACGCTGCTCACGGCGATCGACGCGCAGGGCGAGGCGACGCTCGAGGGGCTCCGCGCGCTGGTGCCGGGGGCGCGCCAGGTGCTGCGGACCCTCGCCGCGCGCGGCCTCATCACCCTCGATGAGGTCGAGATCTGCGCCGACCCCTTCTTCGCGACGCCGGTGCCGCCGGACACGCCGCGGACGCCGAACCCCGCGCAGGAGGTCGCGATCGGCCGGCTGCTCGCGGCGCTCGACGCGCAGACGTCTCCCGCGTCTCCCGTCTCTCCCGAGTCTCCCGAGTCTCCCGAGTCCACGCCCTCGGACCGCCCGCCGCGGCCCTTCTTGCTGCACGGCGTGACCGGCTCCGGCAAGACCGAGGTCTACCTGCGGCTCATCGGCGAGGCGCGCGCGCGCGGCCACGGCGCGCTCCTGCTCGTCCCCGAGATCGCCCTGACCCCGCAGCTCGTCCGTCGCCTGCGTGCGCGCTTCGGCGACGCCATCGCCGTGTTGCACAGCGGGCTGAGCGATCGCGAGCGCGACGTCGCCTGGCGAGCCCTCAGGCAAGGGCGCGTCCGCATCGCCATCGGCGCCCGCTCGGCGATCTTCGCGCCGGTCGAGGATCTACGCGTGGTCATCGTCGACGAGGAGCACGACGCATCGTTCAAGCAGGAGGAGGGGTTCCGCTACCACGCGCGCGACATGGCGCTCCTGCGCGCCGCCCGCGCCGGCGCGGTCTGCGTCCTCGGCAGCGCGACGCCGTCGCTCGAGTCCTTCCGGCTCGCCGAGCTCGGCAGGCTCGAGCTGCTCACGCTCCCGGAGCGCGCGACCGAACAGACGCTCCCCTCGGTGCAGCTCGTCGATCTGCGCCGCCAGTACGCCGGCCCCAGCGGGCACCGCCTGCTCACCGCGCCGCTGCACGACGCCATCGGCGACTGCCTCGCCGCCGGCAACCAGGCCATCCTCTTCCTGAACCGCCGCGGCTTCGCGCCGAGCCTCCGCTGCGCCGGCTGCAACGAGCTGCTCGAGTGTCCCTCGTGCAGCGTCGCGCTCACCGAGCACCGCCGCGCGGGCGTGCGACGCTGCCACTACTGCGACTTCTCGGCGCCCTTCACCGCGCCGTGCCCCCGATGCGGCGCGCCCGAGCTGGCGCGGATCGGTCTCGGCACGGAGAAGCTCGAGAAGGCGCTCGCCGAGGTCTTCCACCCGGCGCGCGTCGCGCGTCTCGACCGGGACACCGCGCGCGGGCGGGGCGTCGAGGCCATCCTCGACCGGCTCCTGAACCACGAGATCGATCTCCTCGTCGGCACCCAGATGGTGACGAAGGGACACGACATCCCTGGCGTGACCCTGGTGGGCGTGCTGAACGCCGACCAGAGCCTCTCGTTCCCCGACTTTCGCGCCGCAGAGCGGACGTTTCAGCTCTTGAGCCAGGTCGCGGGCAGGGCGGGGCGCGGCGCCTCGCCGGGCGAGGTCATCGTGCAGTCGTACGACCCGGGCCACTTCGCCATCCGCGCGGTGGCCGCGCACGACTACGAGGCGTTCTATCGCCAGGAGCTCGCCGACCGCGCCGTGGGCTGGCCGCCGGTGATGCACCTGGTGGCTGTGCGGGTCGACGCCGCCGAGCAGGCGAAGGCGGACGAGGTGGCCGCCGCGCTCGCCGCCTGCGCCCGGGCGCAGCCGCAGACCCGCGGGCGACGCGTCGAGGTGTTGGGCCCGGCGCCCGCCCCAATCGAGCGCCTGCGCGGGCGCTACCGCGTGCGCCTGCTGCTGCGCGCGGCCGAGCGCCGTCCGCTGCGGGACGTCACCGCCGCCATCGCGGGCCTCATCGACGCGGGCGTCGGCAGCGCGCGCGCCGCCATCGACGTCGACCCTGTGGCCATGCTCTGAGCGGCGGCGCCGCTCACGCGACGGCGTTCGACTCCGCGTCGCCCCGTTCGTGCACGGCCTTGTCGTCCGGACCCGCTTCGCGGTCCGCGGCGTCATCATGCGCCGCCACCGCGTCCGAGTGGGCAGCCTCCGCGCCGAGGAAGCCGAACGTGAGCGCGGGGCCGATCGTCCCGCCCGCGCCCGGGTACGTCCGCCCCATGACGGACGCGGTCGTGTTGCCGGCTGCGTACAGGCCTGGGATCGGCGCGCCGCTCGGCGTGAGCACGCGCGCGTCGTCGTCGGTCACGAGCCCGCCCTTGGTCCCGAGGTCCCCAGGGTAGATGCGCACCGCGTAGAATGGCCCGGTCTCGACCGCCCCGAGCGCGCAGTTCGGCTTGACGCGCGGGTCGCCGTAGTAGCGGTCCTGCGCGGTCTCGCCGCGGTGGAAGTCCGGGTCGTAGCCACGCTTCGCCTGCTCGTTGAAGCGCGTGATCGTCTCGCGGAGGGCGCGCGCGGGCACGTCGATCTTCGCGGCGAGCGCCTCGAGCGACTCGGCCTTGAAGAGGTAGTCGCTCTTGAGTCGCCGCCCGATGCGGCTGTCCGGCATGACCTTGCCGGGCGCGATCGGCCCGGCGATCGAGCTCGCGCGATAGGTCGCGTCGAACACGTGATACCAGCGCGGGTCGTCCGAGCCGGTCCTCGCGACGTCGTCGTACATCCCGTTGACGACGTCGATGTAGGGCGCCGCCTCGTTCGTGAAGCGGCGCCCCTCCTGGTTCACGAAGAGCCCGTGCGGCAGGCTCTTTTCGACCACGAGGACCCACGCCGACGACGCCTTCGGCACGAGCGAGACCGGCGTCCACCACGCCTCGTCCATCAGGTCGACGGCCGCGCCGGCCTCCATGCCGAGGCGGATCGCGTCGCCGAGGTTGGTCGGGCAGCCGGCGGTCCAGTCTGTCTCGATGGGCTTGCGCTGGTACCGCTGGCGCATCTCCCGGTTCCGCGAGAAGCCCCCCGCCGCGAGCATGACGCCGTGGCGCGCCTCGATCCGCGTGCGCTTACCGGCGTGCTCGATGACCGCGCCGACCACGCGGCCATCTTCGATGACCAGCTCGGTGAGCGCGGCCTCTCGCTGCGCCTCGATGCCGCGATCGAGCAAGGACCGCAGCATGCGCCCCATCAGCGCGTTGCCGGCCGTCAGCCGCGTGTCACGCCCCCAACGCTTCCGCTTCGGGTAGCGCAGCAGGTACAGAAACATCTGCCAGGCCATGAAGGCCATGGTCTTGAACCCGAGCCCGAGCGCCGCCTGCGCCTGGCGGGCCGTGATCCCGAATTTTCCGAGGATCTGCGACTGCGTGTGCGGGCGGCGCAGCCACATCAGCGCCTCGCGGAGCTTGGCGCCGTCGAAGGGGCGCGGGTCCATCGAGCGCCCGCCGGTCCGGCCGCCGGGCTGCTCGGCGTAGTAGTCGGTGTACTTCTCGAGGGCGTCGTAGCGGACGAGGGTGTGCTCCTCGAAGTACGCGAGCATCCGCTGGCTCTGCTCGATGTAGGTCCGCAGGCGATGCTCGGGGACCTCGCCCCGGGTGATGGTTTTGAGATAGAGCAGGCCGTCCTCGTTCGAGTCCGACAGCCCCGCCTTGCGCATGCTCGCGTTGTTGGCGACCCAGCACACGCCGCCGCTCATCGCGGTGTTGCCGCCGAAGAGGTCCGAGCGTTCGATGAGGAGGACCTCGTCACCGAGGTCGTGCGCACGTATCGCGGCGGCCATGCCGGCCCCGCCGCTGCCGACTACCAGCAAGTCGACCGATCGATCCCATCGCGCCATCGCGGCTCCTCGTCTCTGTCGGGCCACACCTGGCCTCGCGGTGAGAATAGAACGTGTTCTATGGCACAGGGCGTGTCAACCGCGGCCGGGTCGCTCTTGCGAGCGCCGTGCCACGGCGCTACAAAAACGAAGCCGCAGCGCACCGCCGCGCGGTGAATCGTTTGGGGGCCGCCCGTCGAAGACCAGGCGGCCCGCCCGGAGAGCCATCGTTCATGTCCGTTCGCACGATCTTGCAGTACCCCGACAAGCGCCTCCGCCGGCCCGGAGAGGCCGTCGAGACCTTCGACGCGGCGCTCGAGGCGCTCGTGGACGACATGGCGGAGACCATGTACGCCGCCCCCGGCGTCGGCCTCGCGGCGCCGCAGATCGGCGTGTCGCAGCGCATCTTCATCATCGACACCGCGAGCGGCGAGGACGAGCCGAGCGACCTGCGCGTCTTCATCAACCCCGAGATCACGCGTCGCGAGGGCACGACGGTCTTCGACGAGGGGTGCCTGTCGTTCCCCGGTGCGCGCGAGGAGATCGAGCGCGCCGAGCGGGTGACGGTCCGCGCCCGTGACGTCCACGGTCACGTCTTCGAGCTCGACGCCGACGGGCTGCTCGCCATCGCCATCCAGCACGAGAACGACCACCTCGATGGCCGCCTGATGATCGACCACCTGAGCCCGCTCAAGCGCCGCGTGCTCCACCGCGCGATGATGAAGCGCGGCGGGGCGGAGATCGCGGCCGCGCAGTAGCGAGACGCCGGGGACGATGCGGGCGATCTTCTTCGGCAGCCCCGAGTTCGCGGTCCCCTGCCTCGACGCGCTCACCGAGGTCGCCGACGTCGCGCTGGTCGTCTCGCAGCCCGACCGCCCGGCGGGCCGAGGGCTCGCGCTGCGACCGCCGCCGGTCAAGGTCCGCGCCGAGGCGCTCGGGCTGCCCGTGATCCAACCGTCGAAGGTGCGCACCGTAGCGTTCGCGGAGACGCTCGCGCGCTGCGAGGCGGACGTCGGTGTCGTGGTCGCGTACGGGCGCATCCTCCCGCGTCGCGTGCTCGACGCGCCCCGCCGCGGCTGCGTCAACGTGCACGCATCGTTGCTGCCGCGCTGGCGCGGCGCCGCGCCCATCCACTACGCCGTCTGGCACGGCGACGCGGAGACCGGCGTCACCCTCATGGAGGTGGACGACGGGATGGACGAGGGCGCGATCATCGCGACCGAGCGGACCGCGATTGGCCCGAACGAGACCACCGGTGAGCTGAGCGAGCGCCTCGCCGTGCTGGGCGCCGAGCTGCTCCGCGCGGAGCTACCCGCCTACGTCGCCGGCGAGCGCGTCGCGACGCCGCAGGATGACGCGCGCGCGACCTACGCGGCGCTGCTCGACAAGTCGGCCGGCGAGGTCGACTGGGCGCGCGATGCGCACGCCATCCACGACCAGGTGCGCGGGCTGCACCCATGGCCCGGCGCGTTCACTACGCTCGACGGCGCGACCATAAAGCTCCACGAGACGCGGGTGGCGGGCACTCCAGCGGTGACGGCGCGCGCTGTGTCGCCGGGGACCATCGTCGAGGCCGGCCCGGACGGCGTCGAGGTCGCGTGCGGCCGGGGCCGGCTGCGCATCGAGGCGCTCCAGCAGAGCGGCCGCCGGCGTGTGTCGGCCGCGCAGTTCGTCGCGGGTCACCCGGACCTCGCCGGCGTACGCTTCGAGTGAGCGCGGCGCCGCGGACCCACGCCACGTTGGAGGACTCGATGCGCATCTACACGAAGACCGGCGACAAGGGCGACACCGGGCTGTTCGGCGGCAAGCGGGTCTCGAAGGCGGCCGACCGCGTCGAGGCTTACGGTACGGTGGACGAGCTGAACAGCACGCTCGGCGTCGCCCGCATCGCGCGCGTCGACGACGAGGTCGATGCGCTGCTCGGGCGGATTCAGGTCGAGCTCTTCGACCTCGGCGGCGAGCTGGCCACCGTCCCGGGCAAGGAGGCGAAGCTCGGGATCCCGCCCATAGACGCCGCGCGCGTCGAGGCGCTCGAGCGCGCGATCGACCGCTTCGAGGAGGGCGTGCCGCCGCTGAAGGTGTTCGTGCTCCCTGGCGGCTCCGTCGCGGCCGCGCGCCTGCACGTCGCGCGCTGCGTCTGCCGGCGCGCGGAGCGGCGGGTCGTCGCCCTCGCCGCCGCAGAGCCCGTGCGGCCCGACATCGTCCACTACCTGAACCGCCTGAGCGACCTGCTCTTCACGCTCGCCCGCTACGCAAACCATGTCGCGGGGGTCGAGGACGTCCCGTGGAAGGGCCGCGGCGGCGACACGTAGCTGCCCGCCACGGACGCGACGCCTCGCACGCCCAGCTCCCGGCGCGCGCGAATGCGAAGAGCCGGTCGTGGACCAGCTCTTCGATGTCCTTACCGCATGGGCCGTGGATGATTGGAAGCCGAACCCCTACTCATTCGTAGGTGGGGGCCGGTGTCATCCGCTTCAGGCTTCCCGGAGAATGAAGCCGGGCTGGCTCACCACGGATGAGGGATGACCCCCTGTTCGACCCAGTCAGGGATTCTCGTTCCGTCTCACGCGCCCCGCAGAGGGACGCTTCAAGCTACCGAGCGGCGCGAAGTCGGTCAACCCGGTCTGCGCCCCGGCGGTGCTACAGGCCGTAGCGGTCGCGGTGCCGGCCGAGCCACTCGACGTAGTAGTCGGCGTCCCGCCCAGGCTCGAGGTCGTCGAGGGTCTCCACGTCCTCGGTGAGCTGCTTCATCAGGTCGCCGAGGCGCTTCGACGGCGGCACGCCGAACGCGGCCATGATGGCGGTGCCGAGCCCCTTTGGGAGCGGCGCGACCTTCGCGTCCTCGGCTTGCAGCTCTCGGACGCGCTTGCCGAGCGCGCTGATCTGCGCGACGCCCCGGCGGCGTTTCTCCGGGCGCTTGGTGGTGATGTCCGCGCGGCTCAGGTCGAGGAGATCGCGCAGCCCGTCGCCCATCTGGACGTAGAAGCGGCGCACGGCCGAGTCCGTCCAGGACGGGTCGTACGCGCTCGCGCGCAGGTGGTAGAGGATGAGGAAGTGCACGCGCTCGCGCAGCGCGCCCCGGAAGCCGAGGCGCTTCGCCACGCGCTTTCGGAACATGGCGGCGCCGAGCTCGCTGTGACCGTAGAAGGTGACGTTGCCGCGCTCGTCGATGCGTCGGGTGTCGAGCTTGCCGATGTCGTGCAGGAGCGCGCCCCAGCGCACCTCGAGCCGCGGGACGGACTGCCGGACGACCTGCTTGGTGTGCTTCCACACGTCCTTGTGCCGCCACTCGCCGTCGCTGAAGCCGACCATCGCCGCGACCTCTGGGAGCCACGCGTCGAGCGCGCCGCTCTGGTAGAGCGCGTCGAGGCCGGGCTCCGGGTTCTTCGCGAGGAGCAGGCGGTCCATGTGCGCTCGCAGGTCGTCGACGCCGAGCGCGCGCCACTCGGCGGGCGTCGGCCGCGGCGGCGGGTCGTCGAGGCGCGCCTCGCCGAGCGCCACCTCCGCGGCCCACCGAGCGGCCTGCAGCGCACGGTCGGGATCGACCTGTTTTTCGGGCTCGGCGGACATCGTGGGCTTCGGCGGGCGGACGAAGATAGGCGGCACGCGCCGGCCGCGCAACCCACGCCCGCGACGCGGCGTCCGAGGCGGTGATCGGCTATGTCGGGTGCGGCCGGCGGCCGGTGTAGCATGCTGCCATGGCGGCCCTGATCGATCGACGGACGATGCGGGTGTGGATGTACCCCTTCGCCAGCCTGCTCGGCATCGCCGTCACGCTCCTGCTGTTCACGTTCTGGATCGACGGAGGGGGCGACCTCAGCGTCCTCGACCTCTTCTTGCGTCCGAACGCGGGCGCGGCAGAGGCGACGCTGACGAACGCGGCGCAGGTCGTCGCGAACATCCTCGAGATCGCCATCACGGTGGTCGCCATCGTCGCCGAGCTCGCCGCCAACCGCTACACGCACCGCGTCACGGAGCTCTTCGTCCGCGAGCCGATCAACCTCATCGTGATGAGCTTCTTCGTGCTGACGACGGTGCAGTGCGTGTTCGTGCCGCTCGGGCTGAACGCGAACGCGAGCGGCGTCGGCTTCGTCCCGTACTGGGGCATCCGCGTCACGCTCGTGATGCTCGCCGTCTCGCTGCTCATCCTGCTGCCGTACTTCGCGTACGTGTTCGATTTCCTGAGCCCCGTGAACATCGTCCAGAGCATCCAGGAGCACACGGTGCGCGCGATCGGTTCGCGCCGACGGCTCTCCGTCGAGCAGCGCAAGGACGAGGCCATCCGCGGCGTCGAACAGCTCGCGGACGTCGCCCTGAACGCGATGGAGAACCACGACAAGGGCGTCGCGATGGCGTCGCTCGACGCGCTCCAGACGATGGCGCTCGAATACCAAGCGATGCGCTCGAAGCTCGGCAGCGCGTGGTTTCGGCTCGACGGCACGCTCGCCCACAACCCGGACTTCGTCTCGATGTCCGAGCAGGTGCACGACGAGATCACGGAGCGTCGCATCTGGTTCGAGATGAAGGTGCTGCGC
This sequence comes from Myxococcales bacterium, assembly GCA_020430775.1. GTDB lineage: Bacteria > Myxococcota_A > Polyangia > Polyangiales > Houyiibacteriaceae > JAGQJE01. The sequence goes on from JAGQJE010000372.1 coordinate 40,773, forward strand.
AAGTACCAGACGCTCTACAACGCCGGGCTGAACCGGATGCGCGACATCAACTACGTCGTCGCGATCAACACGCGCCACATCGGCGAAGAGGCCATCCGCCTCGGCCACCAGCAGCTCTTCGAGCTAGTGATCAAGTTCTTCAACACGTACTTGCGCTCGACGGTCAACGCGAGCGACGTGCGGACCGGGTACAACGTGCTGCACCAGTACCGGCTCCTGGCGTCCGAGGCGCTCGAGCGCGGCGACGACGCGCACGCGCTGCGGATGGCGGAGTACTTCAAGTACTACGGGCAGCTCGCGTTCCAGGCGCGCTTGCCCTTCATCCTCGAGACCGTCGCCCACGACCTGGTCTCGCTGACCGAGCGCGCGTTCGAGCTGAAGAGCCCGGCGCTCGAGGACCTCGTGTCCATCCTCCTCGAGGTCGACAAGGAGAGCGAGGGCGCCGTGCAGGAGCAGTCGCTGCGAGGCGTGCGCAAGGCGCAGGTCGGCGCCGCCGCCTATTTCCTGGCGCACGACCGGGAGGATCTGGCTCGCCGCGTGTACGAGGACATGGCGGGCGAGCCGCGCGACCGGCTCGCCTCGATCCGCGACGAGCTGCTCCACGTCGAGAGCCGCGAGTTCTGGGAGGTCAGCGACCGCGGGGTGAACTTCGACTACCTCGAGCCGGAGCTGAAGCGCGAGCTCGCCCGCTTCTTCAGGTGGTTCGACGGCCTGCGGGCGGTGCGGCCCTCGACGATGCCCGCCGCGCTGCTGACCGCGCGGCCGAGCATGGTCGAGGAGCCAGCGCCCGCGGGACCCGGCTTTGGCCTCGACCCCGGCCAGCGCTGACGCGGCGATCAGCGAGGCTGCAGCACGAAGTCCGCATAGAGCGCGGCGTGGTCCGAGCCCGCGTACCCACGCGTGTTCGTGCGCACGACGCGCGCGGAGCCTGGCACGTAGACGCTCCGCTCGGCGCTCGGGATGAACAGGTGGTCTATGGCCTCGCGGGTCCGTCCGTGCAGGTAGGTGCCGTCCGAGGGCGCGTCGGCCGCGACGCGAAAGAGCGCGCCCCGCCGCACCAGCTCCGCGATGGCGTTCGAGTCGGGGGTGTCGTTGAGGTCGCCCCCGAGCACGATGAGCGCCTCGGGAGACCGCTTCGCGCGTGCGGCGATCTGCTCGCCGGTGTAGCGCGCCTCGGCGAACCTCCGCCCCGTGTCGTCGTTGCGCTTCGACTTGAAGTGCGCGGCGAACACGACCAGCTCGGTGCCCGTGCCCGGGTCGAGCGTGACCTCGAGCAGCTCGCGGGTGAGGTGGGTACGGCTGCCGTCCGGGCGGCGCAGATCGCGCCCCTCGTGCCGGCTGACGGCGACGATCGGAAACCGCGACAGCACGACGACGTCGATCGACGCCGCCGCGCTCGTGTGCCCCATGGCGGCGTAGGGAAACGCGTCACCGAGCGACGCGCGCACCGGCGCGAGCGCCGCCTCGTCCTCGACCTCGTCGAGCAGGACCACGTCGGCGTGCAGGTCACGGATGCCTTGCGCGATGCGCCGCCCCTGCGCCGCGAGCTCGGCCTCGGTCGGCAGCGGCTCGTACTCGCCGGGCCCGCATCGTCCCGTGTCGCAGCGCGTGTCGAAGAGGCGGTCGACGTTCCAGGTCGCGATGCGGATGCGGAGCGGCTGCGCGTGCGCACCCGCCGGCGGCTCGGTCCGGTGGTCCGCCGGCTGCGCGTTCTGCGGCGAGCCGGCGCCGCACCGTGCGCCCGTCCGGGCGAAGCCGACGGACATGACCGCGATCGCGACGACGAGCGCTGCGCGCGAGAGAGGGCGCCAGTGCCGAGGAGCGCTCATGGCGCGGACGTTAGCAGCCCGCGGTCGAGTCGGCTCGGGCGCTCCGCGGGCGAGGCTACGACCCGATCCGCGCCGCGGTGTGGTAGTGCCTAAAGGGGCGGGTCGTCACGCGGCCCGCTGGAACGCGCGGCGTCCGGCGATGTTGTCCAAGCGGGGTCGCCCATCGGAACGAAGGAGCAGTGATGAAGGTGTTTGAGCGACTCGAATCGGAGGTCCGCGCGTACTGCCGAACGTGGCCGGTCGTCTTCAAGAGCGCGCGCAACGCGGTGATGTTCGACGAGGAGGGCGGGCGCTACGTCGACTTCTTCGCCGGCGCGGGCGTGCTCAACTTCGGGCACAACGACCCGAAGATGAAGGAGGCGCTCATCGCCTACCTCCAGTCGGACGGCGTCAGCCACAGCCTCGATATGTCCACGACCGCGAAGCGGCGCTTCCTCGAGCGCTTCAACGACGTGATCCTCGGCCCGCGCGGCATGCGCTACAAGATGCAGTTCACCGGGCCGACCGGGACGAACGCGGTCGAGGCGGCGCTGAAGCTGGCGCGCAAGATCACCGGCCGGCAGCGCGTCGTCGCGTTCACCGACGGGTTTCACGGCATGACGCTCGGCGCGCTGGCGCTGACCGGCAACGGCCTGCATCGCGCCGCGGCGGGCGTCGCGCTCGAGCACGTCATCCGCGTGCCCTTCGACGGCTACCTCGGGCGAGGCGTCGACACGCTCGAGCCGCTGCGTCGACAGCTCGAAGACCCGTCGAGCGGGGTGCTCCCGCCGGCCGCGTTCGTCCTCGAGACCATCCAGGCGGAGGGCGGCGTGAACATCGCCCGGGCCGAGTGGCTCCAGTCGGTCCAGGCGCTCGCCCACCAGCACGGCAGCCTCTTCATCGTGGACGACATCCAGGTCGGCTGCGGGCGCACGGGGACGTACTTCAGCTTCGAAGACCTCGGGATCGAGCCGGACGTCGTCTGCCTCGCGAAGGGCATCGGAGGGTACGGGCTGCCGATGGCGATGCTGCTCGTCAAGCCCGAGCACGACGCGTGGAAGCCCGGCGAGCACACCGGCACCTTCCGGGGTCAAGACCTCTCGTTCGTCGCAGGCACCGAGGCGCTCTCGTACTTCGAGGACACCCGCTTCGCCGAGTCCGTCAAGGCCAAGGGCGCGCGCATCCGAGAGCGGCTCGTGCGGATGCTCGACGCGCACGGCGACCGCGCGATCGAGCTGCGCGGCAGAGGCATGATCTACGGCATCGACACGCACAGCCCGGACAAGGCCAAGGCGGTGAGCGCCGCGGCGTTCGAGCGCGGTCTCATCATCGCGACCTGCGGCCCGAGCGGGCGCGTCGTGAAGGTCATGCCGCCGCTCACGACCGAGGACGCCGTGCTCGACGAGGGGCTCGACCTGCTGGCCGGGGCGTTCGAGAGCGCCGGGGGGAAGTGATGAGGGAGCGCGACGATCTGACCTTCCCGATGGACGAGTACGAGCGGCGCCTGCGTGAGCTTCGCGAGCGCATGCAGAGCCGGCAGCTCGACGCCGCGATCATCAGCGACCCCGAGAACCTGATGTACCTCACGGACCACCAGACGACGGGCTACTCGTACTTTCAGGCGCTCGTGGTGCCGGTCGACGGCGAGCCCTTCATGGTCACCCGCCAGATGGAGGAGTCGAACGTCATCAACCGCACCTGGGTCGAGGTCACGCGCCCTTACAGCGACACCGGCGACGCCATCGAGATGCTCTACGGCGCGCTCAAGGAGTTCGACCTGCACGGCAAGCGCGTCGGCTACGAGCGGAACAGCTACTTCTTCCCCGCCTACCAGCAGGACCGCATCCACAACGCTTTCGCGCGGGGGAAGCTGCTCGACTGCTTCGGCATCGTCGAGGAGGGCCGCATCACGAAGTCGCCCGCCGAGATCGCGCTCATGGCGCGCGCGGCTGCTGCGACCGAGGCCGGAATGAAGGCCGGCTACGACGCCGTCGCCGAGGGTGTGACCGAGAACGACATCGCCGGCGCGATCTGCGACGCGATGTTCAGGGCGGGCGGGGAGTACCCGGCCGTCGTGCCTTACGTGACGAGCGGCCCGCGCACGATGATCGGCCACGCGACGTGGGAGGGTCGCGAGGTGAAGGCGGGCGAGCACGTCTTCCTCGAGCTCGCCGGCTGCGTGCGCCGGTACCACACGGCGATGATGCGCACCGTCGTGCTCGGTGAGCCGTCGCGGTCGATGCGTCACGCCGAGGCGAAGATGAAAGAGGCGCTCGACGAGGTGGAGTCGCTCATCCGCCCGGGGGTTACGGTCGCAGACGTCGACCAGGCGGTCCGCGACATCATCAACGACAACGAGGTAGGCGCGATCCTCATCACGCGCGCCGGCTACTCGATCGGCATCGCGTTCCCGCCGAGCTGGGACGAGGGCTACATCTTGAGCCTCAAGCAGGGCGACCCGACCGTGCTCCGCGAGGGGATGACCTTCCACATCATCCCGTGGATGTACGGCATCGACGGGGACAAGACCTGCGGCATCTCGGACACCATCCGCGTGACCGAAGACGGCTGCGAGTCGTTCTTCACACTCGACCGCGACTTCGTGGTCAAGGGCTGACCTGTGACCCCCGGCGGCCGGCGAGCCCGCGGTCGACCCCGAACCACCACCGTCAGGCTCGCTTCGGGCCCATCCACACCTGCTGCGCGTTCGTGAACTCACGGATGCCGTGGGGGCCGAGCTCTTTGCCGTAGCCGGAGCGCTTGATGCCGCCGCTCGGCAGGCGCGGGTCGGTCTTGACGACGCCGTTGATCGCCACCTGGCCGGCGTCGATGCGCCGGGCGATGGCGCGGGCGCGCGAGAGGTCGCGCGTCCACACGCTCGACGCGAGCCCGTACTCGGTGTCGTTCGCGAGCTGCACCGCGTGCGTCGCGTCCCGCGCGCGGACGACGACCGCGACCGGCCCGAACGTCTCCTCACGGAACGCGGTCATCTCGGCCGTCACGTCCGTGAGGAGCGTCACCGGGTAGAAGTACCCCGGGCCCTCCGGCAGCGCGCCCCCGAGCTCGCAGCGCGCGCCCTGGGCGATCGTCTCACGCACTTGGCGGTGCAGCGTGTCGCGGAGGTCTTCGCGCGCGATCGGCCCGATGTCGGTCGACGCCTCGCGGGGGTCGCCGACGACGAGCGCGGCGAGTTCGGCCCGCAGGCGCTCGATGAACGCGTCGTACACCGGCGCCTCGACGATGATGCGCTTTGCAGCGATGCACGACTGGCCGGTCGCGATGGTGCGCATGGTCTTGATCGTCGCTGCGGCGTGATCGAGGTCGGCGTCCGCCAGCACGATCGCCGGGTCCGACCCGCCGAGCTCGAGGACGGCGGGCTTGACCTCGCTCGCCGCGATGGCCGCCACCTGGCTGCCGCCGCGGGTCGAGCCCGTGAACGACACGGCGCTCACGCGCGGGTCGCGTAGGATCGCCTCGACGCGCGGTGTCTCGACGCGGACCACGTCGAAGATGCCCTCGGGAGCACCCGCGCGCTCGAAGACACGGGCGAGCGCCGCGCTCGTCCCCGGGAGGTGCGGGTCGGGCTTGATGAGCACCGTGTTGCCGGCCATCAGCGCCGGCGCGCACACGCGGAACGCGAGCCACAGCGGCGAGTTCCACGGCAGGATGCCGACGACCACCCCGAGCGGGAGGTGCTGCACCCAGCTCTCGCTGGCGTCTGACGCGATCGGCTCGTCGGCCAGGTAGCGCTCCGCGTGCTCGGCGAAGTGCTCGGCGCACCACGCGCACTTTTCGACCTCGCCGCGGGCCTCGCGGATGATCTTACCCATCTCCTCGACCATCAGCGGCGCGAGCGTGTCGACCTCCGCCCGCAGCGTCTTGGCGACGATTCGCAGCACCGCCGCGCGCTCGTCGAAGCTCAGCGCGCGCCAGCGCGTGAACGCGCGGCGGGCGGCCTCGAGCTTGGCGTCGACCGTGGCGTCGTCGTCTGGGGCGACCTCGCGGACGACCTCGCCGCGGCTCGGGTCGATCGCTCTGAGCATGGGCTCCTCCTCGTTCTGCTGATGATGGTGTCGGGCCGACCGCACGCGCCTGCGCGTGGCCGGGGCCTCGCGGTTGCGCGGGCCTACTCTCCCGCGGTGCTCAACCCCCGCCCGCCCTAGCGATGTCCGCGGCCGGGCGCTTCTCGAGCCGGCCGGATTTCCAGACGTGCGTGACCCGCGATGGGTCGGTGAGCAGCGCGATGTCTCGGGTCGGGTCCCCGTCGACTGCGATGACGTCCGCATGCCAGCCGGCGCGGAGCTGGCCCGCGTGTGGGGCCTGCGGACCGAGCGTCTCGGGCGCGGTCGCCGTGGCGGCCTCGATGGCGCCGAGCGGGCTCAGCCCCGCGTCGACGAGGAGCTTCAGCTCGAGCCCGTGCAGGCCCCAGCCGAGCGCGGTGCCCGGGCCACTCGTCAGCGTGTCGGTGCCGCACGCGACCCTGACCCCGCTCCGAATCGCGAGCTCGATCGCCTGGCGGTGTACGTCTGCGGTCGCGACCAGCTTCTCCCAGGCGTAGTCGGGCAGCCCCGTCTGCCGCCCGTGCTCCATCATGCGCACCTTGACGAAGCGGGTGGTCACGAGGATGGCGCCCGCCGCGCGGATCGCCTCGGCCGCCTCCTCGTCGAGGTAGGTCCCATGCTCGATCGTGCGGGCGCCGGCCCTCACTGCCGCGAGGATTCCGGCCTTACCATGGCAGTGCGCGGCGACCACGCGCTCGGCGCGCGCGGCCTCCTCGACGATGACCGCGAGCTCGGCGTCCGAGAACTGCTGGTGGTGCGGATCGTCGACGGCCGTCAGGACGCCGCCGGAGGCGCAGATCTTGATGAGCTTCGCCCCCTTACGGAGCTGTAGCCGCACCGCGCGCAGGCACTCGGCGATGCCGTCGCAGGTCCGCAGCCACCCGTCCCGGGCCGCGAGATCCGCCACGCAGCCGACGGAGTAGGTGTGCAGGTCCGCGTGGCCCCCGGTCGGTGAGATGAGATCGCCCGCCGCGTAGACGTGCGGCCCGCGGATGGCGCCCTCGTCGACCGCGCGCGCGAGGTACACGCCGTAGCCGCCCACCTCACGGACGCTGGTGAAGCCGGCGTCGAGGGCGAGCCCGAGGTCGCGCGCCGATCGGGCTCCCGCGAGCGCCGGCGGTACGCGGAGCGCCTCCTCGAGGTTCGTCCGCGGTAGTCCCGTGAGGTGCGTGTGGCAGTCCCACAGGCCCGGCATCACCGTCGGCACACGGAAGCGGACGTCCGCCTCGGTGGGTGGTGGCGCCTCGACAGCCGGCCCAGCCCACGCGATCTCCGCGCCGGACAGGACCACCACCGCGTCTCGCACGGGCTCCCCGCGCCCCGGAATGAGCAGGTCCGCCTCGATTCGCTGCCGCGTCGCGTCGGGCACGACTTCGCTCTACCAAAGACCGCGCCCGGCGTCGACCGCTGACCCTTGACACCCCGAAGGCCCACCTACATAGTACTGTCGTCCTTCGGTATCGAGGGCCGTATGTATTCGTTTGTACTCCAAATTCAGGAAATCGACGAGGGCCGCGCCACAGAGCGCGTCTTCCCGATCACCCCGGAGTGGTTGGCCGAGGCGCTGGCCGACACCGAGGTCGACGGCGCGCTCGATCGCACGCCGGGGCGCCTGTCCGTGCTCGCGCAGCGCGACGGCGTCGAGCTGCTCGTGCAGGCCCGCGTCGAGGCCGCGCTGCGGGTGCCGTGCGCCCGGTGCCTCGAGGACGTCCCGGTCGCGGTGGACGTCCAGGCGACGGCCCTCTTCGCCCCCGAGGCGACGCGGCGCGTCCCGGTCGAGGGCGAGGACATCCAGCTCTCGGCCGAGGATCTCGACCGCGACTACTACACCCACGACACCCTCGTGCTCGACGCCTTCGTCCGCGAGCAGCTCCTGCTCGAGGTGCCGATGCAGCCCTTGTGCAGTTCCGATTGCGCGGGGCTCGAGATTCCTGCACACCTACGCCCGCCCGAGCTGGGCGAGGGCGACGAGGTCGACCCGAGGCTCGCTCCGCTGAGAGCGCTCGGGGCGACGATTCGCAAATAGGAGCACTCCGTGGCCGTCCCGAAGCGTAGAACCAGCCGCCAGAAGCGCGCGCAGCGCCGCGCCCATCACGACAAGGTGACCGCGCCGAACCTGAGCGCGTGTCCGAACTGTGGCGACGCCATGGCGCCGCATCGCGTGTGTCCGTCGTGCGGCCACTACAAAGGCCGCCAGGTCATCGCCGTCGCGGAAGCCCTCGACTGACATCGTCGATGTCACGCGTTCGGCTTGAACCGGGCGCCAGTCCGGTGGTGCGCTCGTCCCGTTTGAGGTGCCATGTTTGATCTGAGCGGCAAGGTCGCGCTCGTCACGGGCGGCTCGCGGGGTATCGGCGCCGCCGTGGTCGAGGCCCTCGCCGGCGCGGGCGCCCTCGTCGCGATCAACTACCGCAACCGACGCGACGCCGCCGAAGCGGTCCTCGCGCGCGTCGAGGGGGCCGGGGGGCGCGCCGAGCTCGTCGGCTTCGACGTCGCGGACTCTGGCGCGGCGGCGGACGCCATCGACGGCCTCGCGAAGCGCCACGGGCGGCTCGATATCCTCGTCAACAACGCGGGCATCGCGATCGACCAGCTCCTGCTCCGGGTCAAGCCCGCGGACCTCGAGGCGACCTGGGCGACCAACCTGAACGGCGCCATCTACTGCGCCAAGGCTGCGATTCGCCCGATGATGCGCGCGAGGCGGGGCCGCATCGTCTTCGTGTCGAGCGTCGTCGGCGAGGCGGGCAACCCCGGCCAGACCGCGTACGCCGCGTCGAAGGCGGCCCTTCTCGGGGTCACCAAGACGCTCGCCCGCGAGTACGCCTCGCGCGGCGTCACGGTCAACGCGGTCTCGCCGGGCTACATCGACACCGACATGACCGCCGCGTTGTCCGACGAGGTCCGCGGCCAGGCGCTCGCACAGGTGCCCGCCGGCCGGATGGGCACCGCCGCGGAGGTCGCGTCTGCCGTGCTGTACTTGGCCACCGATGAAGCGGCCTACGTCAACGGCCACGTGCTCCGCGTGAACGGCGCGATGTACTGCTGACACGCAAGTCTCTGCACGTCGCGTCCGCGGCGCGCGCTGGAGGATTCAACATGGAAATCGCCGAAAAGGTCAAAGCGATCATCTCGCAGCAGCTCGACGTCGACGTCGCGAGCCTCAAGAGCGGAGCCTCGTTCATCGACGACCTCGGCGCCGACTCGCTCGCGATCGTCGAGCTGGTCCTCGCCTTCGAAGAGCAGTTCGACATCGACATCCCCGACGAGCACACCGAGAAGATCCGCACGGTCGGGGACGCGGTCTCGTACATCGAAGAGCACGTCGAGGCCTGACCGCGCGGGCTCGGCCGCCGGGGTCGGCGCGTCGAGCCACACCGTAGCGGGGGGTCGCGAGCGGAGGTCCTATGAGACGGGTCGTCATCACGGGCGCCGGCGCCGTGAGCCCGTGCGGCGCACGCACGGACGTCACGTGGCAGCGGGTGCTCGCCGGCGAGAGCGGCATCGGTCCGATCACGTTGTTCGACGCGAGCGACTTCGCGGCGCGGATCGCCGGGGAGTGCTCGGACTTCGATCCGCTCGACTACTTCGAGAAGAAGCGCCTGCGCGAGTCGGGCCGCTTCATTCACCTCGCCGTGGGCGCGTCGGCGCAGGCGATCGAGAGCGCGGGTTTCGACCCGAGCGACGAGGAGAAGCTCCGCGTCGGCACCTTCATCGGCGTCGGCTTCATCGGGCTCGAGTACTTCGAAGCGCAGCACGACGTCTTCCGCGACAAGGGCCCGCGCCGCATCAGCCCGTACTTCGTACCGGCGACGATCTCGAACCTCGCGCCCGGCCAGGTGTCGATCCGATACGGGTACAAGGGCCCGAGCCTGACGACGACGAGCGCGTGCTCGTCGGGCGCCCACGCGATCGGCGAGGCGTTCCGGTGGATCCAGCGAGGCGACATCGACGCCGCCGTCGCGGGAGGCGCGGAGGCCGCCATCACGCCGATGGGCGTCGGCGGGTTCGCGTCGATGCGGGCGTTGTCGAAGCGCAACGACGATCCGACGCGCGCGAGCCGCCCCTTCGACGAGGACCGCGACGGCTTCGTCATCGGCGAGGGCGCCGGCGTCCTGCTGCTCGAAGAGCGCGAGGCGGCGATGCGGCGGGGCGCGCGCATCCTCGCAGAGGTCGTCGGCTACGCGGCGACGGCGGACGCGTACCATCTCACCCAGCCCGCGCCGGGCGCCGAGGGCGCGCAGCGGGCGATGCGCCTCGCGCTCGCGGACGCCTCGCTCGACCCGTCGGACGTCGACTATGTGAACGCCCACGGCACCTCGACGCCGGCGGGCGACGGGCTCGAGCTGCAGGCGATTCGCGAGGTCTACGGGGCCCACGCGACGAGCGGGCTCGCGGTGTCGAGCACCAAGGGCGTCACCGGCCACCTGCTCGGCGCCGCCGGCGGGCTCGAGGCGGTGTTCTGCGCGCTCGCGATCCGCGACGGCGTCGCGCCGCCCACGGTGAACCTCGAGCGCCCGGATCCGGTGGCCGAGGGAATGAACCTCGTCCGCGGGCAGGCGCAGGAGCGCCCGATTCGTGTGGCCGCGACGAACTCCTTCGGCTTCGGTGGAACGAACGTCACCCTCGTGCTAGCGCAGCACTCGTGACGGTCTTGTTCTTCGGTTCGGACCACGCGGGCTTCCCGCTCAAGCAGGCGGTCACGCCGATCGCGGCGGATGCCGGCTTCGAGGTGCGTGACCTCGGCACGCACAGCACCGAGTCGACCGACTACCCGGACTACGCCCACGCGGTCGCGACCGCGGTGGCGCGTGGCGAGGGGCTCGGCGTGTTGATCTGCGGCACCGGCATCGGCATGTCCATGACGGCCAACCGGCACGCGGGCGTTCGGGCGGCGCTCTGCGGGGACGTGTTCAGCGCCCGCATGGCGCGCCACCACAACGACGCGAACGTCCTGTGCCTTGGCGCGCGTGTCCTCGGCGTGGGTCTCGCCGAGGCGATCTTCCGCGCCTTCTTCGAGGAGGCGTTCGACGGCGGGCGCCACCAACGCCGCGTCGACAAGATCGAGCTGTCCGGCTGCTAGCGAGCTAGCCACCGACGGCGCGCCGGCGCACGCGCATGCGCACCGGTCTCGCCGGGCGCAGGGTGACCGCGGGCGCGAAGCTCAGCGTCTCGCCGGGAAGCAGCTCGAGGTGCGCGCGCTGGGCGATCGTGGTCATGACGAGCTGTGCCTCCGTCAGCGCGAACTGAAACCCGACGCAGACGCGCGGCCCGCCCCCGAAGGGAAAGTACGCGTAGCGCGGGAGCGCGTCGGCGCGTCCCTCCGCCCACCGCTCGGGGTCGAACGCCTCGGGCTGCGGAAAGAAGCGCGGGTCGCGGTGCATCGACCACTGGCACATCACGACCTGTGCCCCGACCGGGAGCGTGTGCCCGCGGAGCGCGAGCGGTTCGCAGAGCTCGCGCCCGATGGCGTACGCAGGCGGGTACAGCCGCATGGCTTCCTTGAGGACGCGCGCCCCGTGCTCGAGGCGGGGTAGGTCGTCCATCGAGGGCGCGCGGCCCTCGAGCACGTGGTCGATCTCGTCCACCAGCCGCCGCCGCACCGCGCCGTGCTTCGACAGCGCGTAGAACGTGTACGTGAGCGCGATGGCGGTCGTCTCGTGCCCGGCGAGGAAGAGCGTCATGCACTCGTCGCGGAGCTGTCGCGCGCTCATCGGCTGGCGGCGCTCGTCGCGCGCGTCGAGGAGGCTGCCGAGCAGATCGTCGCGCGCTTCGCCGCTGCGGCGGCGGTCCTCGATGAGGCCGTTGAGCACGGACTCGATGGTGCCGAGCGCGTCGTGGAAGCGCCGGTTGGCCGGCGAGGGCAGCCACTCGGGCGCCGGCCACGGGGACTCGATGCGCTCGACGTAGAAGCTCGATACATACGCCATCGCGTCGCCGATCTCCTGCGCCTTGTCGAGCACGTCGCCGCCGAAGAGCGTGCGCCCGACCACGTCGAGCGTGAGCCGACCGAACATCGCGTACACGTCGAGCGTCTCGCCCTCGCGCCATCGCGCGACCTCGACGTTCGCAGCGTCGATCATCCGCGCGACGTGGCCCCTGATGCGCCGCGGCGTGAACGCGTGCTGCACCAGGCGGCGCTGCGCTCGCCACACGGCGCCGTCGCTCGTCAGCAGACCCTCCCCGAGCAATCGGTTGAGCAGCCGCGTGCCGTGGTCCTTGCGGACCGGACCGGTCCCGAGGAGCAGCACGCGCTCTACGTCCTCCGGCTCATTGAGCTGATAGAAGTCGAAGGGGCCGAGGCGGTAGTGGGCGATGGGGCCGTACGCCGCCGCGTCGACAAAGAACGCGAGCCGGTCGCGCTGGAGCGCCCGCAGCGAGCCCAGCAGGGGCAGCCCCGCGGGGCCCGGCAGCGCTGGCACCTCGCGCCGCGCGCGCCGCGCCCGTGCGTCGAAGCGGTCGCGGAGAACGGACGGCCACACGGCGGTCAGCTCTCGTAGAACGCGCGCATCAGCGCGACCATCGGGGCGACGTCGGCCGCGGCGGCGAGCTCACGGCACGAGTGCATCGAGAGCATGGGGTTTCCGACGTCCACCGTGGCGATGCCGAGCCCGGCGGCGGTGATCGGCCCGATCGTCGTCCCGCAGCTCTGATCGGAGCGGCTGACGAAGCGCTGGGTGCGGACGCCGGCGCGCCTCGCCCACGACTCGAACCGCGCCCACCCCTCGCCGTCGGTCGCGTAGGCCTGGTTCGCGTTGCTCTTCAGCACAGGGCCTCGGCCGAGCAGCGGCGCGTGGTCCGGTTCGTGCCGGTCGGTGTAGTTCGGGTGCAGCGCGTGGGCCATGTCCGCCGACACGAAGACGGACCCGGCGAGGGCGCGGTCGAGCGCGTCCGCGGTGTTCGGTTCGAGCGCGCGCACGAGCCGATCGAGCAGCGTGCGCAGGAAGCTCGACGCCGCGCCGCGCGCCGTGCGGCTGCCGACCTCCTCGTGGTCGTAGAGCACCAGCGCCCGCGTGGCCTCCGGCGCCGCGCCGCTCGAGCGCAGCGCGTGCAGACCGGCGTGGCAGCTCGCGAGGTTGTCGAGCCGAGGCGCCGAGATGAGCTCACCGCTCGCGCCGAGCCGCGCGGCGGGCTGCACGTCATACAGCAAGAGGTCCCACCCGAGGATCGCGTCGGGGGTCGTCCCGAGCTCCGTCGACAGCAGCCCGCGTAGATGAAAGCGCTCCAGCTTGCCGCCCGCCGACGGCGGCTCGAGCGCCACGACCGGGACCATGTGCTTTTGCGGGTTGAGCTTGAGGCCCTCCGTGTTGACCGTGCGGTCGAGGTGGATGGCGAGCGACGGGACGCGCAGCAGAGGCCGGTCGACGCGCACGAGCCGCGCCTCGATGGCGCCGCCGGTCCCCTCGACGAGCACGCGGCCCGCGATGGAGAGGTCGCGGTCGAGCCACGTGTGCAGCAGCACGCCGCCGTAGGGCTCGACGCCGACAAGCGCGCAGCGCGCCTCCGAGCGATCCGGCGAGGGGCGCACGCGCAGCGCCGGGGAGTCCGTGTGCGCACCGATGAACCGCATCCCCGCGTCGGACGGCGGCCGGCTCCCGACGTGGAACGCGGCGAGCGAGGCCCCGCCGCGCACGAAGTACACGCGCGCGCCCGGCCGGACGCCGGTGATCGGCGCGCGCTCGTCCAGCCGGACATACCCCGCGTCCCGCAGCCGACGCTCCGTCTCCGCGACGGCGTGGTGGGGTGTCGGCGAGGCGTCGATGTACCGGAGCAGGTCCGCAGCGAGGTCGTCGGGCGTGTGCATGGCCGGAGCATAGCGCCCGGGCGTGGGTCGCGGGCGTAGTCGGGCTAGACGGGATGAACGGGCCGGGTCGGCGCAAGCCGGTTCGAGACCCGAAGACCGGACGCTTCGTGTCACCCGCCTACGCCGCACATAAAAAAGCTGACTCTCCGCCGCTACGATGGTCGTGCGGCA
>JAGQJE010000373.1 GCA_020430775.1 Myxococcales bacterium
ACCAACGCGCCGAGCCGCTCCGCGAACGTGCCGCGCGCGCCGGCCGATCGCCCCGCCGGAGGGTGAGCGCTCGGCCGACCGGGCCCGGAGGCCGGCTGGCGCCCCTCGCCGACGCGCGCGACGCTCGGGGCAGGGCGGCTCGCTTCGGGTGGGGCCATCGCTCTCGTAGACGCTTCGGGCATCGCAGCCACTCATCGGACTCGCCGCGCCGCGGTTGCGAAGTTGCCTAGGTTCTTGCGTAGTCACGCGCACACCATGGTACGGTGCGGTCGTGACCGACCCGTACATTGGGAAGCAGGTCGCCGGCCAGTTCCGCATCCTCGAACGCATAGGTTCGGGTGGGATGGGCTCCGTTTACAAGGCGGAGCAGCCCGAGATGAACCGGTTCGTGGCCATCAAGATCCTCCACTCGAAGTACCTCTCGAGGACCGATCTCGTGTCTCGCTTTCGGCGAGAGGCCCGCGCGATGAGCCACCTCTCGCACCCAAACACGGCCCGGGTGTTCCTCCACGGACAGCTCGAGGACGGGGCCTGCTACTTCGTCATGGAGTACCTCGAGGGTCGCAACCTCGCGCAGATCGTCCGCGAGGAGGGCCCGATGGACCCGGTGCGCGCCGTCCGGCTCATCGCGCAGGCGTGCGGCGCGCTCGACGAGGCGCATCGGATGGGCATCATCCACCGCGACCTCAAGCCCGAGAACATCTTCATCACCGTGCAGGGCGGCATCGCCGACTACCCGAAGGTGCTCGACTTCGGGCTCGCGAAGGTCACCGAGAAGCAGATGCGGCCGGGCTCGATGGTGCTCACCCGCGAGGGGATGGTCTTCGGCACGCCGGAGTTCATGAGCCCCGAGCAGGCCCGCGGGCAGCAGCTCGACGGACGCTCGGACGTGTACGCGCTCGGCGTGATGCTCTACGAGATGCTGACCGGGAAGCTGCCCTTTCGGGCGAAGCAGGCCATCGAGTTCGTGCAGCTCCACGCGCAAGCGGCGCCGATTCCGCTCTCGCAACGCGTCGAGGGCCTCACCTTCCCGCCGGCGCTCGAAGGCGCCGTCATGCGCGCGCTCGAAAAGCGCCCCGATGATCGTTTCCAGACGGCGGGCGCGCTCGCCGACGCGCTCCTGGCCGCCGTCGGGCTCGACGACGTCGACGCGAGCCTCCGGAGCGGGGCGGGTGGCATGGTCCGGGTCTCCGACACGCCGGGCCCGTTTCCCTCGGACGAGCCGTCACGGGGCATGGTGTCGGCAGCGCCGTGGATGCAGAAGAGGCTCCCGTGGATCGTCCTCGGGCTGGGCGTCCTCCTCGCGCTCTGCGGCATCGGCGCGCTCGTCTTCGCCCTGCGAGCGCCGTAGCGCGAGCGCGCCGTCGCCACCCGCGACCTGCGCCCGGGCCCCCCCAGGCGTGCCCGCGGAGGCCACGTCACGCGGGCCCCTTCGGCGCGTCGCCCCGCGGCCAGGGCTCGGCGCCGTGTTGACCCGCGCGGCACCGCGGAGCATCTTTCGGCCGCCATCCGCGCCGCCAGCTCGCCTTTGGGGCTGGTAGGACGCGTAGAGAGGACCCGGAAGGGATGACCACTGTAGCCCAGAGAGCTTCGTTCGGAGCGACCCTCTCGGACCTGTTCTCGCTCACCAAGCCGCGCATCACGCTGCTGGTCGCCATCACCGCGGGCGGCGGGATGTGGCTCGCCCCGACCAAGCCCTCGCCCGTGACCGCGCTCATCATGCTCCTCAGCACGTGCATGATCGTGAGCGGCGCGAGCACCCTCAACTGCTACCTCGAGCGCGACTCGGACAAGCTGATGGCGCGCACGGCCAAGCGTCCGCTCCCGGACGGGCGCCTGCGGCCGCGCGCGGCGCTCTGGCTCGGGCTCGGCCTCGGCATCCTCTCGGTGCCGGCGCTCACCTTCTTCGCCAACCCGCTCACGGGCGTCCTCGGCGCCATCGCGCTCATCAGCTACGTGCTGGTCTACACGCCGCTGAAGCCTCGCACGCCCACCGCGCTCCTCATCGGCGCCATCCCCGGCGCGCTGCCGCCGCTGATGGGCTGGACCGCCGCGACGGGTCAGCTCGACGCGCCGGGGCTCGTCCTCTTCGGCATCCTGTTCTTCTGGCAGATCCCGCACTTCATCGCGATCTCGATCTTTCGCCAGGAGGAGTACGAGCGCGCCGGCCTGAAGGTGCTGCCGAGCACGCACGGGCTCGCCGCCGCCAAGGTCTACGCGCTCTGCTACACGGTGTTCTTGGTCGCGACCTCGCTCTTGCTCTTCCCGCTGCACGTCGCGGGGACCATCTACCTCGTCGGCGCGTCGCTCCTCGGCGCGCTCTTCGTGGTCGTGGCGTTGCGCGGTCTGCGCGAGGACGCCCACATCCGCTGGTCGAAGCAGCTCTTCTTCGTCTCTCTCATCTACCTCACGGGGCTGTTCGCGGTCCTCATGATAGACGCCGCGTAGCGACTGTGGCTCGCTCGCCCGAGCGGTCGCGCGCGGCGCACGCCGGTGGCCCCATGTCCACACCCCGCCTCTCGCGCCCCCTCTGCGTGCTCGCGCTGCTGCTCCCGCTCGGCCTCGCCGCGGTGGTCTCGGGGTGCGACGGGCACGCCCGCGCGCTGCCCACCTTGTCGCGGGTCCCGGACCTCTCGCTGACCGACCAGCGGGGCGAGGCCTTCCACGCGCGCCAGCTCGACGGCTCGGTGTGGGTCGCGGACTTCATCTTCACGCGCTGCACGTCGATCTGCCCGCTGTTGACCACGCAGATGAGCAACCTGCAGCGCCGCTTCGCGTCGTACGGCGACAAGCTGCGCTTCGTGTCGATCAGCGTGGACCCCGCGTACGACACGCCGGCGATCCTCGCGAGCTACGCGAAGGACCGCGGCGCGAACACCGACAACTGGTCGTTCCTGACCGGCGATCGGGACGCCATCGAGCACCTGCTCGTCGACGGGTTCAAGGTGCGCATGGGCACCCGGCAGAAGGACGCGGACGGGAACGACGTCGACATCAACCACTCTGGGCACTTCGTGCTCGTCGACCGGACGCGCCACATCCGCGGCTACTACGCGGACGACGCGGACGGCATCGCGCGCCTGCGACGAGACCTGAAGGCGCTGCTCGACGCGAGCTGACGACCCGTCGCGCGTACGCGGCACCCGCCGACGACTCGCGCCGCGGTGGGACGCCTCGCCGGCCGCCGCGCCGTGATACGGTGGCGCCGTGGGCGAGAGGACGGATGGGGCGGGTGCGCTCGGACGACGCGGGCGCGGCCGTTGGGCGCGGGTCGTCGGGGTGGCGTTGCTGGGCGCGTTCGCCGGCTGTGGCTCGACCGGCGCCGCCCCCGACGCGGGCGCCCCGGACGGGGGCACGCCGGAGCGCCGCTGCGCCGCGTACGACCCGCTTCGCCAGCCCTTCTTCGGCGACACCCACGTCCACACGACGCTCTCGCTCGACGCGAACCTGCAGGGCACGAGGCTCACGCCGGCGGACGCCTACCGGTTCGCGAAGGGCGGCGAGGTCGGCATCCAGCCCTACGACGCGCGAGGCCGCCCGCTGCGCACGCTCCAAAACGATCGCCCGCTCGACTTCGCCGTCGTGACGGACCACGCGGAGTTCATCGCGACCGTCTCGCTCTGCGAAGACCCGACCTCGGTGGCGTACGAGTCGCACGGCTGCACGCTCATCCGCGACGAGCCGGACGTCGCGTTCGCGCTGATCAACGCGAACCTCGCCGCGGCCCAGGGCAAGGCGGGTTATCCCGACCTCTGCGGGCCGGGCGCCGAGGCCTGCCTCACGCGCGGCCTCGAGGTCTGGCAGGGCGTCCAGCAGGCCGCCGCAGACGCGCTCGACACGAGCGACGCCTGCACGTTCACCTCCTTCATCGGCTACGAGTGGAGCGGAAACCCCGCCACCGCGAACCTCCACCGGAACGTGATCTTTCGGAACACCCACGTCCCGGCCGCGCCGATCAGCTACTTCGACGAGAACTACGCCGAGGGGCTGTGGCGCGCGCTCGGCGCGCAGTGCCTGAACGCGGGCACCGGCTGCGACGCGCTCACCATCGCGCACAACTCGAACCTGAGCGATGGGCTGTACTTCAAGTGGGCAGACCCGAGCGGGCAGCCCTACGGCCGCTCGTACGCCGAGGCGCGGCACGACATGGAGCCGCTGATCGAGGTGTACCAGCACAAGGGCGACTCCGAGTGTCTACCGGGGACGCCCGTGTCCGATGAGCTCTGCGGCTTCGAGAAGCTCCCGTACAACAGCCTCGGGCGCGCCAAGCTCGACATCGAGGACACGGTAGATCCGGGCGCGGCGCCGCACCCGGGCGACTTCATCCGGGAGGCGCTCGGCGAGGGCATGAAGCACGCGCTCGAGCTCGGCGTGAACCCCTTCGAGTACGGCTTCATCGCGAGCACCGACACGCACATCGCCGCGCCGGGCGCCGTCGCGGAGGAGGGCTTCCCGGGCCACGGCGGCGCCGGGCGCAGCCACCGCGACGCGCTCCCGGCGGAGCTCACCGACACACCCTTCTTCAGCCCGGGCGGGCTCGCGGTCCTGTGGGCGGAGGAGAACTCACGCGACGCGCTCTTCGACGCCATGCGGCGCCGCGAGGCCTACGGCACGAGCGGGCCGCGGATCGTCGTGCGGACCTTCGGCGGGTGGGACTACCCGAGCTCGATGTGCGAGGCGGCGAGCTTCGCGGCGGCGGGCTACGAGGGCGGCGTGCCGATGGGCGGGAAGCTCTCGGTGCCCCCGTCGGCCGGCGCAGCCCCGCGCATCGCGATCGCCGCGCAGATGGACCCCGGCACCGCGACCCACCCGGGCGTCGAGCTACAGCGCGCGCAGGTCATCAAGGGCTGGCTCGACGCGGCCGGCGCGTACCACGTGAAGGTGTACGACGTGGCGGGCGACGCGCACGACGGCGCGACGGTCGACCCGAAGACGTGCGAGCCGAGGGGCGCGGGCCGCAAGACGCTCTGCACGGTCTGGGCTGACCCGAGCTTCGACCCCTCGCAGATGGCGTACTACTACGTGCGCGTCGTGCAGAACCCCTCGTGCCGCTGGACGACCTACCAGTGCCTCGACGCCGGCGTCGACTGCGACGCGCCGGACGCGGTCCCGGAGGGGTTCAAGGCCTGCTGCGACCCACGCATCGAGCGCTTCATACAGGAGCGGGCCTGGACCTCACCGATCTGGTATGTCCCCTAGCTCGTATTACCCCACGGTGGCGCCGTCGTTCCGTCCCCGACGCGCCGCACGATCGCCTCGATGATCCGCGCCTGCGTTCACTTCTTCCTCATCGGCGCCGTCGCGCTCGCGGCGCAGCGCGGCTACGAGGCGTGGGAGCTGCGGGAGCGGCCGGTCGAGCTCACCGTCAAGGTCCCGGCCGGGGCCGACGACGCCGAGGTCGCGCAGCTCACGCGCGAGGCGATCCTCCTGTCCGAGGCGCGGCGCGCCGGCTGGGCGCAGACCGATCCGGTCATCTTCGAGCGCCTCGTCGCGAACATGCGCTTCGTCGCGCCGGAGGAGGCACGGCGCGACGCCGTCGACCTCTACGACGAGGCGGTCAAGCTCGGCATGCTCGACAGCGACGTCGTCGTCCGCAAGCGGCTGCTCGAGCGCGCGACGCAGGTGCTCGGCAGTGTGCCGGACGCGCAGCGACCGACGGACGCGCAGATGCAGGCCTACCTCGACGCCCACGCCAAGGACTTCGAGCTGCCGGCGCGCGTGCGCTTCGGGCAGGTCTTCTTGAGCGCGGATCAGCGCTCGGGGTCGCTCGACCGCGACGCCGAGGCGATGGCGGCCCAGCTCGCAAAGACCGATCCGGCGCCCGCCGCCGCGTTCCGACTCGGCGACCCCTTGCTGAGCCGCCGCCCCATCGCGCTGCGCACGACGCGCGAGCTCGACGACACCTACGGTCCGGGCTTCGGCGATCAGGTGGCGGCGGCGCCGGTCGGCCGCTGGGTGGGTCCGCTCCGCTCGACCTTCGGGATGCACTTCGTGAAGGTCCTCGAACAGATCCGCGCGCGCCCACCGCGGCTCGAGGAGGTGCGCGACCAGGTCCGCGCGGAGATGGTGCGCGAGGTGTCCCGGCGGCTCGCCAACGAGCGCTTCGAGGCGCTCCGGCGTCACTACGAGCTGCGCGTGGTGCGGACCGGCGCCCGGGCGGAGCGATGAGGTGCGACGTGCGTGAGGTCCTGCAGAAGCTCGGGCGGGTCGGTCGGGCCAGTCCGTCGATCGGGCCGCGGGCGCAGGTGGCGCTCGTCGCGCTCACGGCCGCGGCCGCGGTCCTCGGTACGCCGGTCGCGCGCGCCCATCCGCTGGCCCCCTCGCTCCTCCGGCTCGACGTCCCGGCGAGCGGCCCCGTCCAGATGACCTGGCGCACGCCGATGATCCGCCCGACGGGCACGGCGCTCGTCCCGCACCTGCCCGAGGTCTGCAACCCGCCCATCGATCCGACGTCGCGCCCCGCCGACGGGAGCCGGGCCATCGAGCAGCACGCGACGCTGCGGTGCGACGGCGCGGCGCTGCTCGGCAAGACCATCCGCGTCGAGGGCGTCGCCGAGTCCGGGACGAACGTGATCGTCCGAGTGCAGTGGCCGGACGGCAAGACCTCGCAGGTGCTCATCGACGGGGAGCAGCCGAGCTGGACGATCCCGACGCCCGAGGCGGCCCCCGCGGTGTTCCCCGAGTACCTGAAGATGGGCGTCGAGCACCTGCTGACCGGCGTCGACCACGTGCTCTTCGTGATCGGGCTGCTGATGCTCATGGGCTGGGGCGGCAAGCTCCTCCGGGCGGTCACCTCGTTCACCCTCGGGCACAGCGTGACGCTCGCGCTCTCGGCGCTCGGGCTCGTGCACCTGCCGCCGGCGCCGATCGAGGTGGGCATCGCGCTCACGATCGTCGTGCTCGCGCTCGAGCTGTACGCGCGGCGCGATCGCGAGCACACGCCGGAGTCCCTCCTCGAGCGGCACCCGTGGACGCTGCCGGCCTGCTTCGGGCTGCTGCACGGGCTCGGCTTCGCGTCCGCGCTCGTGCAGGCCGGGGTTCCCTCCGGCGACATCACCCTGGCGCTCTTCGCGTTCAACCTCGGGATCGAGCTCGGCCAGCTCGCCGTCATCGGCCTCGCGATGGCCTGCATCGCCCTGTACCGCCAGGCGCTCGCGACGCCCCGCTGGGCGCCGACCGCCGTGTCGTACGCCATCGGCAGCGTCTCTGCGTACTGGGTGCTCGATCGGCTGCTCGCCGTGTTCGGCGTGTGAGCGCCGGGGCGGGAACGGGCACGGGATCGATTCATGGGAAGGAAGGCGGTTTTTTTGGTGGGTCGGCGGACGGCGGAGGCGGCCGGGCGCATCGGCGGCGCGTGCGAGAGGTCTCGCGCCGTTTCGTCGATGGGATCGGCTCTGGGCCGTTC
>JAGQJE010000060.1 GCA_020430775.1 Myxococcales bacterium
AGCCCGTCGGCTTCGAGCTCGCCCTCTCGCTGCGCGACTACCAGGAGGAGGCCGTCCGCGCCCTCGTGCGCCACACGCAGGGCACGGCGGTCCTCCCCTGCGGCGCGGGCAAGACGGTCATCGGCGCTGGCGCCATCGCCCGCGCGCGCCAGCCCGCGCTCGTGCTGGTGCACACCCACGACCTGCTCGAGCAGTGGCGCGCGACCCTGCGTGACGCCCTCGGCGTCGAGCCGGGCGTCATCGCCGGCGGCAGCGCGGCGTCCGACGTCGTGACCATCGCGACGGTGCAGACGCTGGTGAACCTCGCCCCCGCGGCGCTCGCCGAGCTCGGGGCGCGCTTCGGCACGCTCATCGTCGACGAGTGCCACCACGTCCCCGCCTCCACCTTCCGCGACGTGGTCGCGGCCATGCCCGCCTTCTACCGCTTCGGCCTGACCGCCACGCCCGAGCGTGGCGACGGCCTGACCCCGCTGCTCGACCTCGCCCTCGGCGCGCCCGTGTTCCAGGTCGACCACGCGCGCCTCGTCGAGGCCGGCCACCTCATCGTGCCGGAGGTCGTCGCCGTCAGCACCGGCGTCACCTCCGACGCGGGCTCGCACACCGAGCTCGTGGCCCGGCTCGTGCGCGACGCGGACCGCAACGCGCTGCTCCTGCGCCTCATCACCGAGGCCACCTTCAACCGCCACGCGACGCTCGTGCTCTCGGCCCGGGTCGAGCACTGCGAGCACCTCGCGCGGCAGCTCTGCGAGGACGACGTCGCCGCGGCCGCGCTCACGAGCCGCACGCCGAAGGCCCAGCGCGCCGCGATCCTCGAGGCCTTCCGCGCCGGCGAGCTCGCGGCGGTCTGCGCGACCTCGCTCGCCGACGAGGGCCTCGACGTCTCTCGCCTCGAGCGCCTGATCCTCGCCACCCCCGCCCGCGCCGAGGGCCGCACCATCCAGCGCCTCGGCCGGCTGATGCGCCCGCACCCCGGCAAGCGCACGCCGGTGCTCTACGACCTCGTCGACGACCACCCCATCGCGCGCCGCCAGCACGCCGCGCGCCGCCGCGCCTACCGCAAGGTCCTCGGCGCCGACACCCCGATCTCGGTGCTGGCGAGGGAGGCCGCTTGAACATGACTGGAACCGTGCATGGCGGAACGGACGAGGAACGAGGCCGTGGAGCTGCACGGTTCCAGACCTGTCGACGCGCCGAGCGAAGCGAGGGGCCAGTCAACGACTTCCGCGCCATCGTCGACAGCGTCCGCGACCGCACCGACCTCGCCGCGCTCATCGGGCGGGACGTCGAGCTGCAGCCGGCCGGCTCGGTCCTCAAGGGCCGCTCGCCGTTCCGCGCCGACAGCGATCCGTCCTTCGTCGTCTGGCCCCACAGCCAGACCTGGCGCGACTTCTCGGGCGGCTCGAGCGACGGCGGCGACTGCGTCGACTACGTGATGGCGCGCGACGGCGTGGGCTTCTGGGACGCGCTGCACACCCTCGCCGACGAGGCCGGCGTGGCGCTCCCCGGCCGCGAGGACGCCCAGCTCAGCGCCGAGCTCGACCGCCTCTCGGAGCGGCGCCGGGTCGAGAACCTGCTCACCGAGGCCGCCCGCTACTACCACCAGGTGCTGCCGTCGAAGCTGCGCGCCGCCTGGTTCAAGGACCGCTACGGCTTCTCCGACGAGACCGTCGACAAGCTGCAGCTCGGCTGGGCCGACGGCCACCTCTACGAGCACCTGGTCGGCGCGCTCGGGGCCTCCGAGGACGAGGCCCTCGCCACGGGCCTGTTCGTGCGCTTCCGCGACGGCCGCGTCACCGACTTCTTCCAGCAGCGCCTCGTGTTCCCGTACTGGCGCCGCGGCCGGGTCGTGTACTTCATCGCGCGCCAGACCGAGCTCACGCCCGAGGCCCCGTGGGAGGAGGCCAAGTACAAGAAGCTGCTCACGCGCTCGGACAAGCACCCCTACGTCTCGGCCCTCGTCCAGAACGACACCTTCTACAACGAGGACGCGGCCACCCGCGCGGGCGTCCAGCGGCTCCTCGTCACCGAGGGCGTGACCGACTGCATCTCCGCCCTGCAGGCCGGCGTCCCGTGCATCTCGCCGGTGACCGTCCGCTTCCGCAAGAAGGACCTGCCGAAGCTCATCGCGCTGACCGAGCGCGTCGCCGAGGTGGTGATCTGCAACGACTCCGAGGCGAGCGGCGCCGGGGAGGCTGGCGCCTTCGAGACCGCGGCAGCGCTCCAGGAGGCGGGCCGGGTCGTCCGCGTCGCCCGCATCCCGCGGCCCGACGGCAAGGACAAGGTCGACCTCAACGAGCTCGTCGCGCAGGGCGGCCCCGAGGCCCTGCACAAGGTGCTGCGCGAGGCCGCCGACTGGGTCGAGCACCAGCTCGAGCGCATCCCGGCCGACGCCCCCAAGCACGAGGTGAGCGCGCGCCTGCGCGAGCTGCTGCCGCTGCTGCGCACCGCCGACCCCGTGCTCCGCGACGGCTACGCCGACCTCATCAAGCGCCGCTTCAAGCTGCGCGCCCAGACCGTCCGCGAGCTCCTCAGAGAGCCACCGGCAGACCGAGGCGCGCGGAAGAACACGGGCGACGACGAAGACGACGGCGGCGCCGAGCCCCAGGGCCCCGGCCTCAAGGGCGAGGTCCTCGAGGACACCGACCACTACTACATCCTCGGCCGCCGCGGAGAGCCGGTCACCATCTCCACCTTCGCCCTCGAGCCGGTGCGCCGCATCGCCACCGACGAGGGCGACATCATCGACGCCGACGTCACCACGACCTGCGGACGCACCTACCGCGGCGTCCGCTTCCCCCGCGACGCCTGGCACAGCAAGCGGCACCTGCTCCGCGTCCTGAAGTCGGCCGACATGCTCTGGACCGGCTCCGACGACAACGTCCAGGGCGTGCTCAAGCTCCTCGCCGAGCGCGAGGTGCCGGCCCTGCGCGGCATCACGAACCTCGGCTACGTCGAGCTCGGCGGCGAGCCGCTGTGGGTGGTGCCCGAGAGCGTGGTCGGTCGCGGCGGCGCGACGCTCCCCGACGACGTGCTCTTCGTCGACGCGGGCGATGCCCTGCACAAGCGCCTCCGCCCCCTCGACCCGATCGACCCCGCGGTGGAGGCGGCCACCGCCGCGCTGGTGCTGCCCAAGCTCCTCGAGCTCAACACGCCCGAGGTCATCCTGCCCATCCTCGGCTGGTTCTTCTCGGCGCCGCTCAAGCCCCGCATCCACAAGGCCCTCGGCCACTACCCGATCCTCTGCGTCTGGGGCACGCAGGGCTCCGGCAAGAGCTCGCTCGTGATGGAGGTCTTCTGGCCGCTCTTCGGCATCCGCTCGGCCGAGCCCTTCAGCGCCACCGAGACCGAGTTCGCGCTGCTCAAGCTGCTCTCGTCGACGAACTCGGTCCCCGTGT
Organism: Myxococcales bacterium; assembly: GCA_020430775.1. Lineage (GTDB taxonomy): Bacteria > Myxococcota_A > Polyangia > Polyangiales > Houyiibacteriaceae > JAGQJE01. The sequence continues at coordinate 3,396 of JAGQJE010000060.1, forward strand.
TCATCGACGAGTACAAGCCCTTCGACATGCCGAAGCACCGGCGGCACACGCTGCACCGGTACATGCGCCGCCTCTACACGGGCGAGGTCGAGAGCCGCGGGCGCGCCGACCAGACCGTCGTGAGCTACCGGCTGCACGCGCCGCTCTGCCTCGCCGGCGAGACGCGCCCGATCGAGTCCGCCCTGGTCGAG
>JAGQJE010000374.1 GCA_020430775.1 Myxococcales bacterium
CGAACGGCCCAGAGCCGATCCCATCGACGAAACGGCGCGAGACCTCTCGCACGCGCCGCCCATGCGCCCGGCCGCCTCCGCCGTCCGCCGACCCACCAAAAAAACCGCCTTCCTTCCCATGAATCGCTCCCGCACCCGTGCCCGCACCCGTGCCCGCACCCGCTCCCGCACCCGCTCCCGTGCCCGCTCCCGCTCCCGCTCCCGCGCAGGCGTGGCAGACACCGCTTGGGTTTGCGGTGCAGGCTCGGTACGCTTCCGGGGTGACCGGGTTGCAGGTCGTCGTCGTTACGGGGTTGTCCGGCGCAGGCCGCAGCACCGCGCTGCGGGTGCTGGAAGACATGGGCTTCTTTTGCGTCGACAACCTCCCGCCCGCGCTGGCGCCGGCGCTCGTCGAGCTGGTCGCGAGCCCCGGGGCGTCGCGACCGCCGGCCCCGCCACCGGCCGACGAAGGGGCCTCCGCCGCGCGCGAACACGAGGGGGCGACCATCGACCGGGTCGGCCTCGGGATCGACGTCCGCACGGGGTCGTTCCTCGACGGCGCCGGGGACGTGCTCGACGCCCTCGAGCGCTCGGGGCACGACGTCGAGGTCCTGTTCCTCGACTGCGCCGACGAGGTGCTCGTGCGGCGCTTCAGCGAGACCCGCCGCCCGCACGCGCTCTCGGTCGCGGGCGACTTGACCGGCGCGATCGCGCGGGAGCGCGAGCGGCTCGGCTTCCTGCGCGCCCGGGCGCGCCACGTGATCGACACGACGACGCTGAGCGTGCACGACCTGCGCCGCGCGCTCGTCGACCACCTCGGCCGCCAGCGTCCACCCGGGATGGTCACCCGCGTCGTCTCGTTCGGGTTCAAGTACGGGCTCCCGGTCGACGCGGATCTGGTGTTCGACGTGCGCTACCTCCCGAACCCGCACTTCGTGCCGGAGCTGCGCCCGAAGACGGGGCTCGACCCCGCGGTCGCGCGCTACGTGCTCGGGGCCGACGACACGCAGGACCTGCTCGCCCGCCTCGAGCCGATGCTCCGCGACCTGCTCCCGCGCTACGAGCGCGAGGGGAAGGCCTACCTCACGGTGGCGATAGGGTGCACGGGCGGAAGGCACCGCTCGGTGGCCATCGCCGAGGAGCTGGGCCGGCGCCTCGGCGCGGATCGGCTCGTGGCGGTCGCGCATCGGGACGCGCAGCGAGGGCCGTAGGGTGGCGCGCCGACAGGAACGCTTCGAGATCGTGAACCGGCTCGGCATGCACGCGCGCGCCGCCGGCAAGCTCGTGCAGCTCGCCGCGAAGTTCACGTCGGACATCACGCTCGAAAAAGACGGCCAGTCGGCCAACGCGAAGAGCATCATGGGCGTGCTGCTGCTGTGTGGGCAGCGCGGCTCGCTGGTCACGGTGCGGACCGAGGGCGAGGACGCCGACGAGGCCATCGAGGCCATCGGCGCGCTCATCGCGGACCGCTTCGGAGAGGCGGAGTGACCTGGCTCACCGGCGTCGCGGCCTCTCCGGGGGTCGCGGTCGGGGAGGTCTTCGTGCTCCCGGGGGGCTCGCTCGCGCCGCCGAGCGACGAGCCTCGGCCAAACGGCACGCACGCCGAGGAGCAGCTCGCGCGCTTCGACGAGGCCCTCGCGGTGTCCCACTCGCGCGTGAAGCAGGCGCGGCAGTGGGTCGACGACGCCCGCGCCCAGCAGGCCGCGGCGATCCTCGACACGCACGCGTTGATGCACGAGGACCCGACGCTGCGCGCCGAGGTCGAGCGCGCGATCCGCGACGAGCGGCTCCACGCCGAGGAGGCCGTTCGCGCCGCCATCGAGGCGCTGCGTGAGCCCCTGCTGCGCGCGCCGGAGCCCTACCTGCGCGAGCGGGCTGCGGACATCGGCTACGTCGGCGCCCAGATCCTCCGGGGCCTGCGCGGGGAGCTGACGCCGCTCGAGCCCTTCGAGCGAGCGACGATCGTGTTCGCGTCGGACTTCAGCCCGGTCGAGGCCGTGCACCTGCACGAGCTCGGCGCGATCGCCCTCGTCGCGGAGCACGGGAGCGCGACCGGCCACACCGCGCTGCTCATGCGCAGCCTGGCGGTGCCGGCGGTGGTCGGCGTGCGAGGCCTCCGGATCTGCCGCGACGCGCGCGTGGCCATCGTAGACGGGGTCATCGGGCGCGTGGCGCTCGACCCGGACCCGCAAGAGCTCGCCGAGGCGCGCGCCCGCGTCGAGCGCACCGCCGCGCTCTCCGACGACGCGCGGGCGCACCGTGACTTGCCCTCCGAGACGCTCGACGGGGTGCGGCTGACCGTCCACGCGAACGCGGGGCGGCCGGGCGAGGCGGAGCACGCGGCCGAGCTCGGCGCGGCGGGCATCGGCCTGTACCGCACGGAGTGGCTCTACCTCGACCGCGACGAGCCACCGCCCGAGGACGAGCAGGCGGCGCTCTACGTGTCGGTCGCCGAGACGATGAAGGGGCGGCCCGTGGTGCTGCGCTCCTTCGACCTCGGCGGCGACAAGGCCGCGCGCTTTGCGTCCATCGAGGCGGAGCCGAACCCGGCGCTCGGCCTGCGCGGCCTCCGCTTCGCGTTCGCCCACCCGAGGCTCTTCGAGGCGCAGCTCCGCGCCATCTTGCGCGCGACGAGCCACGGCGACGTGCGCCTGCTGCTGCCGATGGTCACCGGGGTCATGGACCTCCGCGACGTCAAAGCGGCGCTCGAGCGCTGCCGCCGCGCGCTCGAGGACGAGGGCGAGGCCGTCGGCGATCTCCCGGTCGGCGTGATGATCGAGACGCCGGGCGCCGCGCTGCTCGCGGACTCGCTCGCCGCCGAGTGTGACTTCCTGGCGCTCGGGACGAACGACCTCGCGCAGTACACGCTCGCGGTCGACCGGGGCAGCCGGCTCGTCGGCCACGAGGCGGACGCGCTGCACCCGGCGGTGCTGCGGCTGCTCGCGCAGGTGGTCGAGGTGGCCGGGCGCGCCGGTCGGTCGGTGCACGTGTGCGGCGCGCTCGCCGCCGACGTGCAGGCGCTCCCCGTGCTGATCGGCCTCGGCTGCAGGTCGCTGTCGGTGCCCGTCCCCGAGGTGCTGCTCGTGCAGGAGCGCATCCGCCGGCTGGACGCGAAGGAGTGTCGCGAGCTCGCCGCGTCGGCGCTCACCCGCCACAACGCGGCGCAGGTGCGGCAGATGCTCCGCGGCCGCCGCCCCGAGGACACGTAGCGCCCCGCCCGCGGGCAGCGGTGGCGCGCTACTTGCCGTACCGGAACCCGCCCCCGCCCGTGTACCAGAACCCGCCGCCCCCGCTGCTACGGACCGCGCCCGGACGCGGCGGCTCGATCTGGCGGACCGAGCTCGCGCCGCGTGGGTCGAACCCGACGGCGGCCGAGTACGCGTAGCCGCCGATGACCGCGAGACCGAAGATGGCGTAGAGGATGTAACGGACCATGACGGGCTCAGAAGGTCGAGTTGATGCGGCGGCGCGCCTCGAAGCCGGCGTACGAGATGAGCACGCCGAAGAGCGGGAGCGCGATGAGCACGAGCGCGCAGCAATACATGCACGCGCCGCGGCCGGTTCGATAGACGCTCAGCTCCGCCTGGGGCATGGGCTGCGTGGGCTGCGCGGGGTAGGGCTGCCACGAGGACGCGACCTCGAGCACGTAGGTCCCGGGGCGCACGCCCGGGAGGATGCCCTGGCCTCGCGTCCAGCCATCTGAGGTGCGCGTGCCGCGGACGTCGCTCCCGTAGCGCGCGGCCTCCACCATGTAGGGCCCGGCGATGTGCTTGCTCGAGCCCGCGTCGAGCAGGTCGACCCGCGCTCCGACCCACGCGTGCTCTGCCTTCATCTGGAGGTCGACCGCGAGCGCGCCCGCGCGCATCACGGAGAACGCTGGGGTGCGTGTCTTCGCGACCTCGTCCGCGGGCGGCGGCGTCGACGGGGGCTGCCCGAGCGGCGCGTTGGGCAGCGGCAGCGCCATCGGCGAGAGCACCTCCCGCTTGCCGGTGAAGTCGAACCACAGCGCGAAGAGCGTGAGCAGGATGAAGAGCCCCGCCCCGACCATGAACATCTGCTTGACGGGCAGGCGGTTCGGCTGCGCCGGCGCGACCCCCTCGGGCCGTGGCGGTCTGCCCTCGAGCGCGAAGGCCTTCCAGACCTCGGCACCAGGGACGTACTGCCCGTGCGACCAATTCCGCTCGTGCTCGCTCGACTCTTCGCTGAGCAGGAAGGGCGGGTGGATCGCGTCGAGCGTCTTCGTGCGGTCGCCGACCCGCACCTTCCAGTAGAACTCGCCGGCGACGAAGCGCACCTCCGCGTCGCCGACCGAGAACGCGCGGTAGCTGCGCCCCTCGAACGCGTACCGGCGCGCGCTCGTCTGCTTGACCGCGGCCGCGCTGACGTCGCGATACCAGGTGAAGTGCCCGGAGTCCTCGAGCAGCCAGCGATAGCCGCCGGGCGCGTCGAAGAGGTACTCGCCCCAGGCGTAGGTCTCACCGTCGACCCGGGTGAAGCGCTCCATGAACCCGATGCACGTCGCGCGCTCGCCGCGCAGCGTGCCCTGCGTGCCGAGCGGGATGAGCGCACGCGCGCGCGTCTGCTCGAGCTTCTGGACGAAGCGGAGCTGGCCGGCCGTGTAGTCGAGGACCGAGTGGCAGCTCGCGCACACGACGCGCTCCGTCGTCGCGGGGGTCCGGACGGGCGCGGGCGCGCCGCAGGTCGGACACCGGAGCGCCTCGGCCTTGACCGCCTGCTCGGGCCGCGGCCCGACCGCCTCCCTGCCGAGCACGACCTCGTGCGGCGCGAGCTGCACGCCGGCGTAGATCTTCGCGGGCTCCGTGCCGTCCCCGTAGTCGACCGTCGCGAACTTGTCCCCGGGGGCGACCAGGTCGACGTAGAGGCCGCGCTCGCCGGGCCGCGCCGGCTCCGGCAGCTCGCCCTCGGCCGAGACGAGGGTCGAGGCGCCCTGCTCGGCGACCGTCCACCGCGTGTCGCCGAGCCCCGGGAGCGTCCCCGTCGCGTCGGGCTCCATCCGCTCGTACGGCGGGACCTCGCCCTGCACCTCGACGGGCTCGGTCAGGTAGTAGCGCCCCTGCGCGGCCGCGAGCCAGCCCCACCGGCGCGACCCCTCGCCGAGCTGCACGTACCACTCGTCCCAGGGTCCCGCGCCGTGGTCGAGCTGCAGGCGCCCGCCGACGACGAAGGGCTCACCGGCGACCTGTCCGCTGTCGCCGACCGCGAAGCGCGCGGCCGTCGGGGCGAGCTCTGCGACCTCGCCGAGGTCTTCGAGCGCCAGGTCGGACGCGACCACCGAGTGCCTGCACCACGGGCACACGAGCGCCCGCGACGCGCCGAGGCGCAGCTCGATGGGTCCCCCGCAGTTTGGGCACTCGGCCTTGCGCGCTCCGACGTCGACCATCCCTGCGCCCATGAGTACCACGAGCGGACCCTGTCGCGATGTTGCTCACGCCGTGGGCGCGGGGCGGTGCATCGTGTGCGGGACCACCGCCCCGCGCCCCACGTGCCGCGCCGGTGGCGCCGCGCTCAGAGCAGCCAGCGCGCCGGCATCGCCCGCAGCCACCAGGCCCACTGCTGGCGGCGGAGGTAGCCGGGCAGGGCGCGCCACGTGTCGAACACCTCTTCGAGCGCGCGCTTCGCGGCGGCGTGCTCGCCGCGCCGGCGCCGGACGCGGTACAGCTTGTACCAGCCCTCGAGGCTCGACCCATTGGTCGCGACGAAGCGCTCGTAGGCGTCCTCCGCCTCTTCGAGCCGCCCGAGCGCGGCGAGCGCGTCGCCCGCGCAGCGGTAGGGGTCGCCGAAGCCGGTGCGCGGGTCGCGATCGATCGCCTCGACGAGCGGCCCGAGCGCGCCCTCCGGGTCGCCGGAGCGCAGGCGCCCGACGCCGGTCAGGTAGAGCAGCTCGGCGTCGTCGGGGAAGCGCGCGCGCGCCTGAGCGAGCAGCTCGAGCGCCGCGCTCGGCCGCTTGCGCTCGAGGTAGATGCGCGCGAGGTCGCGTCGCGCCGTCGCGTTCGAAGGGTTCGCGGCGACCTGGTCGCGGAGCCGCCGCTGGGTGCTCGAGGTGCGCGCCCAGACGAGCGGGTCCGGGATGTACCGCCGGAGCAGGACGAACGCGAGCAACCCGAGGAGCAGGATCGGGTGCCCGAAGACATAGAAGGCGAGGAGCCAGAGGAGGTAGTAGGCCCAATAACCCATTCGGCGGCGACCCTTTCGAGGCCCATCTCACGCGGCGCGCCCCCACCACACCGCTCTGGTCCGGTGTGACACGCGTGTCGCCACAGAGCCACCGCACGCCACCGCACGCCCGCGCCCGGCGCTGCCGCGATGGCTGAGCGACCGCGCCGGTTCGAGCGGGGGCCGCTAGCGCTGGTCGGTCGCGAACGTGTCGCAGGCGTCGATCGTGCCGCGGTCGATCCCGGTCTTCAGCCACCGCTCGCGCTGCGCAGATGTGCCGTGGGTGAACGACTCCGGGCGCACGACCCCGCCGGCCTGCCGCTGCAGCGTGTCGTCGCCGATCGCCTCCGCCGCCGTGAGCGCCTCCTGCACGTCGCCTGGCTCGAGCAGGTGCCGATCGGCGTTGGCGTGGTGCGCCCACACGCCCGCGAAGCAGTCCGCTTGCAGCTCGAGGCGCACGGACAGGGCGTTGGCCTCCGCCTTCGACGAGGCGCGCTGCTCTGCGGCGTGGACGCGCTCCGAGATGCCTAGGAGGTTTTGCACGTGGTGGCCGACCTCGTGCGCGATGACGTACGCCTGCGCGAAGTCGCCCTTGGCGCCGAAGCGGTCCCTGAGCTCCCGGAAGAAGCCGAGGTCGATGTAGAGCTTGTGGTCGCCGGGGCAGTAGAACGGCCCGGTCGCCGACGAGCTCAGGCCGCAGGCCGAGCGCACCGAGTCGGTGAAGAGCACGAGCGTCGGCGGCTCATAGCGCTTGCCCATCTTCTGGAAGATGGCGCTCCAGGTGTCCTCGGTGTCGCCGAGCACGGCGGCCGAGAAGTCGGCGAGCGGGTCGTCCGGTCGCGGGCCCGCCGGCGCGGCGCCCGAGGCTTGCGACGGCTGCGCCGTCCCCGCGCTCGGCGACGACTGCACGCTGCCGAGGAGCTGCAGCGCCGTCCGCGGGTCACCACCGAGCGCGACGAACCCGATGACCAGCAGCAGCCCGAGTCCTCCACCGACCAGCCCGCGGCGGCGAACGCCGCTCCCCGGGCCCGCCTGTCCGCGCCTGTCTTCGACGTTGGTGCTGCGTCGACTCTCTCTCCAGCGCATGCGAGTCTCTCCTCGGACGAGGATAGCGCGTCGCCCTCCCACCGGGGCGCGAATCCCGTCCGCTACCGCCCGAAGCGTTCGGCGACGCCGCCGCCGACGCGGACCGCTTGGTTCAGAAGGCGCATCGAGACCTTGCGGTCCGCGCCCGGGGCCATGGCGTGGATGAAGAGCTTGAGCGCCGGCCAGGGCATCTCCGGCGGGAGGTTCAAGATGGGCAGGTCGGCGCCGAGCTTCCGGCGGTTGCGCAGCTCACGCACGCACTCGAGCGGGTCGCCCGAGATCGTCAGCGCTTTGACCATCTCGGGCGTGACCGCGGCGGTCGCTTCGGCGCGGGTCTCCTTGTCGGCGTACAGCGTCGCGATGCGATCGCACTCGGCGCCGTAGCCAAAGCCCGTCAGCAGCTCGCGGTAGTAGTCGCCCATGCCGCCGACGTAAAACGCGATGATCTCGCGCGCCTTGTCGGTCGCCATGCGCCCGGGCAGCGGGATGGCGGTCGTAAACGGCGCGGTCTCTATCTCGCGCGGATCGCGGCCGGCCTTCTTCGCGCCCTCCGCGATCCAGGCCTTGCCTCGCCCCAGCTCGCTGTACGGCCAGAAGATCGGCATCCACCCGTCGGCGAGCTCGCCGATGCTCGTGATCGACTTCTCCTTCAGCGCGGCGACGTAGATGGGGATGCGCGTGCGGGCGGGCTTCATGTTCAGCGTGAACGGCCGGTACTCGTGCATGATCGCGCCGGCGTCCGAGAGGGGCTCGCCGCCGACGAGCGTGCGCACCACGCGGATGACGTCGCGGGTCTGAGTCAGGGGCTTCTTGAACTCGCGGCCGTGGAACCCCTCGATGACCTTCTTGCCGCTCGTGCCGAGGCCGAGCATGAGCCGGCCCTCGCTGATCTCGTCGACGGTCGCCGCGGTCATCGCGAGCAGCGCCGGCGAGCGGCTGAAGACGTTCACGATGCCGGTGCCGAGCTTGATTCGCTTGGTGCGCAGCGCGATCTCCGTGAGCAGCGTGAAGACCTCGTAGCCCCAGGCCTCGGGCAGCCAGAACGAGTCATACCCGAGCTCGTCCGCGAGGATGGCGGCCTTCAGGTAGGTCCGGCGGTCGTAGTTCTTCCAGAAGGCCAGCAGGCCCACGCGGTCGGTCGTCATCACGCGCTCCTTCGTTACGGGTCCGCGGGTGATAGCACGGAAGGCGTCATCACAGCCCCGCCCGCCCGCACGGCGCGCGCGGCGGACGCGGGCGTGCGGTGGTGCGGCGGGGAGGTGTGGAGTGGGACTTCGGTTCAGGCGCAGGTGCGAGTGCGGAGTCGGGATCGGGCACGGGGACGGGATCGGGATCGGGCACGGGATCGGGCACGGGGACGGGATCGATTCGTGGGAAGCAACTCGATGTCGACGGGAGGCACCACAACATATCGTGGCCACCGACCGTCGTCGACCACATCATGTAGTGGGCCGTAGCCGGCCTGAGGAGTTGCTTCCCACGA
>JAGQJE010000375.1 GCA_020430775.1 Myxococcales bacterium
CCGACCTCGCGCACCGTCCCGGTCAGCTCGAACGCGGAGTTGACGGTGCTGCTCATCGGCAGGCGCCAGGTGCGCGTCCAGGTGGTGAAGGTCGCAGCGAATGAGTCCTCGTGGAGGAACTCGATCTCGTTGCGGGCGAAGCGAAACGCCCCGCAGAAGGTCCCGGACGCGTCACGCACCCACTGGGTCCCATCCCACGAGGCGTTCAGCGTGAACCAGATGGAGGCGGTGTCCGAATAGATGCGGAGGCGCGTCGAGGCTGTGCCGGAAGCGTTCGCGTCGAGGATGAGGGCCTTCGTCCCGCCAAGCGATGGGATGTGGATGGTGCGGTGCTGGCCTGCGTTCGCCTCGTTGCCCTTGAAGTGGTCGTCCTCGAAGGCGTCGAGGATCTCCGCGAGGGCGGCCTCGACATTTGCGGCGTTCAGGTTTGCGCCCGCGTCAGCGACCGCGATAGCGCTGGCGGCGTGTGCGCCGCTGGCTTGGTTGGCGTGGCCGTTAAGCCCGCCAAGCAGAGCTGCCAGCGCGGCGCGCACCGTGCCCGCGCCGATGGCCGTGGGCGCGCCCGCGATGGCGTCGACGCCGACGAGCCCCGCGCCCGGCGACGCAGCTCCGGTCGCGACGAGGTCTGTCACGATCTCCTGGAGCTGCGCCTGGACGTTCGTGCCGGCGACGTTGTTGTGAGGCGTCGCGGCGATGGCCGCCGCGTTGTGCGCACCGGTCGGCGCGCTCACGTGCGTGTTGAGGAAGCCGAGGAGCTGCGCGAGCTGGCTCTTCACGGAGCCCGCAGGGAGCGCGTTGGGAGCGCCCGCCGCCGCATCCACGCCGACGCGCGAGGCACCGGAGCTGCCCACCGCTCCGGTCGCGAGGTCGTCGATCAGCTCGTCGACGGCGGCCTGCACGTTGCCCGCGCCCACGAACCCGTGCGGCGCGTAGTCGATGGCGGTTGCGGCGTGGCGCCGGGCGACGGCGGTGAAGTGGTCGCGCAGCTCGGCGTCGGCCTC
>JAGQJE010000061.1 GCA_020430775.1 Myxococcales bacterium
CGACTCTGAACGGGCCACGTGTGCAAGGGGCGAGAGGTGCTTTTTTTCTCGATTTCATGGGTTCGGCCTTGTGAGGTGGGTGGCGATTGGCAGGCGCAGGGCGTACCGGGGCGGAGCGCGCGCGGGGCGCGTGTGTGCGGGAGCCTCGAAGTGGGGGACGCGCAGGGGGCGCGTGGTGGTAGCTGGGCGTGGGTGCGCTGGTCGAAACGAGTGGCTCTTCAGTCGACTCTACGTGCTCGAGCCCGGGCAAAAAGGCAGTCGCCGTTGCGAGGGGCTGGCACAAGCGGGGGTTTCGAAAAGGTGGGAAGGCAGGCGCAGTCTTAGGCCACGAGCTTGGGGGCAGCGGTGGCTGCCCTGCGTTCTTCGGGGTCGTCGCGCTCGCGCCTTCCCGAGGGGTGAGCTCAGTCGCTCGCCCGACAGGCGCAGAAGCGGGGCAGGGTCAGGCCATCGTGAGGACCTCCTCGAGCAGGACTGCCCGCTTAGCGCGACGCGACGAATCGGTGCGCTGTCGGGAGAGCTTGCGTTCGGCTTGCCGCAGTGCGGCGGCGCGCAACGCGACTGCGTATTGAGTTTGGCGCTGTGCGGCCTCGTCAGCACTGCTTGCGCCTTGAGCGGCGAGCATCTCGGGCGTGTAGACGGTGCCGTCGCGCCACATCGCCCACATCAGCCGTGCGAGCCGACGGGCCACTCCGACGACGGCGATGCGCTTGCCGCGGCGCGCGGCGAGCTGGTGCGCCCACATCACCAGCGGGTCGTCGCGGTGGCGGCTGCGCATCACGCACCAGGCCGCCTGCACCAGCAGCGCCCGAAGGTACGTGTTGCCCTGCTTGGTGATCGAGCCGAGGCGCCGGCGTCCTCCGGTGCTCGATTCGCTCGGCGCAAGCCCCAGGTAGGACACCACGTCGCTCGCACGGCGGAATCGGGCAGGGTCGTCGATGACCGCGACGAAGGCGAGCGCAATCAGCACCCCGACGCCAGGTACGGTCGCAAGCTGCGGAGCGAGCGTCCCTTCCTGCGCGGCGAGCTCGTGCAGCGCCTCATCGACGTCCGCTATCCCCTGCTCGAGGGTGCACAGCGAGCACAGCACCGGCGCGACCAGCGCGTGCAGTGACGGGGGCAGCGGGGTCAGGCGCACGTGCTCGAGAAAGTGCGCGCTGCTGCACTGGGGCAGCTTGTGGCCCTCAGCGCGACACAACTCGCGCACCTGCGTAATCAGGTTCGAGCGAGACCGCACGAGCGCCCGCCGTACGCCCAGGCGCTTGCGGATTTCGCGGCGATTTGCGCTGAGCACGTGCGCCTCGGGCAACGAGCCCTTCGCCAGAGCGCGTGCGTAAAACTGCGCGTCGAGCGCGTCGTTCTTGCGGCCGTGGTGGCCCAGACCGAACTTGCGCGCGCGCGTGGTGTCGACGACCACCACCTCGTTGCCCCACTCGCGCAGCAGGTCGTGCACGTACCACGCCTCGCGGCACGCCTCGAAGGCGACGCGCGCCTTCGGCCGCTTCGGGCCGAGCACCGCGACGAGCTGCTTGACGTCGCCGACCGTCCCTTCCCTGACGACATCCCCCTCGGCGTTGACCTCGCAGACCGCGGTCACCTTTGCACCGAGGTCCAATCCGACAAAACGAGCTATACTTTCCATGGCTGATTCTCCTTGGGCCCCTCCGTCTGCGTCTTTCGCGCAGCCTGTGCCGTCAGAGCACGTCGGGGTGCCGCACGACCATCGTAGCGGCGGAGAGTCAGCTTTTTTATGTGCGGCGTAGGCGGGTGACACGAAGCGTCCGGTCTTCGGGTCTCGAACCGGCTTGCGCCGACCCGGCCCGTTCATCCCGTCTCTCCCGATCCCGACCCCGCTCCCGCTCCCGCTCCCGATCTCGATCCCGACCCCGCTCCCACTCCACGCATCTGCGCCCCACCCGGTCGGTCTCACCGGCGCTCGCGGCCCCGCTCCGATCGTTGCCCGCCGGCCGTCGCCGCCCTATACCCTCGGCGGCCGCGCCACCCGCGGACGCTCGAGGGACCCACGATGACGAAAGACCAGCGCAACCCGGACCGCGGGGAGCGGGCCGCGCGGGGGCGCGTCATCCGGCGCGACGGGCGGGGCACGCGGACGCTGCCTCCCGAGCTCGAGGCGTTCGCCCGGAGCGACGACAAGCGCCTGCCGCCGCGAGAGCGCCCGGAGGGTCTGCGCGATCCCCGCGCCGCGGCGCTCGTACCGGGCGTGTCGAACCACGACGCGCGGATCGTCCATGACCGCCGGGTCGCGGCGCTCCGGGCGCTGATCGACGCGGACGCGGCGTGCTCGACGGACACGACGCGGTCTGCCCTCGGTCGGGCGCTGGCCGAGGCCCGCGCGCTCGAGCTGTGGCGCGGCCGGAGCGTGGCGGACTTCGACGCGTTCGCCGAGGGGATGCTCGGCCTCGATCCCGCCCGCGCGCGCGCGCTCGCCGACGACGGCGACGCGGGGCTCTTCGGCCCCTCGCGGGAGGCGGGCGCCGCGGTGCAGGCGCCGGCTGCGCGGCAGGCCGACCGCGAGCTCGACCCCGAGGCGGTCGCCGTGTGGATGCGCCTCGAGGCCGCGCTCGACGAGGCGGCGGTGCCCGGCTTCGCGACGCTGGCGCCGCGCGACGCAGCGGAAGCAGCGGCGCCGGTGAAGCTCCGGCTCGACCTCGCGGCGGGCTCCGCCCCCGAGGCGCTGCACCTCATCGGCCGCCGGATGACGCCGCTCGTTCGCGACCACGAGAAGGCGCGCGAAGAGCGCGCGAAACGGGCGCGGGCCCGGGCCGCGCGACGGCGTGAGGTCGACGCCCCTGAGTCCGACCCGCGGCTCCACAAGCAGCGCGAGCGCTGAGCGTCCCGTTCACGCCCAGCGTCAGCGCACCTCGAAGTCGACCACGCGCGCGCGCTGCGTCGGCATGAGCGCGATCCGGTACGCGGCGATGACCGCGCCGCCGACGCCGACCGAGACGGTGGCCTCGGTGAGCCCGGCGCCGCTGAGGCACGCGCCCCAGTACTGCACGATCACCTCGTACTTCCCGTGCGGCACGGCGTCGGCGTACCAGGACGCGCTCTCGACGCCGCCCTCGGTCGTGCCAATTCCGCAGGCGCCGCGCGCGCTCGCCGTCAGCTCACCACCGGACGGAGAGCGCGTCCGCTGGAAGCTGACGACGTCGCCGGTCGGGTCGCGCACGTAAAGGTCGAGGTCCGCCCCGTTCTTCCACGCGAGGGTCACCTGCACGACGCCGCCGGCGTACGCGCAGCCCTCGTCGATGCGCCCGTCACAGTCGTCGTCTCGCCCGTCGCAGGTCTCGGCGTCGGCCCCGGCGCAGCGCGGCGTCAGCGGCTCCGCGGAAGGGTCGTGTCGGACGACGGTGCCCTCGAGCTGCCCGCCCGGCGCTTCGGTCAGCGCCGCGCGCGCGACGCCAGTGCCGCCGGCGGAGGCGGCGGAGGCGACGCCACGCCGGGCGGCGCACGCGGAGAGCCCGGCCGCGGCCAACGCGACGAGGACGGCCCAGCGGCCGAGCCGCGCGTGTGCGGCGCGCAGGCCGGGCCGGCGCTCGTCGATCGGCGCTCGCATCGGACCTTGGTAGCACGCCCTGCGCGTGCGCGGCGCGGTTGACTTCGGCGAGGCGGACGGTGCTTGATCGCCGCATGGCCGGCGACGAGAGCGAGCAGCGGCGGGTCGCGTCGATCACCGCCGCGCTCCGCGCCGCGAGCGCGCCGTCTGCGCCCCGCGTAGCGCTCGTGCTGGGCTCGGGGCTCGGCGCCCTGGCGGCGCGCTGCGAGGACGCCCGCGTGGTCCCGTTTCGAGACCTCCCCGAGATGCCCCAGCCGGCCGTCGCGGGGCACGCGGGCAACTTCGTGCTCGGGCGGCTCGGTGACACGCCGGTTGTGGCGATGCAGGGTCGGGCGCACCTGTACGAGGGGCACTCGCCGGCCGCCGTGGTGCGGGGCGTCCGCGCGATGCGCTCCCTCGGAGCGGAGGCCATCATCCTCACGAACGCCGCCGGCGCCATCCGGCCGGACCTCGACGCTGGAGACCTGATGGGCATCACGGACCAGCTCAACCTCACCGGCGTGAGCGGGGCCGACGCCGCCGCGTCGAGCCCGTTCGGGCCGCGCTTCGTCGACATGCAGGGCGCGTTCGACCCGGCGCTGCTCGCGCTCGCGACGGACGCTGCGCAGGGCAGCCTGGCGCTCGGCGTCTACGCCGGGGTGCGGGGGCCGGCCTACGAGACGCCGGCCGAGGCGAGGATGCTGCGGACGCTCGGCGCGGACGCCGTCGGGATGAGCACGGTGCTCGAAGTGATCGCGGCGCGGCAGATGGGCGCGCGGGTGCTCGGGCTGTCGTGCATCACCAACCGCGCCGGCGGATCGACCGGCGGTGGCGTCCCCGGTGGCGAAGCGCTCGACCACGCCGAAGTGGAGCGCATCGCCGGCCACGCGACGGCTCGGCTCGGCGCGCTGGTGGAGGCGGTGATCACGCGGCTCGGCGCCGGGGAAGCCGCCGAGCGATGAGCGACGACGGCAGCGACGCGGCGACCGCGGGCGCAGTGGACTGGGCTGCGCTGCGGGCCGCTGCCGCGGAGGCGCGCGCGAACGCGTACGCCCCCTACTCGCGCTTCAGCGTCGGCGCCGCGCTCCTCGCGGTGGACGGGCGCGTGTTCCGCGGGTCGAACGTCGAGAACGCGAGCTACGGCCTGTCGCTCTGCGCCGAGCGCGCAGCCGTGGCCGCCGCCGTGACCGCCGGCGCGCGTCGCTTCGTCGCGCTCGCGCTCGTCACCGGTGCGTCCCCGCCGGCCACCCCCTGCGGCGCGTGCCGGCAGGTGCTCTCGGAGCTCCCGCCGAGCTTCGCCATCCGGTGTTTCGGCGCAGACGGCGACACGGTCGACACCACGGTCGAGGCGCTCTTGCCGCGGGCGTTTTCCCGAGGAGCGCTCGATCGGTGACGCGTGAGACCTGGCTGATCCGCGGCGGGACCGTCGTGACGATGGACCCGGCGCGTACGGTGCGGCGTGCGGACGTGCTGGTCCGCGATGGCCGCATCGAGCGCGTCGGCCGCCTCCGGCCGCCCGAGGGCGCGGCGGTCCTCGACGCGACGGACGCCGCGGTCATGCCGGGCCTCGTCCAGTCGCACGTGCACCTGTGCCAGTCGCTCTTTCGCGGCATGGCCGAGGATCTGCCGCTGCTGCGCTGGCTCCGAGCGCGGATCTGGCCGCTCGAGGCGGCGCACGACGGGCGCTCGTTGTACGCCAGCGCACGGCTCGGCCTCGCGGCGATGATGCGCGCCGGGACGACGGCGGTGCTCGACATGGGCACGGTGCACGACCACGACGCCGTCTTCGAGGCGATGCGCGACGCGGGCGTGCGCGGGCTCAGCGGCAAGGCGATGATGGACCGCGGGCGTGGGTGCCCGGCTCGGCTGCGCGAGTCTACCCGCGAGAGCCTCACGCAGAGCGAGCGCCTGCGCGCGCGGTGGCACGGTGCCGGCGAGGGCCGGCTCGGCTACGCGTACGCGCCGCGCTTCGTGCTCTCGTGCAGCGCGTCGCTGCTCGAGCAGACGGCGGAGGCAGCCCGGCACCACGGGCTGCTGGTCCACAGCCACGTCGCCGAGCACGCGAGCGAGCGGGCAGCCGTGCGGCGGGCGCGCGGCGCCGAGGACCTCGCGGTGCTCGAGCGCCACGGCGTCTGCGGCCCGCGCGCGGTGCTGGCGCACGGCGTGCAGCTTGGCGCGGGCGAGCTGCGACGGGCGGCGGCGCTCGGGACGCGGCTCGTGCATTGCCCGAGCGCGAACCTCAAGCTCGCGAGCGGGATCGCGCCGCTGCGGGCCATGCGGCGCGCCGGGGTGCGCGTCGGCCTCGGCGCGGACGGCGCGCCATGCAACGACCGCATGGACCTGTGGACCGAGATGCGCTTGGCCGCGCTGCTCGCCAAAGTGCAGGCCGCAGACCCCGCGGCGGTGTCGGCGGCGGACGTCCTCGCGATGGCGACCTGCGAGGGCGCCGCGGTCCTCGGGCTCGACGGCGAGATCGGTAGCGTGGAGCCCGGCAAGCGGGCCGATCTCCTCGTGGTGCGCCTCGACGCGCTCGGGGCGGCACCGAGGGCCGACGTCGTCACGCAGCTCGTCTATGCGACCACACCGGCCGACGTGCGGCACGTCCTGATCGACGGCGCCCTGCGGGTCCGCGACCACGCGCTCGTCGGGGTCGATGAGGAGACGATCCGGCGTGAGGCCGAGCGTGCGGCGCGGCGGGTTCGCGCGCGCGCCGGCGTCTGACGCCGCGCGACCCGCGCGCGGCTACTCGTCGACCCCCAGCTTGATGAGCTGCTGTCGGACGTCGTCGCGATCGGGTGCGTCGGACGGGGCGAGCTCGAGGTAGCGCTGAAAGTCCGCGATCGCCTGACCCTTCTTGCCGGCGCTGAGCAGCGACTGCGCGCGCGCGAGGTGCGCGGACGCGAGCCAGCCCGGCGCCTCTTTGGCCTGGTCGCCGAGCGCGATCGCCTTGTCGAGCGAGGTCTTCGCGGCGTCGAGGTCCCCGACGTTTTGCTGGAGGCGCGACAGTTGGTACCACCACGTCGGCTGCTCGCCGTCGTGTGCGAGCGCGGTCTCGTACGCCGCGACCGCCTCTTTGCGCTTGCCGAGCTGGTCGTAGCAGTCACCGATGCTCGCGTACGCGGCGTAGAGGGTCGGGTCGAGGCTCAAGGCGCGGTTGAGGTCGCGAAGGGCGTCCGCGACGGCGCCCATGCGCAGGCGTACGCGCCCGCGGATCCAGTACCCGCTCGCCATGGTGGGGTCGAGCTGGACGGCCTCGTTCGCGTTTTGGATGGCGTCCGAGAGCTTGTTGGTGTCGAGCGACTCCCACGCGAGGTACAGGCGGTATCGTGCGTTGCGCGCGTCGAGCTGGGTCGCTCGCTGAAAGTGGGCGAGCGCGGTGAGGTCGCGGCCCTTCTGCATGTCGATGCGCCCGAGGTAGAACTCCGCCTCGGCCGAGTTGGGTCGCGTGCCGCTGACCTTCTCGAGGAGCTTCTCGCCGGCGTCGTAGTCGCCCGACTCCACCTTCGCGGCGGCGAGCCGGATGGTGAGGTCCGGGTCGTCGGGCTCCTCCTCGAGCGCGTGCTCGTACATCTTCACGGCTTGCTCCGGCGTGCCGCGCGCCTCGAAGATCAGCCCGCGCTCGAGCGCGAGCCCGGGCATCGTGGGATCGATCTTGGCGACCCGGTCGAGCGTCTGTGAGGCCTCGTCCAGGCGGCCCGCTTCACGCAGCGCCCGCCCGAGCTGGAACAGGAGCTGCTTGTCGTTCGGGGACGTCTCGAGCGCCTTGCGGTACTCGTCGACCGCCACGTCGGGCTTGCCCGCCTGGGTCGCGATCTCGGCGCGGATCTCGTGCACCCGAGACATGTCGCGGATCTTCTTCGCCGCGCGGTCGAGCACGGCGTTCGCCTCGTCGATGCGGCCGAGGTGAAAGTAGAGCCGCGCGAGGCCGACGTAGCCGCCCGCCTGGTCCGGGGCGAGGTCGATGGCGCGCTGGAAGTCCTGGATGGCCACGTCGGGGCGATCGAGTGCCTGGTCGACCCGCCCCTGCCACACGGCGATCTCCGGGTCGTCCGGGTGGTCTTTGACGATGCTCTGGATGAGCGGCGGCGCGTCCTTCGCGTCGCCGAGCGCGATCATCGACTCGATCGCGCCGAGCTTCGCCTGCTCGAGCAGCGGCCGCTCGCCCGGAAAGACCGGGGTGTGCTCGTGAGCCGAGCGGTCCGCACCAATGACGGCGCGGAAGCGCGCGAGCGCGTCCTTCGGGCGACGATCGAGCAGCAGGACGTGCCCCGCGCCGAGCGTCGCCCGCAGGTTGAAGGGATCGAGCTCGGCCGCCTTGTCGTACGAGGCGAGCGCCTTGGCGCGCTCGCCGGCGGCGTCTTGAACGTCACCGAGCAGGACCAGCGCCTGCGCGCGCTCGTCGGTCGACCCCTGCAGACGCGACCCGCCGACCGGGGCGAGCCCGGCGGCCTCGCGGGCGAGCGTCCTCGCCTCCTCCACGTTGCCGGCCTGCAGCAACCGGCGGCCCTTCGCGATGCGCGCGCCGACGTGCCGGGGGCTCGCCTCGAGCGTCGCGTCGACGGCCTTGGCGGCGCCCGCGGCGTCGCCCGTCATCATCAGCGCCCGCGCGAGGCCCCAATAGCCACGCGCACCTGCGCCCTTGTCGATGGCGGACTGAAACGCTTTGGCCGCTTTGTCGCCGTCCCTCTTGGCGAGGTAGAGTTCGCCTTGAACGAGGCCGAAGTAGGGGTCGTTCGCGCTCTGCGCGCGGGCCTGCATCAGCTCGACGCTCGCCTTGCTCAGCTCGTCCTTGCGCAGCGCCAGCGCCGCGAGGGCGAGATGAATCGCGGGCGCGGAGTTGCCGCGGCGCTCGAGCCGTGACTGGATCCCGGAGGAGCGCACGGAGCTGTCCCGATCGTCGCCGAAGCGGACCTGGTAGAGGGACTCTTGCAGAAGGCTCCACGCGAGCAGCCGGCGGTTGAGGCCGGCGTCGTGGCGGTACGCGCCGAGGACCTTGAGCGCCTTGCGCGTGTCGGTGTAGGTGTCGCTCTTGGCGAGCTTGTTCGCCTCGTCGATGGTCGACGCGACCTTCGCGGCGCTCCCCGACGAGGGCAGGATCTGCTCGAACGCGTAGCTGCCGAAGAGCCCGTACTTCGTGTACTTGAGCGCGAAGCCCGCCGCGAGGACCGCCAGCAAGCCGATGAGAAAGAACGCGACCTTGTAGCTGCGCTTCGGCGCCTCGATCTCGTCGCCACCGAGGCGCACCTGAGCGCCCGCACGCGGCACGGCGCCCCCGGCGCCGGGGGCGGGCAGCTCGGAGAAGGGCGGGGCCTCGCCCTCGTCCGGGAGGTCGTCGAACTCGAGCGTGTCCTCGCCCGCGTCCCCGAGGTCCAGCTCGCCGAAACCCATCCCGCCCAGCTCGGTCGAAGGACGCGCCGATTCGCGCGAGGCTTCCGGCGGGCGGTCGAGGTCGTCGAAGCCGGAGTACACGGGAGCGTTCGGTCCGTCCGACGGGATGGGCAGGTCGAGATCCCCGCCGAACGCGGGCTGCGGCAGGTCGAGCCCGCTCGACGGCTTCGGCAGATCGAGATCCTCGACGTTGCCGGGGAGATCCACGGCGCCCGCCGAGGGCTTCGGCAGATCGAGGCGGTCCGCTCGGCCCGGTAGATCCGCGACGCCCGCGGAAGGCTTCGGCAGGTCGAGGTCCTCGACGCGCCCTGGGAGATCCGCGATGCCCGTCGACGGCCGGGGCAGATCGAGGTCGTCGACCTGGCTCGGCCGCTCCGCCCGCTCATTGACGGGCCGGGGCAGGTCGGCGTCGCCGGCGGGGCGCGGCAGATCGGCGTCGTCGGCGAAGGGGTCGAACACCTCCCGCGCCCGTGTGCTCAGCGCGGGGAGGTCGGCGTCCTCGTCGAGATCGTTCTTTCGCGGCGCGGGGAGGTCACTGATCGCGTCGAAGCCCTTGCGCGAGCCGAGCGCGGCCGTGCCGGACCGCCCGCCCTCGGTCGACGGACGCGCGCCGAAGGCGTCTCCCGAGCCGAGCGAGGCGGTGCGCGCCGGCTCCGACACGGGCGGGGGCGGCGAGCTCGTCCCCGGTCCGAGCGGCTCGAGGTCGTCCTCGCCGAGCGGGACGACGCTGTGGCTTGCGGGCGCGCCGATGCCGTACGCGGTCTGCTTGATGCGCGACCGGGCGTCGGCGTCCGACGCGGCCGGCCGCGCCGCGCCCGTCGGCGCCGGGCTGAACCCTTCCGCGTAGGGCTTCACCTCGAACTGATGCGCGGGCTTCTTCGGCGGCGGCTGGTCCGAGTCGGCGGCGCCGAGCCCGAGCACCGTACCCTTGCGGGCCCGGTCCGACGAGGGGGTGGCGGGCGTCCGCGCCCCGGGGCCGCTCGCGGTCGCCGGCGGGGTCGACGCGGTCCCCTCGGCGGAGACATGAAACGCGGCCCCGCACTTGGGGCAGCGCATGTCCATCCCGCCCTGCGGCATCCGGCGTTCGTCGAGGTCGTAGGGGGCCCGACACGAGGGACAGTCGACGTGAATCATGGTCTTCGAGGAAGCTCCGGCGCGGTGGCGGTTCGGCTGCGAGGCGAGGGTATCATATGGCTCGCTTGACCAGCGTGGATCTCTGTCGTTAGCTTCGCGCGTTGCCGTGGCGGACACCTTCCTCATTGAGATAGCGGGCGCGAAGTACCGCATGACCTCGGACGACGGCGAGGCGCACATCCGCCAGCTCGCGGCGGCGGTGAACGCCAGGGTCGAAGCGCTCGGCCCTGCCGCGAACCGAACCGCGACGCCCGCGCAGCTCCTGGCGCTCGTCGCCCTCGGGCTCGCGGACGACCTCGCCCACGCCGAGGCCCGCACCCGCGCCGTCGAGCAGACGACGCGCGAGGCCGTCCGCGCGGCGATCGCCCGCATCGACAAGCGCCTCGAGGCCGACACGGAGCTCGCCCAGCAAGCCGACGCCGCGGCCCGCGCCGAGGCGGACGCCCGTCTGTGACGGCGCCCGGCCGCACGCCCGGGTTCAACGCCGACGAAGAGGCCGCCATCGGTGTCGAGGTCAAGCGGGCGCTGCGCGTCCGCCTGCGGGCCGTGCGACGCGCCCTGCCGGCAGACGCGAGGGCGGCGCGCTCGGCCGCCATCGTGGCGAGCGTGCAGACGCTCCCGGAGTGGCGCGGGGCGCGCACGGTCGCGAGCTACGTACCCATCCTCGGTGAGGCCGACCCGACGGCGCTCGCGGGGGCGGTCGGCGCCGCGGGGGGCCTGCTCGCCCTGCCGCGCGTCGACGCCGCCGCCGGCACGATCACCCTGCGCGCGTGGTCGCCGGGCGAGCCCCTCGAGCGGGGCGGCTTCGGCGTAATGGAGCCGCTGTCGTCGGCTCCGGAGGTGCCGGCGTCGGCCGTCGACTTCGTCCTGGTCCCTGCGCTCGCGGTCGATCTGCAGGGGAACCGGCTCGGCTACGGCAAGGGGCTGTACGACCGGCTGCTGCCGACGCTGCCGACCGCCCTGCGCTGCGCCCTCGCGTACGACTTCCAGCTCGTCTCCGAGCTGCCGAGCTCCCCGACCGACGCGCCGGTCGACGTGGTCGTGACCGACGCGCGCGTGCTGCGGGTCGAGTCGCGCGACGGACGGACGGGCGGTATCTCCTAGGGCGGTGCTCCGCCCGTCGATACAGGAGAAGCTCGACACCCTGCCGCCCTCGCCCGGCGTCTACGTCTTCCGGGACGCGAGCGGCGGGGTGCTGTACGTCGGCAAGGCGCGGAGCCTGCGCGCGCGCGTCCGCAGCTACTTTCAGCCCGGGACGAGCGACGTCCGCGCGTTCATCGCGCGCCTCGAGACCGAGCTCGAGGACATCGAGACGTACGTCACGGCGACCGAGAAGGAGGCCGCGCTCCTCGAAAACCAGCTCATCAAGCGCGAGCAGCCGCGCTACAACGTCAAGCTCCGCGACGACAAGACCTACCTGTCGCTGCGCCTCGACCCGAACGCCGAGTGGCCGCGGCTCGAGGTCGTCCGCAAGACGCGCTCGGACGGGGCGCTGTACTTCGGCCCCTACGACTCGGCGAGCAGCGCGCGCAAGACGCTCCGCCTGGTCAACCGACACTTCAAGCTCCGCACGTGCAGCGACGCCGAGCTGAAGCGGCGCACCCGCCCCTGTCTCCAGTATCAGATCGGGCGCTGCCCGGCCCCGTGCGTGTATCCGGTCGACCGTGAGGCCTATGGCGAGCAGGTCCGCGCCGTCGCGCTCTTCCTCGACGGGCGGCACGACGAGCTGGTCGCCGCCCTCGAGGCGAAGATGCGCGACGCCGCGGAGGCGCTCCGCTACGAGGAGGCCGCGACCTACCGCGACCAGCTCCGCGCCGTCGAGCGCGTCCGCGAGCGCCAGCGCGTCGAGACGGTCAGCGAGCTCGATCAAGACGTGCTCGGGCTGCACCGCGCGGCGGATCAGGCGCAGATCGCCGTGCTCCAGGTGCGCGCAGGCAAGCTCGTGTCGGTGCGGAGCTTCCCGCTGCGAAACGTGGCCGCGCCGGACGACGAGGTCGTCGCCTCCTTCGTGGCGCAGGCCTACGGCGAGCAGACGCTGCGGGTGCCGGACGAGGTGCTCCTGCCGTGCGACGTCGAGGCCATCGACGGGCTGACCGACGCGCTGAACGAGGCGCGAGCGACCCGCGCGCGGGTGCTCGTCCCGAAGCGCGGGCCGAAGGCGCGGCTCGTGGCCATGGCGAACGCCAACGCCGCGCACGCCTTCAACGAGCAGCGGCGCGCCCAGGAAGACGTCGCCGCGCGGCTCGCGCGGGTGCAGGCCCGGCTGCGGCTCCCGCGGCTGCCGCGGCGCATCGAGTGCATCGACATCTCGCATACGGGCGGCGAGGACACCGTCGCGGCGATCGTCGCGCTCGAGGACGGCGTGCCCGACCGCGCCCGCTACCGGGGCTTTCGCATCCGGACCGTGCAGGGCGGGGACGACTACGGCGCGATGTACGAGGCGCTGTCGCGGCGCTTTCGCCGGGGCCGCGAGGGGCAGGCGGGGTGGGAGCTGCCCGACCTGCTCGTCGTCGACGGCGGGAAGGGCCAGCTCCGGGTGGCGCGCGAGGCCCTGCGCGCGCTCGGCGTCGAGGACGTCCCGATCGCCGCGCTCGCCAAGGAGAGGGAGAACGTCCTCGGCGAGACGCTCGTCGACCGCGTGTACCTCCCGGACCAGAAGAACCCGGTCGCCCTCCGGTCGAACCCGGCGCTGGCGATGCTCGCGCTCGCGCGCGACGAGGCCCACCGCTCGTCGAACCGCCTCCGCAAGAGCCGCGGCAAGCGTCGCCGGCTCGCGAGCGAGCTGGACGAGGTCGAGGGCGTCGGGCCGAAGACGCGCGCGCGGCTGCTGCACGCGCTCGGCAGCGTGCGGGCCGTCCGTGAGGCGGACGAAGCGACGCTGCGGGCGGCCGGCGCCAACGCCAAGCAGGCGCGCGCCATCCGGGCGGCGCTCGGCGGGCCGCTGGTGCCGGCAGGGGCACGCGACGCGGTCGACCCCGCGACCCGAGCGAGCGACGACCCGAGACCCGACGAAGAGGGCTTCGCCGGCACCGAGGAGGACGCGATCACCCGCGCGTTCGAGCGCTGAGCGGGCCGGGCCGCGCCGCGCCGGGCGCCGTCGGCCGCGTCGCCGGACCGCGTCGTCGGCCACCCCTGTCATCGAAGCGCGAGGCGGCGGGGCGTCGTGGAGAGTCTCTGCTATATCGTACCGCGTCGCCCGCAGCCTCCCGTCCCGTCACCGAGGATCGCCGGCGGAAAGGAACGCACGATGACCAACGGAGCCGTCGCGCTGCTCGAGACGCTGCGGAACGCCGGCGTGGACACCTGCTTCATGAACCCGGGCACGTCGGAGATGCACTTCGTGTCCGCGCTCGACGGCAGCGACATGCGCGCGGTCCTCGCCCTGTTCGAGGGGGTGGCGACGGGCGCGGCGGACGGCTACGCGCGCATCGCCCAGAAACCAGCCGCGACCCTGCTCCACCTCGGCTGTGGGCTCGGCAACGGGCTCGCCAACCTGCACAACGCGCGCAAGGCGCGGGTCCCGCTCGTCAACATCGTCGGCGACCACGCGACCTACCACACGCAGTACGACGCCCAGCTCCAGTCGGACATCGAGACGGTCGCCCGCAACGTCTCGACCTGGGTGCGGACGACGGCCCGCTCGGAGGACCTCGCGCGTGACGCGCTCGAGGCCGTCTCGGTCGCGATCGGGCCGCCGGCGCAGGTCACGACCTTGATCCTGCCGGCCGACGTGTCGTGGACGGAGGGCGCGCGAGCGCTCGAGCCGAAAGCGCGCCCCGAGCCGGCCTGCGCAGACGACGCGCGCATCGACCGGATCGCCCGCACGCTCGGGAGCGGCGACAAGACCGCCATCCTGCTCGGGCGTCGGGTGCTGCTCGAGCGCGGGCTCGTCGCCGCATCCAAGATCGCAGAACGCACCGGCGCAAAGCTCTTCTGCGAGGTCTTCCCGACGCGCCTCGAGCGCGGCGCTGGTCTGCCGAACGTGGAGCGGCTCGCGTACTTCGCCGAGCTCGCCTCGGTGCAGCTCGCGGGCTTTCGGCACCTCGTGCTCATCGACGCGAAGGCGCCGGTGTCCTTCTTCGGCTACCCCGGCAAGAAGAGCTACCTGGTCCCGGAGGGGTGTGAGCTACACGACCTGGTGAGGGTCGACGAGGACGCCGTCGGGAGCATCGAGCGCCTCGTCCGCGCGGTCGGGGCCGAGCGCATCCGGCCGAGGCTACAGCCGCCCTCGCGCCCGCAGCTCCCCACCGGCAAGCTGACCGGCCCGAAGGTCTGCCAGGCGCTCGGCGCGCTGCTGCCGAGCGACGCCATCATCTCCGACGAGGCGCAGACGTCCGGGGTGAAGCTCGGCGCGTTCACGCAGGGCTGCCCTCGGCACGACCTGCTGGCGCTGACCGGCGGCGCCATCGGGCAGGCGCTGCCCGTCGCGGTCGGCGCCGCCATCGCCGCGCCGGAGC
Organism: Myxococcales bacterium; assembly: GCA_020430775.1. Lineage (GTDB taxonomy): Bacteria > Myxococcota_A > Polyangia > Polyangiales > Houyiibacteriaceae > JAGQJE01. The sequence continues at coordinate 14,533 of JAGQJE010000061.1, forward strand.
GGCCGGTGGTCGCGCTCGTCGGCGACGGCTCCGCGATGTACACGCTGCAGGCGCTCTGGTCGATCGTCCGCGAAGGGCTCGACGTCACGACGATCATCATGAACAACCGCGCCTACTCGATCCTGAACATCGAGCTGTCCCGCGTCGGCGCCGAGGAGCCTGGCCCGAAGGCGAAGGCGCAGCTCGACCTCGCCTCGCCGCCCCTCGACTTCGTGAAGCTCGCGCAGGGCATGGGGATGCGCGCGACCCGCGCGACTACGGCGGAGGAGTTCACGCTCGCCCTCCGCGACGCGTTCACCGCGCCCGGGCCGCGCCTCATCGACGCGATCATCCCGAGCGAGTTCGACGGGCTCAAGCTCCGCGCCCTGCCCACCGGCCTAGACATGCTGCAGCGCCTGCCCTCCCCGCTGGCGAAGGGCATCAAGAAAAAGCTCGGGCTGTAGCCACCCGCCCCGGCCCCGCCGCTCAGCTCGACGCGCCCCCGGCGTCGCGGCCCTGCAAAGAACGGAGCGCGTGGGCGAGGTTCGTGCGGGCCTGGGCTTCGAGGCGACGGCTGAAGAACGAGGTGCGGTAGATCGAGGTGGCCTCGACAAAGGAGCGCAGCACCCGCTCACGACCCGCGCGAAAGAGCGCAGGGTCCACGTGCGCGTACTCCTCACGAATGGCGGCCTCGTAGCGAGCGAACCCGTGCGGCGACGAGCCGAGCACGGCGAGGTCGATGTCGTTGACCAGCGCCTCGTCGCCATCGTCGGCGCGATGAAGCGCCGTGCCCACGATCATGCGAGCGATGCGGTCGGCGGGGCCGGTCGGGAGGCGACTCGCCTGCGCGTGGACGCCGAAGAGCGCGGCGCTGCGCTCCTCGTTGTCGACCCGGCCGGGGACGTAGACGACGTCGTGGTAGATGAGGGCGAGCCTCACCTCGAGGGGCCGCTCGGCGAGATCCTCGCTGACGGCGAGCCAGCGAAGGCAGGCGAGGACGTGCTCCACCGTGTGGTATGCGCGCGCGGGTTCCGCGTAGCGCTCCAAGACTTCGGCAAAGCGCGGGACATGCCGCGCACCGAGCTGCCGCCACGCATCCGCAAAGGACACCTGCATCGCGGCCAGCTCATGAGGGCTCGGGTCGTGGTTCATGACCCGTAGGATCCGGGGCGTAAATTGGTTACACAACCAATCTATGGGCAGGCCAAGCAATCGCACTGAGCGACGGGACGAGATCCTTCGAGCGTTTGCCGCCGTGTTGGCGGACCACGGGTACGCGGGCGCGACGATCGCGGCGGTGGCGACAGAGGCGGGTGTGGCGCCAGGGCTCATCCACCACCACTTCAAGAACAAGCAAGAGCTGCTCGATGCGTTGCGCCGCGAGCTGATCTCCGGGTTCCGGGCGCGCGTGCATGCCTACGACGAGCGCGGAGATCCGCTGCTCGCGTACGCGGATGGCGCGCTGAAGCTGGACGAGCGCGCCGACGTCACCGCGGCGCGCTGCTGGGTGGGACTCCTCGCAGAGGCCGTCCGGAGCCCGGCCCTTTTTCGGCAGCTTCGGACCTTGATCGACGCCGAGATCAGCGACATCCGCCGCCGGTCGGGTGGCCGGCTCTCCGATCACGACGCTGGCGCCGTCCTCGCGTTCATCATCGGTGCGCTCGTGCTGGGCGCGTTCGCGCCGAAGAAGACGGCTGGCTTCGCCGCACCGGGCCTGCGGAAGCTCCTCGACGCCCTCGCGCCGCCGCAGAACCCTCGTGGCGCCCGAGCGGACGGGTCCTCAGCCCAGCGGCGATGACAGACGACCCCGCCGGGGCCGACCCCGGCAACCCGACGCGAGGTCCCCGCAGGGACCGAGACGGGCGGCCCCCGCACCCGCACCCGCACCCGCACCCGCACCCGCACCCGCACCCGCACCCGCACCCGCACCCGCCCCCGCCCCGGCTCCCGCACCCGCACCCGCACCCGCTCCCGACCCTCATCCCGACGCGGGCCCTCCGGGGCATCTTCATGTCCGCAGAGCTTCTTTGATAGGCTCGCGGCCGGCGATGGCGTCGGGAGCGGGGCGGAGACCAGCGTCGAGAGCACATGCCGGACATCTGGGAGAGCTTGGCGCCGGCGATGACTCCGGTGAGCACGGCCGTTGCGCTGCTCGTCGCGCTGTGGGCCTCGGCGCACGCCATCCTGCACAAGCGGGACGTCCGCGGCGCGATCGGCTGGGTCGGCGTCATCTGGCTGGTGCCCTTCGTCGGCGCGCTGCTCTACGCCTGGCTCGGCATCAACCGCATCCAGCGCCGCGCCCTCGCGCTGCGCCAGGACACGGAGCACCCCGGCGCGCTCTACCCGGGCGCGCTGATCTTCGAGGCCGTGCAGTTCGAGGGCGGCAGCTCCGTCCGCCCTCCGCCCTTCGTACTGGGAAGCGACCGCGCCCACCTCGCCTCGCTCATCCGCCTCGGCGAGTCCGTGACGGGCCGCCCGGTCGTGGGCGGCAACCACGTCGGTCCGCTCGACAACGGCGACGAGGCGTACCCGGCGATGCTCGAGGCCATCGAGTCCGCCGAGCGCTCCATCGCGCTCGCCACCTACATCTTCGAGCACTCCCGGATCGGTCGCCGCTTCGCCGACGCGCTCATCGCCGCGCACGCGCGCGGGGTGCAGGTGCGGGTGCTCGTGGACGACGTCGGCGTGCGTTACTCGTATCCACCGATCACGGCGCGCCTGCGGCGTGGCGGCGTCCGCGTCGCGCGCTTTCTCCCGGCCTGGCTGCCGCGCGGGCTCACGCACTTCAACCTCCGCAACCACCGCAAGATCCTCGTGTGCGACGGGCGGGTCGCGTTCACGGGCGGGATGAACATCCGGCAGGGGCACGTCCTGGCAGATCCGGGTCGCCGACCGGTCGCAGACCTCAATTTTCGCTTGATGGGGCCGGTCGTCGCAGAGCTTCAGCACGTGTTCGCGGAGGACTGGGCGTTCACCACGCGAGAGGTGCTCGACGGCGAGGTCTGGTTCCCGCGCCTGCGGGCCGCGGGCGTCGTCGCCGCGCGCGTGCTCTCGGACGGCCCGGACGACTCGCTCGGGCACCTGCGCGAGGTCTTCCTCGGCGCGCTCTCGACGGCGCAGCGGAGCATCCGCATCGTCACGCCCTACTTCTTGCCGGACGAGGCCCTCTCGACGGCCATCGTCGTCGCGGCGATGCGTGGCGTCGAGGTGGACGTCGTCGTGCCACAGCACGTGAACCTCCCCGTGGTCGGCTGGGCGATGTGGGCACACTTCGGATCCGTGCTCGGGCACGGGGTGCGTCTGTGGCAGTCCGCGCCGCCCTTCGATCACACCAAGCTCTTGGTCGTCGACGGCCACTGGGCGCTCTTCGGCTCGCCAAACTGGGATCCCAGGAGCCTGCGGCTCAACTTCGAGCTGGCCGTCGAGTGCTACGACGCGGCGCTCGGGGTCGAGCTCGAGGATCGCGTCCAGCAGCGCATCGCGCGCTCGCGGCCGCTGACGGAGGACACGCTCCGGCACCGCAGCCTCTCGCTGCGCCTCCGCGACGGGACCGCTCGGCTGCTCACGCCCTACCTCTGAAAGGCCCGCGACGCCGAGGTGGGGGCCGCGAGCAGGGGGCGGATCGGGTGTTGGCGAGCCATCTCGGGTATCCTCGGGGGATGGCGCAACGACAGACGGCCCTCGTCACCGGCGCTTCGAGCGGGATCGGCCTCGAGCTGGCGAAGCTCCTCGCGAAGGACGGCTATGACCTCGTGCTGGTGGCGCGGAGCGAGGACAAGCTGCGCGCGCTGGCGGACGAGCTCAGCTCCGAGCACGGCGTCGATGCGCGCGTCGAGCCGGCCGACCTCGGCGACCCGGCGGCACCCGGCGCGCTACAGGCCCGCCTCGACGCGGCCGGCGTTCAGGTCGACGTGCTCGTCAACAACGCGGGCTTCGGCACGAACGGCCGCTTCGTCGACCTGCCGCTCGACCGCGAGCTCGGCATGGTCCAGTTGAACGTCACCGCGTTGACCGAGCTCACCCACCGCTTCGCGAAGGGCATGGTGGAGCGCGGCCGCGGCCGCGTGCTCAACATCGCCTCGACGGCGGGCTTTCAGCCCGGGCCCGGCATGGCGGTCTACTACGCGACGAAGGCGTACGTCATCTCGTTCAGCGAGGCGGTGGCGCACGAGCTGCGTGGGACGGGCGTGACCGTGACCGCACACTGCCCTGGGGCCACCGACACGGCGTTCGCCCACACCGCGGGGAACGACAAGAGCCTCCTGTTCAAGTCCGGCGCGGCGGACGCGACCGCGGTCGCGAGGTCCGCCTACGGGGCGATGCAGCGCGGCAAGGTGCTCGCGATTCACGGCGTGTTGAACTGGCTGCTCGCGCAGTCGGTGCGCCTGTCGCCGCGCGCGATCGTGCGCGCGATCGCCGCGCGCATGAACCGCTGACCGCAGGCGCGTGGCCCCTCGCCGGGCGACCCGATCTGCGCGCGTCGCTCAGGGTGCGCCCGTGAGCCCGCCCGAGAGCCGCAGGCGCGGGGCGTCCGGAGGCAGCCGGAGCGCGCCGGTGAGGTCGAGCGGCGACGTGGGATCGCCCCCCGGCTCCGGAGCGAAGACCAGCTCGACCGCGCGCGCGTCGTCGCCGCGCCCCACCCCGAGCACGGCGCCCTGCGCGCTCCGACGCACGAAGGGCGGCAGCGCGTCGATCGCGTGCTCGCGGTACCAGCGGTGCAGCGCGCCGAGCGCGCCCGGCGAGGCGAGCGCCGTCGCCTGCGCGAGCGTCTGTTCGCCCCAGTGGGCGAGGAACGCGCCGTCGCCGAGGTTCCACACGCCTTGGGCGCCGTAGACGTGCCCGGTGGCGCCGCCGAGCTTCGACGCCCAGAACGCGAGGAGCTGTTCGCGCGGACCGAAGCCCTCGCCGATCCCCTCGTACCAGGGCTCGAGGTTCATGAAGGGCCGGCCGGCAAAGCGCCGGTGGTGCGCGGCGGGGCGCTCGTAGAGGAGCGCCGTCGTCGCGAGGTCGTGCCCGGTCTGCGTGGTGTTCGCGAGCAGATCGGTGTCGTCGCCAAAGAGCGAGAAGGCGGTCTGCGCGCCGGTGGTGTGCACCAGCAGCGGCCGTCCGAGCGCGAGGCGCGCGTGGCGCAAGACCTCGCGCCAGGCCTCGACGCGGCGCGCACGCAGCGCGCGGTAGCGCTGTCCGGGGAGGAGCCGTCGGGCGAGGCGGCGCCGGAGCGGCGTGCCCATCGGCCGCGCGACGGGCGCGTCCGTCGAGCCCTCAGGCCACAGACGCCGGGGCGCGTCGCACCACAGATCGACCTCGCCGCACAGGCAGGGGATCACGTCGAGCCCGTCGAGCGCCGCCGCGAGCCGCTCCCACCACGCCCTCATCGCGGAGACGCCCACCCAGTCGACCTGCGGCCCCCAGCCGCCGTACACGATGGGGCGCAGCCCGACGGCGAGCAGCAGCCGGGCCCGGTCTCGCACGAGGTCGAGGTACGCCGGGTTCGCCCGCCCGCGCAGGTCCCACGCGGCCCCTACCTCGCTCGCCGCCTGCGGGTGCGCCGGGCCCACCTCGGGCGGGATCCCCGCCACGAGCTGCACCGCGTCGAAGCCCTGGCTCGCGCGCTTGCGGGCGAGCGCCTCGAAGTCGTCGCGGCTCCAGCGTCGCGTCATGCCGTACCACCACGTGTCGGCGAGCACGTCGAGGTCGGCGTCCGGTGAGCTCGTCGTCGCCACCCGCCCTCCTTCGCCTACGCGATGCGCGAACCCGCCCGGGCGCGCGTCAGCGCTCGACGAGCGCGGCGATGCGCGCGCGCAGGCCGAGCCCGCCGCCGGCACGCTCGCCCTCGCGTGCCCGTTCGCGCAGCCCCTCGGTGATGAGCGCCTCGGTCGCGGCCTTCACCCGCGCGTGGGCAGCCTCCACGACGCGTTGGTCGCGGGCGGCCTCGGGCGGGGACGCGAGGTCGATCGGCGCGCCGACCAGGTAGCGCACCGGCACCGGCAGCGGGAAGAACCCGGCGCCCATGAACACCGGCGGCACGTACTTGTCGCCGAGCCGCGCCTCGACGAGGCGCCCGACGACGCTCTGTCGGACCCGCGCGCGCGAGAGCACCTGCACCAGGGTCTCGTCCACGCCGATGCCGGCGACGGGCACGATCGGCACCTGCGCCCGCAGCGCGGTGCGGACGAAGCCGTAGTGTCCGTCCCACATGAGCTTGTAGCGGTCCTCGGGCGCGCACACGGCCTCGGCCGCGCCGCCCGGGTAGACCAGCACCAGCTCGCCGTGGCGGAGCAGCCGCACGGTCGCCTCCGGCTCGCCCTCGACGATGCCTATCGCGCGTGCGGCCGCGCGGACGCCCGGCGTCCTGAAGATCACCCGGTCCCCGAGCGACCGCAGCGGGCGGTGCGTGGCGTCGTAGATGACCTTGATGAGCGCCGGCAGGTCGAGGCCGAGCGCGCCGTGGTTGCTGACGAGCAGCGCGCCCTCGACCGCGCGCAGGTGCTCGACGCCCGTGATCGTCGCGCGGAACCAGCGCCGCCACAGCTCCATCGCCCACATCGCGTCCCGGAACGCCGCCGGATCGACGGGGGCGGCCGGGTCCTGCGCCGGATCCCAGCGCAGGCGCGCGAGCGCTCGAGCGAGGTCGCCGGCGGTCATCGGCCGGCCCGCCTCCCGCTCGCCGCGCCGCCCCTCGAGACGCCGGCCCCGTGTCGCGCAGCGGTCACGTCGCGCCCTGCGCCCGTCTACGCCCGGTCCGTGAGCAGGTGCCGCTTCCAGCTCGACGGCAGGTCGAGGAAGCCCTCGCCGTGCAGGTACTCGTAGGTCCCGTTGCACAGCACGGCGCACACCTCGGCGTACACGCCCGGATCGCCGGCGAAGCGGATGGTCTCCGCGCGGAGCCCCGTCTCCGGATCGGCGAGCCGGCGCTCGAGCGAGCCCGAGAGCCCGGCGAGCAGCCGCTCGAGGAAGAGCCGCTCGAAGACCCTTCGAAACGGCCGAAACGACAGCGCGTCGATCTTGTAGGTCGCGGCGCTGGTGCGGGCGACGCCCGACTCGCGGATGACCCGGCTCGCGACGTCGCTGAGCTCCGACCGAAGGTCGCGGCGCAAAAACACGAGGAGCACGTCCGCGAAGATCGACAAGAGGCGCTCGAGCTCGGCGCTGCGACCGCCCAGCACGCCCTTCAACAGGTCTTGCTGAATCGCGCGCAGGCGCTCGACGGCCTCGCGGCGGGTCGTCCCGTCCGAGTACGTGAAGCCGTCGATCGTCGCGAGCATCGCGTCGTTGTGGCGGCGCATCGCGATGTAGACCGCCTCGTCGGGGCCGAACACGCGCGCGTCGACCCGCACGGATCGGCGCGGATCGGTGAAGATCTCGTCATTGAAGAAGCGCTGGAGGATGCGCCGCTGGATGCGCTCGATCTGGTGGCGGAGCAGGCGCTCGCGATCCTCCGAGACCATCTTGTCGAGGAGCTCCGCGAGGTTCTTCGTGAGCGCCGCCTCCGTCCTCGCCTCTCGCTCGGCGGGGCTGAGGGTCTGGGCCTCGATCGCGTCGCTCGACTCGTCCGAGCCGCGCCGCGCCGCGCGTCCCTCTCGCTGCATGCGCCGCACATCTCGCACGACGGTCGCCGTGATCACGTCGAGCTCGGCGTTCGTCTCGGAGTCAGGCTCCACGTACACGACGCGCGCGTCGAGCTGCTCGTCGCGCAGGCGCAGCGCGTCGTCGACGAGCGCCCGCTGCTGCGCCGGGCTCGCCGGGATCGACGGCGGCCGCAGATCCCTCGGGCCGCTCGCCGACGGCGCACGCCGCCCTGTGCTCGCGGCCTCGGGACGAGGCGACTTCCTGCGCTTCATTACGACATCGTGGCGGTTTGCGCGCCGCGGTTCAACCTACCGTGGCGACCGCCGCCTCCGTCTCCTCTTCGGCGAGGCGGACGGGCCCGAAGTCCGAAGGGATCTTGCCGACCTTGTCCGCGTAGAACGCGCGGATGGCGTCCATGTCCTTGCGCACGTCACCCGTCATCCGAAGCGTCGGGCCGAAGCCGCCCGTCTTGGTCGCGTAGTCGAGGAACGAGAGCGCGACCGGCACGTCCGCGCGGAGCGCGATGTGGTAGAAGCCCGACTTCCAGCGCTCGGTTCGCCGGCGCGTCCCTTCGGCCGGCACGGTGAGCATCAGCGCGTCGGCCGCCTCGAAGCGGGCCACCATCTGGTCGACGACGTTCTTTCGTAGGTGCCGCTCGATCGGGATGGCGCCGAGCCGGCGCATCACTGGGCCGAGCGGGAAGCGAAAGAGCGTGTGCTTCGCCATCCACCGGATGTCGATGTCGTAGGCGTAGGACATCGCGAGCATGTAGAGCAGGTCCCAGTTCGAGGTGTGCGGCGCGGCGATGACCACGCAGCGAGGCTCGGCCGGCGGCGCCCCTTCGAGGTGCCACCCGAGTACGCGTAGCAAGGCTTTGCCCGCGGTTCGTTTCATGACCTGCCTCCTGTCTTGGGCCCGTCGACCGACGCGTCCTCCGGCACCGGCGGGAGCAGAGCCACGAAGCAGGCCCCGCCGAGCGACGAATCCCGCACGTGGATCGAGCCGCCGAGCACCTCGATGATGGTATGACACACCGCGAGCCCGAGGCCCGTTCCCTGCCCTGGGGGCTTGGTGGTGACGAAGGGCTCGAAGATCGACTCGCGCAGCTCGGGCGCGACCCCCGGGCCGCTGTCGGACACGGCGAGCTCGACCCAAGGGCGCCCCCCTGCCGCGACGTGCGGCGGCGGCGCGGCGGTGCGCACCTCGACTCGGATCACGCCCGCGCCGTCGATCGCGTCGGCGGCGTTCAGCGCGAGGTTCAGGAGCACCTGGGTGAGGCGGTCTCGGCGCGCGGCGACCGGCGGGGCGTCGGGTGCGAGGACGCGCTCGAAGCGGACGTCGCGCAGATCCTTCTGCGGCTCGAGCAGCCGGAGCGCGTCGTCGACGACCTCGGCGAGCCGCACCGACTCCACGGCCTCGTCACGCGAGTCGCTGCGGGCGAAGTCGAGGAGGTCGCCGATGATGCGGTGGATGCGTCCGGTCTCGGCCTCGACGCGCGCGAGGAGCTCGTCGCGCTCGGCCGCACCGAGCGATGGGTCCCGGAGCAGCTCGATCAGCCCGAGCACGGCCGACAGCGGGTTACCGATCTCGTGGGCGATGCCCGCCGACAGGCGCCCGACCGAGGCGAGGCGCGCCGAGCGGATCAGGTGGCCCTGCGTGGACGCCAGCTCCTCGGTCGTCGACTGGAGCTCGACGAGGCGGTGCTCGAGGCGGTCGCGCTCGAGCCGGAGCTGGGCGGCCATGCGGTTGAACGCGATCGCGAGGCGCGCGGGCTCGGCCGCGCCCTGCACGGGCACGTGGGTCCCGAGCTTGCCGTCGGCGAGCCGCTCCGAGGCGTGGGTGAGCGCCTCGACCGGCCGCACGATGAGGAAGGTCAGCCCGAGGTAGGTCAGGACGAGGATCGCGCTCCCCGTGAGCACGATGTAGAGCAGCAGCAGCCGCGTCCGCGAGGCGTTCGCACGGTAGCTCGGGACGTGCACCCACAGGCGCAGCGTCTGCGCGCCGAAGGGCACCTCGACCGGCACCCCGAGGCCGACGGCGCCGCGCGAGACCACGGTCTGCGACCCCTGCACGAGCGAGACGCCGCGCACCCCGCTCTGGCCGATGGCGGCGTCGGCGACCTGGACGAAGCGGTCGCTCGACGCGTCGGCGGTGACGAGCCGCGAGGGCGCGCTCGCGCGGATGAGCGCCTCGGCGACGGACCGGGCCGCCTCGATGCGGTCGTTCGCGCGAAAGCGGTAGGTGAAGTGCACCACCACGATGCCGAGCAGACCGAACGCCAGCACGAACGCGAGCGTGAGCGCGACGACGATCTGCAGGCGCAGTCCGAGCCCGTGGCGGTCCATGGTGCCGACAGCCTACCGTGGTCCGGGCGCTGCGCGCGCCCCCGGGCCGACCGCCGCTCAGCGCTGGGCGGGGAGGAGGTGCCAGATCGCCTTGCGGCGGACCTCCTCCATGCGCTTCGCGAGCGCGGGCGGATCGATGCCGGCGAAGCGCCGGCGGAGGAAGAAGGGCGCGTCGTGCCGGCGCTCGAGCCGGATCGCGCCCTCGCCCTCGTCGTACACGACCGCCTCGACGTCGTCCCAGTCGACGACGCCGTTCGCGTCGCCGAAGTGGTACTGGAGGCCATCGGTCCTGAGCATCACGAAGTCGTCGTCGCCCATCAGCCCTCGCAGCGCGAGCAGCATCCAGACCGGCCCGAGCATGATCAGCACGAGGCCGAGGCTGAAGGCGAGGCGCTCCTGCGCCGTGAGCTTGCCGGTGGTCGGGTCGAGCGCCTCCGGGTGGCCGGGCGGCGGCGCGGTCAGCACGATGCTCGGGTGGGTGGCGTACGCCCGCCACGGCTCGCGCGCCTCGACGTGGATGGCCGCGCCCATCACGATCAGCGCGCCGACGACCGTGGGGATGAGCGGCGGCAGCAGCGCGAAGAGCAGCCGCCGCCCGACGTCGCAGCGGAAGTAGTCGACGTTGTGCGGGCGCACCGGCGGCGGCGCATCGACGGCTGTGCTGGCGGGGGTCTCGTACATGAAGGATCGCGCTCGGTCGGGGCTGCGACGCGGTCGGGGCCGCGCCGCTGTGGATATCGTACCCGAGCGCCCCGGGGTCCGGTACCGGTCTGCCGGCGCTGGGCGGAGGGGCCCGCGCGGCTC
>JAGQJE010000376.1 GCA_020430775.1 Myxococcales bacterium
ACCACGGCGTCGCCGGCTACCGCGTCTACCGCGACGGTGCGCTCTGGCGGGCGGTCCCCGCGGGGGCGCCCGGCGCGTACGTGACCGTCCGCGCGACGGGGCTCGAGCCCGAGACGGGGTATCGCTTTTCGGTCGAGGCGTTCGACGCGGCCGGCCAGGTCACAGCGGCCCAGCTCGCCACGACCCTCCGGACCAAAGCGCGCGCCCCGATCGAGGTCGCAGCGCAAGACGCGCCGCTCGGCCCGGGCGTCCCGCCTTTCACCGAGCAGTGGGGCTTTCTCACCGACGGCCCCGACCCGGTCCAGCTCGACGTACAGCCGGACGCCCTCACGCCGCGCCGCCTCACCCACCTGTACGGCGCGGTCCGCACGCGCGGGCAGAGCGGCGGGCTCTCCGGCGTGCGCGTCGAGGTCCTCGGCGCCCCGGGCGTCGGCTACACGCTCACCGACGCGCGCGGCCGCTACGACCTGCTCGTCAACGGCGGCGGGTCGGTCGTGCTGCGCTTTACGAAGCCGGGCTACCTCGAGGTGCAGCGCCGCGTGGCCACCGAGTGGCAGAAGAGCACCTTCGCGGCGGCGGTCGCGATGACCCCGCTCGACACCGCCGCGACCCAGGTGCACCTCGGCACGGGCGCCTCGACAGGCGTCCAGGTCGCGCGCGGCTCGGTCGAGCAAGACGGCACCGGCCCACGCCAGGCGACGCTGCTCTTCGCCGAGGGCACCACCGCGACGATGACGCTTGCGGACGGCACCACCGCCGCGCTGCCGGGCGACGTCCACGTCCGCGCGACCGAGCTCACCGTCGGCGCCGACGGCCCCGACGCGATGCCGGGCATCATGCCCGAGCAGATCGCCTACACCTACGCCGTCAAGCTCACCATCGACGAAGCCGAGGCCGCCGGCGCCAAGCGCGTCGACTTCAACCAGCCGGTCGCCGTCTACCTCGAAAACTTCATCGGCGCCCCGGTCGGCGTCATCATGCCGAGCGGCTGGTACGACCGCGACCGCGCCGCCTGGATCCCGACCGACAACGGCGCCGTCATCGCGTTCACCGCCATCGACACCGAAGGCCGCGCCGAACTCGACTTCGACGGCGACGGCACCCCCGAGGACGCCACCGTCCTCGCCGCCTTCGGCGTCACCGACGCCGAGCGCACCAAAGTCGCCACCCTCTACACCCCCGGCGAGACCCTCTGGCGCGTCCCGGTGAAGCACTTCACCCCCTTCGACTTCAATTGCAGCAAGGGCGATGCCGAGAACGACGACGCGCCACCCGACCCAAGTCCGGACGACCCGACCGTCGACGACCCGAACTGCGCATCAGGATCGATCCTCTACTGCGAAAACCAGACGCTCGGCGAGGACTTCGAGCTCGCCGGCACCGGCAGCTACCTGCACTACCAGAGCGACCGGGTCCCTGGCCGCGTCGGCGCCTTCGAGAAGCGCTTCCCCGTGCAGTACCTCTACCCCGGCGACAGCAGCTCGCACTACGACCGACTCACCGAGCGAGACATCACGGTCGACCTCGCGGGACGTCGCTACTGCAACCTCTGGTCTGCGACAGAGGGTATCAAGGACGGAGACGACGAGGGCTGCACAGACACGCTCGAACTCTCGGAGACCAACGCGTGGCGATACGCCGCCATGCGATGGGACGGCCGAGACTCCGCCGGTCGCGTCGTCAATGCTCCTATCGCCGCGCAGGCGACGACCTGCCTCAAGTACCCGGTTCCGATGGCTGCTCCTTCCACGGGGACGGTCGTCGCAGGCACCAGCGCAGCCATAGGGTCCAGTACGCCGAAACGCGGTGGCGAGGGTGTTGCCGTACCGGCCCCGGTTCGAGTGCGTGCATTTTCGGTATGGAGAGCGCCTGACGACGTCACGTTCTCGGTCGAACGCGAGGGTGGCACCTACACTGTGTGTCGAAAGAGTCGCTTCATGGTGGGCCTTTGGAACGCCTCGCAACAGGGGTTGCTCGGCCTGACGATGAGCACGCGGGTCGGCTACGACGCGCCGAACCGGACCCTGTACCGGGGGGACGGCTCGAATCAGAAGCTGACGGTGGGCGCGCTCGACACGGTCGTCGGGCAGCAGAACGCCCCGGGCCCTGTGTGGCCGGACGGGACGCTGCTCTCGGACGCGACCGGTCAGATAAGTGGCGTCACGGTCGGCCCGGACGGCGCACTCTACCTGGCCTACACACATCAGTACCTCACTCCTGGTGAGGTGGAGTTCGCCGCAGACGACGGCGTCATCTACCGGGTCGACCCGGGTACACAGCGGCTGCAGCGCGTCGCCGGTGGGGACTACACCCCGGCCTTTACCGACGTCACGTACGACCACGGTTCGTACCGGGCCCCGCTCTACGACGACAGCGGCGTATCGGCGACCTCGACCGCGATCCCAGTAGCGACCGCGCTCGCGGTGTCACCTTCCGGCGAGTTGTACTTCGCCGACGGCCCCGGCGGCGTCGTGTGGAAGGTCGACGCTTCCGGTCACCTCGAGCGCGTCGCGGGTGTACAGAACTTCGTTCGATTCGACGCCGATGGTGGCCCCTCCCACGACGCGTACGAGACGGAGGACGCGATCGGCGACGAGGGCGCCTCCGAATCGACAAGCGGCGACCCGCTCACGGCACATTTTGGCGGTATCGCCGACCTCGCGTTCGCAAAGGACGGGGTCCTCTACATCGCCGACTTCAACCACTCAAGGGTTCGCTTCCTCAAGTACGATGAGACAGCAGACGCATTCCGTGTACAAACGCTGCTCAAGTACCCCACTGTCAACAAGCCTATACGACTCGCCATCGGGCCTGACGGCTCGATGGTAGTGAGGAGCGAGTACGGCGCGCCGATGCAGATCTATCATCCAGACGACGCAATCGAGCCGCTGCTCAAGCTTCCATTCGCCGGAACGGCGAGCCCGAACTGGTATAAAGGCGACGGTCGCACCACCGCGCAGTATGCCAACGCGGGCGAGGCGTGGTCGACTGACTCCGGCATCGCCTTCGATGCGCAGGGACGGCTCTTGTTCATGTGGTCACGGCGGCTGATGCGCGAAGAGCCGGGAGAGCGATTGTTCGCCCTCGCTGGAGACGGTGGCGCCCCGAACGGACACGCGACGCCTCCCGGCGCCGCGACCACGCGGTCTCTTACCGAGCACATCGGCAGGATCGCACCGGCACCCGATGGCTCGATCTATCTGCTCGCGGGCAGAGGGCCGACCGGCTTCACCAGCCTCGGACGTCCTGTCCTCTACCGCTGGCTTCCGGTCGCGGCGGCGTCGAGCGGCCAGGCCGGCGCAGGCACGGGCGAGCTTCGCCACTTCGTCAGCGACCCCACGCGCGGCGCTCGATACGAGGTGAACGCCCGCGGCCAGGAGACCGCGCGCTACGACCTGTACAGCGGCGCGCTCATCGAGCGCTTCGAGTACGACGGCGCGGGCAAGCTCGTGCGCATCGTTGACGACAAGGGCAACACCACCCTCGTTACGCGAAGCGACGCCGGGCAGACGGTCACGCTGACCGCGCCTTTCGGCGAGCGGACGACGCTCCACGACGGCAACGGCGACGGCTACGCCGATAGCATCGTCGACCCCGCCGGGGGAACGACGGCGCTGACGTACGACGACGCGCCGTCGGGCGAGGACCCGCCGGGGCTACTCGCGACGATGAGCGACCGGCTCGGTCGCGGGTACAGTTTTCAGTACGACACGCTCGGGCGCGTTCGCACCGACTCCAGGGCGGTGACCGGAGGCACGCAGACGCTAACACTCACGCCGCCCCACATCGTAGTTGACCCGGTGACCGTCGCGAGCGCGACCGGGCAGGGGACGGTCGACTTCCAGAAGCTCGGCCGACACTCACTGTACGAGGTCGCCAAACGAAGCGCCGCGGGCCGCACGACCACCTTCCGCATCGAGCAGTTCGAGGGACCACACGAGAGCGAGCTGATCGCATCCGCGCTTCCGTTGCCTCCCGCGACGGACGCCGACGCGGTGACCCGTCGCGAAACAGTGGCCCCCGACGGCACCGCGTACGTACGGGACGTCACCCGGGAGGGCGAGGTCGCCTACATGCCGGACGGCACCCTCGTCACGACGCACCTCGGCGCCGACCCGCTGACTGGCACCGGCGTCACCTCGAGCACGATAAAGCTGCCCTCGGGCCTGACCCTCTCAGTGACGCGGAGCCCAAGCGCTACCGCGGGCGCTCCATCGACGGACGGCGTGCCGCGCTTCGAGTCCTACACCGAGACGCTCAGCGGCCCGACCGGCGACACCGTGCGCGCGTGGGACCTCGCGACGAACACCTGGACGACCACCACCCCCGCCGGTCGCGTGATCAAGACCACGCTCGGCCAGGACGGACG
>JAGQJE010000377.1 GCA_020430775.1 Myxococcales bacterium
ACCACGGCGTCGCCGGCTACCGCGTCTACCGCGACGGTGCGCTCTGGCGGGCGGTCCCCGCGGGGGCGCCCGGCGCGTACGTGACCGTCCGCGCGACGGGGCTCGAGCCCGAGACGGGGTATCGCTTCTCGGTCGAGGCGTTCGACGCGGCCGGCCAGGTCACAGCGGCCCAGCTCGCCACGACCCTCCGGACCAAGGCGCGCGCCCCGATCGAGGTCGCAGCGCAAGACGCGCCGCTCGGCCCGGGCGTCCCGCCCTTCGCCGAGCAGTGGGGCTTCCTCACCGACGGGCCCGACCCGGCGCAGCTCGGCGTCGCCCCGGGCGCGCTCACGCCGCGCCGCCTCACCCACCTGTACGGCGCGGTCCGCACGCGCGGGCAGAGCGGCGGGCTCTCCGGCGTGCGCGTCGAGGTGCTCGGCGCCCCGGGCGTCGGCTACACGCTCACCGACGCGCGCGGCCGCTACGACCTGCTCGTCAACGGCGGCGGGTCGATCGTGCTGCGCTTTACGAAGCCGGGCTACCTCGAGGTGCAGCGCCGCGTGGCCACCGAGTGGCAGAAGAGCACCTTCGCCGCCGCGGTCGCCATGACCGCGCTCGACGCGGCCGCGACCGAAGTGCACCTCGGCGACAACGCCTCGACGGGCGTGCAGGTCGCGCGCGGCTCGGTGGAGCAGGACGGCACCGGCCCACGCCAGGCGACGCTGCTCTTCGCCGAGGGCACCACCGCGACGATGACGCTTGCGGACGGCAGCACCGCGGCGCTCCCCGGGGACGTCCACATCCGCGCGACCGAGCTCACCGTCGGCGCGGACGGCCCCGACGCGATGCCCGGCATCATGCCCGAGCAGATCGCCTATACCTACGCCGTCGAGCTCACCGTCGACGAGGCCGAGGCCGCCGGCGCCAAGCGCGTCGACTTCAACCAGCCGGTCGCCGTCTACCTCGAAAACTTCATCGGCGCCCCGGTCGGCGTCATCGTGCCGAGCGGCTGGTACGACCGCGACCGCGCCGCCTGGATCCCGACCGACAACGGCGCCGTCATCGCGTTCACCGGCGTCGACGCCGAGGGCCGCGCCGAGCTCGACTTCGACGGCGACGGCACCCCCGAGGACGCCACCGTCCTCGCCGCCTTCGGCGTCACCGACGCTGAGCGCACCAAAGTCGCCACCCTCTACACCCCCGGCGAAACCCTCTGGCGCGTCCCGGTGAAGCACTTCACCCCCTTCGACTTCAACTTCGGCTCGGACACCAGCGACGGGGGCGGGGACGGGCCCGGCAAAGATGACGACGCGCCGCCGAGCCCCGACCCGGATGACCCGAACGTCGACGATCCGACCTGCGCGTCGGGCTCGATCCTCTACTGCGAAAACCAGACGCTCGGCGAGGACTTCGAACTCGCCGGCACCGGCAGCTACCTGCACTACCAGAGCGACCGGGTCCCAGGCCGCGTCGGCGCGTTCCAAAAGCGCTTCCCCGTGCAGTACCTCTACCCGAACGACCACAGCGGCGACCCGCACTACGCCCACCTCATCGGCCGCGACGTCACGGTGGACCTCGCGGGGCGACGCTACTGCAACCTGTGGGACAAGGAAGGCGGCGTCCGAGACGGAGACGACGAGGGCTGCACCGACGCGCTCGATGTCTCGAACACCGATGCGTGGCTATACGGTTCCATGCGCTGGGATGGCCGAGACTCCACCGACCGGCAAGTGAACGCCCCAGTTCTTGCGCGCGCCAAGACCTGTCTCAAGTACACCATCCCGATCGAACGATCGCCGAACGTAGCTGGTAGCGGCTGGGGCAGCGGCAGCAGCGGCACTGGCACGGGCGGGCCGAGCGCCGTGGGTCCTGTGCCTGCCTTCTCCGTGTGGAGCGCCCCGGACGATGTGCGCTTCTCGGTCGACCGGGAGGGCGGCTACTACACCGTCTGCAGCGATAGCGACTTCATGGTGGGCACGTGGAACGCCTCGCAGCAGGGGCTGCTGGGGCTGACGATGAGCTCGCGCGTCGGATACGACCTCCCGAACCGGACGCTCTACCGCGGGGATGGCTCGAAGACGCAGCTCAGCGTCGGGATCCTCGAGCCGGTCTTCGACTCGACGGTTGGCGTGCCCTTCGTGCCGGACGGGACGCCGCTCGCCGACATCGGGGGCGCGGTCAGCGCGATGACGGTGGCCCCCGACGGCGCGCTCTACCTAGGCTTCGGGGACACGACGTGGAGGGGCGTGATCTACCGCGTCGACCCCGACACCCACGCGGTGCAGCGCATCGCGGGCGCCGCCGTTCCGCCGGTGGACTGGGTCGATGGGCTCGCGCCGGACGAGTTCGCCGCGTACGACGAGAGCGGCGCCCTCGCGACCCAGGTGGCCATCCCCACGCCGACGTCGCTCCTCGTCTCGCCGTCTGGCGAGGTGTACTTCGTGCAGCCAGAGCCCGGCGTCGTCTGGAAGGTCGACGCCACCGGGCGGCTGCTGCGCATCGCGGGCCAACAGTACAGCGACGAGGCGTTCGCCGCCGGCATCACGGTTGCCTCCGCTCATTCGCCCGACGAGAGCGACTTCGAGGTCGGTGACGCCACCATCGTGGTACCCGAGGGACACGAGCCGCAGCGCGGCGACCCGCGCGATGCGCACTTCGGGGGCATCTCAGACATCGCGCTCGCACGCGACGGGGTGCTCTACATCGCAGACATGTACCACTCGCGCATCCGCTACATCACGCACAGCGATGCAAACGATCCTGGCGCCATGCACACGCTGTACCAGTACCCGCATATCGATCATCCGGTCCGCATCGCCCTCTCCCCCGAGGGGCGGGTCATCGAGCGCAGCCTGTACGACCGCAGCCACGTGCTGTTCAAGACGCTCCTGCCCGGGGACCGCGAGGAGCCGCTGCTCAAGCTCCCCTTCGCGGGCAGCGCGAACCCCACGTGGTACGAAGGCGACGGTCGCACCACCGCGCAGTACTCGAACTCTGCCGAAGGTTGGTCGAGCGACTATGGCATCGGCTACGACATGCAGGGGCGGCTGCTCTTTGCGTGGTCGCGACGGCTGATGCGCGAAGAGCCTGGCGAGCGGCTCTTCGCCCTCGCGGGCAACGGGACGCACTGCGGCAACCTGCTGATCGCATCGGGGGCGGCGACGTCGCGCTGCCTCACCGACCTCGTTGGCCGCATCAAGGCCGCACCGGACGGGTCGTTCTACCTCCTCGTGAACGACGCCCCCCTCGGCTGGAGCGTCCAGCAAGGACACCCGGCGCTGCTCCGCTGGCGGCCTGCGGCTGTGGCGGCCACGGCAGGCGATGGCTCGGACGAAGGGGCGTCCTTCGTGTCCGACCCGGCGCGCGCCGCGCGCTACGAGGTGAACGCGCGGGGTCAAGAGCTCGCGCGCTACGACCTGTACAGCGGCGCGCTCATCGAGCGCTTCGAGTACGACGGCGCAGGCCAGCTCGCGCGCATCGTCGACGACAAGGGCAACACCACGCTCGTTGCGCGAAGCGCCGACGGGCAGACGGTCACGCTCACCGCGCCGTTCGGCGAGCAGACGACCCTTCATGACGACGACGGCGACGGCTACGCCGACCGCATCGTCGACCCGGCAGGACAGACGACCGCGCTCAGCTACGACGAGGCGGCGTCGGGCGACGACCCACCCGGGCTCTTGAAGAGCAAGACTGACCGGCTCGGTCGCGGGTACAGGTTCCAGTACGACGCGCGCGGCCGTGTTCGCACCGACGCCCGCGACGTTGGGAGCGACGAGGCTGGCACGCAGACGCTCACGCTCACGCCGCCCGAGATCATCGTCGACCCGGTGACCGTCGCCACGGCGACCGAGCAAGGGACGGTCGACTTCCAGAAGCTTGGCCGGCACGCGCTGTACAAGGTCGACAAGAAGAGCGCCGCGGGCCGGATGACGACCTTCCGCATCGAGCGGTTCAAGGGACCGCACGAGGGCCAGGTCATCGGCTCCTCGCTCCAGGCGCCGCCGTCGACGGACGCGCACGGCGTGACGCGACGCGAAGTGGTGAGCCCCGACGGCACCGCGTACGTCCGCGACGTCACCCGCGAGGGCGAGGTCGCTTACCTGCCGGACGGCACCCTCGTCACGACGCGCCTCGGGCCCGACCCGCTGGTGGGCTCCGGCGTCACCTCGCGCACCATCACGCTGCCCTCGAAGCACAACCTCTCGGTCACACGCGCCTCGACCGCGACCACCGGCACGCTGTCTTCCGCGGGCGTGCCGCGCCTCGACACCTACACCGAGACGCTCACCGGCCCGACCGGCGACACCGTGCGCGCGTGGGACCTCGCGACGAAAACCTGGACGACCACTACGCCGGCCGGTCGCGTGATCAAGACCACGCTCGGCCAGGACGGACGCGTAGCGACGATCGCGGCCAGCGGCTTCGCGCCGGTGCACTTCGCGTATGATGATCTGCATGGGCGGATCACGAC
>JAGQJE010000378.1 GCA_020430775.1 Myxococcales bacterium
CGTGGGAAGCAACTCCTCAGGCCGGCTACGGCCCACTACATGATGTGGTCGACGACGGTCGGTGGCCACGATATGTTGTGGTGCCTCCCGTCGACATCGAGTTGCTTCCCACGAATCGGGAGCGGGATCGAGATCGGGGTCGGGGACGGGCGCCGGTTGGGTTCGGGTGCGGGGGCGGGCGTGGGGAGGAGGTGTGTGAGCCGGGCGTTGCCGGGGTGGGGCTCGCGCGGTAGCGTCGGCGGCTCTATCCCTGGGAGCGCGAGCCGTGGCCTTTCTCTTTCCATCCGAGGCGTGGACCGCTGCGTATAAGGACGCCGTCAACGCGAACCCGGCCTACGCCGTCGCCGGCAAGCCGTGGACGTTCGGGCCCGTCGCGTTCGTCGTCACGGCGGACCCTTCCATCGGGCTCGATCACGAGGTCGGCATGGTGCTCGACGTGAGCGAGGGGCGCTGCCACGGGACCCGCTACGTGCCGGAGGGGCGCGCGGGCGTCGAGGACGCGCCCTTCATCGTCGTCGCGAGCTACGCCGCCTGGCGAGACGTCATCGAGGGCCGCGTGGACCCGATCCAGGCCATGATGCAGGGCACGTTGGACCTCGTGAAGGGCCACCTGCCGACGATGATCCGCTTCGTCGAGTCGTCCCGGCAGCTCGTCGCGAGCGCGAAGTCCGTGCCGACCGAGTTCATCGCGTAGCGCGGCGGACCCTTCGGCCGAAGTCCGGGAGCGCGAGAGGGGAGCGAGCGTGGAGCCGTTGATTCAGCTAGCGCCCGGGGCCGAGCAGAGCGGCCTCGCGACCATGCTCGCGAAGCTGCTGAGGCAGAACCTCGACGACCACCCGGACAAGCGCGCGCGGGTCGCGACCATGGCCGGGCGGGTGACGCTCATCGCCACCGACCTCGCCACCACGGCCGGCGGGGGCGCCGTGACGCTGCGCTTCGACCGCGGCCGCGTCGAGGTGGGGGCGGGCACGGTCGGGGTCCCGGACGTCGTCGTGCGGACGCGCAGTGAGACGCTGATGCAGATGTCGCTGGTGGAGCTCGGCCCGAAGGGGCTGCCGGATCCGCGCGGTGATGGCACCCGCGCGATGATCGCGGCGACTCGCCGCGGGGACATCGAGGAGCACGGAGCGCTCGGCCACCTCGCGCTCGTGCTCGGGCTGACCGAGGTCATGTCCGTGCAAGCTCGCGCAGAGACGTGGGATCTGCGCGGCCTCGTGACGTCCGCGCCGGGGCTCGTGGCGCGCCGGGCGGGTGACCTGCTGCGCGGGCTCCGCGCCCCGAAACGGCCTTGACAAGGCCCCCGCCGCCGATAAGGTTCCGGCGCCCACGCGGAAGTGGCGGAATTGGCAGACGCGCTAGACTAAGGATCTAGTGGGGTAAAACCCGTGGAGGTTCGAGTCCTCTCTTCCGCACCTCTAGCAGTGGTCTGGCTGGGCTCGACGAGGGGTCACGCGACCCCTCCCGGCGACTACGTCGCCGGCTCCCTCCCCGCGGGTCGGCGCCTCGGCGGCGCCTCCGCTTCGGATGCCGAGGTGGCCGTCGGAGTGC
>JAGQJE010000379.1 GCA_020430775.1 Myxococcales bacterium
CGGGCGCCGCGGGCGGCGGGGTGTCGGGCGGCGCGGACGCCGGAGTGCCGGGCCGCGTGGGCGATGCGAGCGCTGCGGACGCGGGACCTGCGGACGCCGGACCGCCCTCGGGGGACAGCGACGCTGGCACCGCCCCAGCGGCGGAGGCGGCTCGAGCGGACGCCGCCGCCAAGGCCTTCGCCGAGCACGTCATCGCTCAGATGAACGAGGCACCGAGCCCGGACGAGGTCCTCTCTGAGTACGGTCTCTCGGGCAACCACGGGTCGTCGTCGAACGAGCTGTTCAGCGTGCGCGGCCGGATGCACGACGAGGTGACCGAGAGCGGGATCGGCGACAGCGCTGTCCGCACGGCGGTGTTCGACGCGGACCAGACCGGCCCGATCCCTCATCCCGTCGAGACGACCAGCGGCTGGGCGGCGATCTGGGTCGTCGGCATCGAGCCCGCGCACGATCAGACGCTCGCCGAGGTGCACGACGAGATCTCGCGCGCGCTGCAGACCGAAGCGATGCGCAAGTGGTTGGGCGCCGAGACCGATCGGCTTCGGCGAAGCACGAAGGTGGTCCGCAACCAGGACGCGATCGACGCGCTCGCGAAGATGCACTGGCAGGAGCCCGCGACTGGTGGAGCGTCCGTCCAGTAGCAGAGCGACGCCGCTGCCGGACGAGCTGCGAGGCGGCGACAGAGAGTCGGCGTTCTGTTGGGTCCTGCGCGATCTGCTCCGAGCGGCGCCGGAGATCCGCGCCGCCACCTTCGTGGACGGCGAGGGCGAGTGCATCGACTACTGCGCGAGGGGCGACCCCTTCGCGGCGAAGGTGCTGGGCGCGCAGCTCCGGACGGCGTTCGCCGACGTGCGGGAGTCTGCGCGGCGCATGAAGGCGGGCGAGCTCACGCGGCTCGACCTCGCGACGGAGGGCGGCACGCTGCTCGTCGCGCGCGTCCGTGGAGACCTGGTGGTCGCCGTCTCACTCGATGCGGCGGACGAGGGCGCGTGCGACGCGCGCGTCGATCGTCTCGTCGGCGACGCGGTCGATGCGCTGCGCGCCGAGGCGGGCCGGGAGCCGGCGTTCCTCGCGTATCGCGGCGAGCCGCTCACCGTGCAGACCCGCGCCGCGGTCGGCTGGGACTACGCGCCGAGCGCGTTCGAGCTCGACGCCCGCTGGTGGCCGATCCGCGCCGTCCTCGGGCGCTGGGACGAGGCGGGCGGCGCCGCGGGGGGCCGCCTCGTCCGCTTTCGCGTGCGGATCGCGGACGACGAGGAGCTCACCCTCACATTCGATCCAAGCCTCGATCGCTGGTTTCTTTGGTGATTCTGAGCGGATAGGGCTCGTGTCCGCGCGGGGACACCGCATTGGTTTGCCCCGCCCCGGCGAGGTTCATATGATCTGCGCTCCGTGACTCGTGCATGCCCTCAGTGCGGGACCCGCTTCCCCGATAGCGTGTTTTTCTGTGGGCACGACGGCACCATCACGATCGAGGAGCAGGATCCGGAGCACTTCGATCCGCGCCTCGGCGACCAGCTCGGCGAGTACGTCCTCGTCGCGCACGTCGCCGACGGCGCCATGGGCCGCGTCTACGAGGCGCGCCACAAGCAATCCAAGCGGCGCATGGCCGTGAAGGTGCTGCACGCCAACGTCGCGAAGGACAAGGTCGCCGTGGAGCGCTTCGCGCGCGAGTACACCACCGCGAAGGAGCTCGACCACCCGCACGTCGTCGACGTCATCGACCACGGCCCGACCGAGGACGGCTCCCGCTACCTGACGATGGAGTACCTCGACGGGGAAGAGCTGAGCCTCGCGCTCGACAGGGACGCGCCCTTTGCGCTCGCGCGCCTGCTGCGCATCACCTGCCAGGTCGCAGGCGCGCTCGCGCACGCGCACTCGTTCGGCGTCGTCCACCGCGACCTCAAGCCAGACAACGTCTTCCTGTGCCGGTCGGACGAGGGAGACGTCGTCAAGCTGCTCGACTTCGGCTCCGTGAAGCTCCAGCTCGACACGGGGCCGAAGCTCACCGCGCTCGGCACCACGCTTGGGTCGCCGTACTACATGTCCCCCGAGCAGGCGATGGGTAAGACCGACGTCGACCAGCGGACCGACGTGTTCGCGCTCGGGGCCATCGTGCACGAGATGGCGACCGGTGACGTCGCGTTCGAGGGGTCCGGCATCGCGCAGATCCTCACGAACATCGTGCAAAAGGACCCAGCGCCCATCGGCACCGTCCGCGCGGAGCTGGCCGGTCCGTTCGAGCAGGTCGTCCTGCGGGCGCTCGCGAAGGACAAGACGGCGCGTTTTTCGACCACGACGGAGTTTGCGGCCGCGCTGCTCACGGCGGTCGGACTCGATGGCGACGTCGACAAGTGGGCTGAGACGCCGGTCGCGTCGATCGAGCGCGCGCTCGAGACAGCGCGGCCGGCCGCCCTCGAGCCGGCGACGGGTCCAGGCGCGTCGATCGCGACGGACGACGCGGATGTCGTGGATGCCCCGCCGCCGATCCACGCGACGTCGTTGCCGCCGGCGGTGCCTCGGCCGTCATACGCCCTCCCGAAGAGCGTGTGGTTCTGGGGGCTCGCGCTCGTCGCAGCGGGGATCGTCGTCGGGCTCGTCCTGGCGCTCGGGCACTGAGCGCGCGCCCGAGGGGGGCAAAGCGGCGGGGCGGGTGTCAAGCGACGCCGCTCGCTGCGGTCGCGTTCGTGTAGGCGTGCGTGATCTCCGCCTCGTCGAGGACGCCGACGATACGTCCGGAGTCGTCGACGACGAGCACCTCGCGCATCCCGTGCTGGAGCATGACGTCGAGCACCTGGTGGAGGTCTGCGCCGATCCGCACCGACACCGGCGCCGTCATCATGTCGTCGGCCAGCGCGAACTCGTTGAGCGTGGGATCGGCGCTCAGCACGCGCAGCACCTCGGCGCTGATGATGCCCGCGAGGGAGCCGTCGCCGTCGAGGACTGGGAACGCGTCCTGCCAGTCGGAGCGCGCCATCGCCGCGATGACCTCGCTCGCGGGGGTGTTGCGCTGGAAGCGCACGAGCTCGCGGTTGGGCACCACGACGTCGCCGGCCCGGATCTCCTTGAGCACGTCGAGGATCAGCTCGTCGCGGTGCGCCGGCGAGTCGCGCTTCGTGAACACCTGGGCCGGGTAGAGCGAGTGATGGCGCAGCACGATGAACGCGATGCCCTCCGTGAGCATCAGCGGGACGAGCAGGTCGTAGCTCCCCACGAGCTCACAGACCATGACGAGCGAAGCGATCGGTACGTGCGCGACGCCGCCGTACATGGTGCCCATGCCGACGAGCGCGAACGCCCCCGGCTCGATGCCTGCGTGTGGCAGCAGGATCTGGGCGGCGAGCCCGAACGCGCCGCCGAAGAGGCCGCCGATGACGATGCCCGGTGCGAAGTCGCCCGCGCTGCCGCCGGAGCCGATCGTGAGCGCCGTGCCGACGATCTTGAGCCCGCAGAGCAGGAGCAGGAGCTGCACGCCGTCCCACCCCGAGGGAAACCAGCTCGCGCCGCTCAAGGCGATCTGCGCCGCGCCGTAGCCGCCGCCGAGGACGCCGAGGCCCTGTCCCTCGATGCCGGTCAGCTTCTCCGACATGAGGATGAACGGGGTGATCATCATCCCGAGCATCACCATGCCCACGGCCGGCCGGAGCCACCGCGGGACGGGGAGCTTGTCGAAGAGGCGCTCGCTCGTGTGCAGGGCGCTCAGAAAGAGCAGGCCGACCGCGCAGGCCAACACCGCCATCAGCGCGAAGAGCGGGAGCTGGGTCGGCTCGAACGCGTACGACGCCTTGTGCGTGAAGAGCGTGCGCTCGCCGAAGAACGAGATGAAGACCGAGTAGGAGATGACGCTCGCGAGCACGGAGGGGATGAGCGCGTCCGACTCGAAGTCGTCGCGGTACATGATCTCGACCGCGAGCAGCGCCGCCCCGAGCGGCGTGCGGAAGATGGCGGCCATCCCGGCGCCGAGGCCGGCCACCAGCAGGATGCGCCGCTCGCGATCGGTGACGCGCAGGTAGCGCCCGACGAGCGCGCCCACGGCGCCGCCGATCTGCATCGTCGGGCCCTCGCGGCCGCCGGAGCCTCCGAACCCGAGCGTGAACACGGCCGTCAGCATCTTCACGCTCGGGACCCGCCGCCGGACGATCCCCTGCCGGCGGTGGAAGTCCTCGATGATCGTGTTGCTGCCGCCGTACGCCGTCTCGGGGGCGAAGCGCGTCGAGACGATGCCGCAGCCGAGCCCGCCGACGCCCAGCACGATCCACAGCAGCCAAAACCGAAAGGGCTGCCCCTCGATGGGCGAGATGACCGACTCTCCACCCGCGCGCAGCGGGTGGTAGCCCGCCACCGCCTCGAGGGTCAGCCGCTCGGTGCCTTCGAGCGCCCAGAAGAGCGCCGAGATGATGACGCCGACCGCGACCCCCACGAGGGCGGCGTGCAGCAGTGTGCGCCCGAGGAGCTCGAGCTGAAGCGGCGGCTGACCCCGGCCAAGGAGGGCCCGAAAGCGCGCCGCGATCGCGTGCGCGCCGCTCGGAGCGGGAGGTGCGCTCGAGCGGGTCGCGGTCGGTTTGGCGCCCTCGGGTTCGGTCATAGGCCTTCGGCAGGTGGGCCGATGCCTACACTACCAGCGCAGGCGGCGCTACCGCGGTGCCAAATTGCCGCTCTCCCTGCGCGCCCTCCCGCTGCGCATCGCCGTCGCTGCGCCGCTCCGCGTGAGCCTCTTGCCACAGCATTGTGAGCGTGCGCCACACTTGCCGGCGTGGCGCGCTGACACTAAGCGCGCGCCGCTCGAAGCCGGAGGAGCTGGCGCCCGAAGTAGCCCGCCGCGAGGACGGTGAGCGTGGTGTGCGCCACCAAGAGGGTGCGATAGGCGCCCAAGATCACGGCGAGGCCGTAGTACGTCGAGAGGGCGTCGATGCGGAGCAGCAGCTCGAGCGAGCCGGTCACGCGCTCGACGAGCGAGCGGTCCCCCGTGGGTTTCCGATGCCCCCACTCGATCACCTGAAAGGTGCCGGCGGCGCCCGTCGTCAGGGCGGCTGCGACCTGGACGGCCTGCACGAAGAGCCACGCGGCCACGCCGAGCAGTCCCACCCACAGCAGCTCGGGATGCCCTTGCACCACCGCGACCTGGACCGTGACGCCCGCGATGAACGCCGCGATGCCGATGCCGTCGCCGACCGTGTCGAGCCAGGCCCCGAAGGTGCTGCCCTGGTACCGGAGGCGCGCGAGCTCGCCGTCGACGCAGTCGACTACCCGCATGAACATGTGCAGGAGCCCGCCCGCGACGACGGCGCCGCGAGACGGCGACGCCACGAGGCCCGCCGAGATGAACGCGAGCGCGAGCGTCGCCCACGACACGGCGTTCGGAGTGACGCGCGTGCGCATCAGCAGGCGCGTGATGCGGAGCGAGATCGGCCGCATGTAGAAGCGCTCGAAAGCCCCGGAGGTAGGCTTGATCAGGCTGCGCAGGTGAAGCCGCGCGGACGCGCGTCGCTCGGCGGGCGTAGCCGCCGCGACGAGGAACTGGTCGTCGAGCGGGACGCGCACGGCGTGGTCGGGCAAGGCGCGGTCGCTGTCGAGCAGCTCGAGCGCGGCGCGCGTGCCGTACGGGGCGGCGCACGCGACGATGCGCCGGCCATCGGCGCCCTCGGCGGCGGCGACGCTGCC
>JAGQJE010000380.1 GCA_020430775.1 Myxococcales bacterium
AGCCCGCGGCGCCCCGCCCATCGACCCGTGCCCGGCGCAACCCATCGTCGAGGTGGCCCGCGCGGTCGTCTGGCTCGGGCCGGCCGCGACGCGCCACCACGCGGAGGGCGACGCCGCGGCGCCGCCGCTCGAGCGGCTCTACGACCACGCGCTCGGCCTGTCCCACCAGACCCAGGAGCACCTCGACGAGGCGCGGCCGAGTCTCGCGCGTGCGCTCGCGCTGGTCGAGGGCGGCTCCGATGGTGCGTCGCGCACGTGGCGCGCGCGCCTCGAGGCGCTCCGCGCGAAGGTCGCCGCGCGAGAGGGGCGGGTCGACGAAGCCATCGCCGCGGTCGAGAGCGCCCGCGCGGCGCTCGGTCACGGCGCGCCCGCGCTCGACCGAATCGAGGGCGACGCCTACGCCGCGGTGTGGGAGTGGCCGCGAGCTCGCGAGGCCTACGCGCGCGTCGCCCGCGCCAGTCCGCAAGACGCTGGGGCGTTCGCCGATCTCGCGCGTGCGCTCGGGAGCAGCGGGGAGGAGGCCGCGTCACTCGCCGCGGCACGGGGTGGCCTCGCCCTCTCGCCCCGCGACCCGGCTCTGCTCCGCAGCCAGGCGCTCGCCCTGCGCCGGCTCGGCGCCCCCGACGCCGCCGCGGCGGAAGACGCATACCTCGCCAACCGCGTCCCGGACGAGCGGCCCGCGCGCCTGGCTCGCTGCGTCGCCTCCGTCCCGGGCTGCTCACGGGACCGCGATCCCGTGCCCCGCTATCGACTGTCGCCGCCGCGGCACCGCCCCGCGACGGTTGGGCGCCCGGCGCGCTCGGAGCAGACGCACCCCAGCCGGTCCGACGACCCCAGTCGCCCCCGACCGCGTCCACCCACCAATCGCCGCTAGAACTTTCCGCCCCAGAAAGACCGCCAAGTTTACATCCCTCCGAGGGTAGATTCGCTCGGGGCGGCGGCGCCACCGCGGATCTTTCCGCCCTCGCCGAACCGCGAGGCCTAAAACCCTCCGAGGGTACATTCGCTCGGCGCCGGCGGCGCCACTGCGGATCTTTCCACCCTCGCCCAACGCCGAGGTTTAAATCCCTCCGAGGGTAGGTTCGCTCGGGGGCGGCGTAGCCACCGCGGATCTTTCCACCCTCGCCCAACGCCGAGGTTTAAATCCCTCCGAGGGTAGGTTCGCTCGGGGGCGGCGGTGCCGCGGTGATGGATTTTTCCTGTGTGGCGTGAAGGTCGAAAAAATCGCTCCGGGGGCGGATTCGGCGCAACGGGGCGGTGGCGGGGTCGATGAGTGGGTATGTCTGACCCCCGTATGTGCATCCCCGGCCCGACCTACATGGTCACCCGCTCGACCACGATGAGCCTGTTTCTGCTGGTTCCGTGCCCCGTCGTGAACGACATCCTCGAGTACTTCCTCGCGTTCGCCGCGCGCGGCCGCGCCA
>JAGQJE010000381.1 GCA_020430775.1 Myxococcales bacterium
AGTCGACCGCCCGCCCCACCAGCGCCGCGTCGAGCCCCGCGGCGGACGCCTCGGCGACGAGGTGCGCGACGATGGGGGTCGTCGACCCGGGGACGTAGAGCAGCCCCTTCGGGCGCCCGCCCATCCGCCGGCTCGCCCCCCCGACGAACACGCCGACGACGGGCCGCGCCGCGTCGCCGCACCCGCCGGCGCGCTCGGCGTCCGCGCCCACGGGCCTACGCGTAGCGCTTCGGCAGGCGCGCCGAGACGGCGGACATGGCGTTCAGGACGGGGATCGCGCGGGCGATCTTCAGCTTCGGCCCTTCGATGTGGTAGTCGGGCGACGCGAGCGCGCCGAGGACGTTCATCTCGCCGCGGTCGAGCTTCGCCCAGATCGCGAACGGTGCCGTCGCCCGCGCAAAGTGCGCGTGCTTGTCGAAGGGCGCGTTGCGCATCTCGACCCAGGGGGCGGGGCGTACCGACGGGCTGGCGACGACCGTTCCATGGTCGACCTCGTAGGTCGTCTCGGCGTCCGTCCCCCACGGCGTGTCCATCGCGCGGAACAGAAAGGTCCCCTTGAACGACTTGGTCGCCTTCTGGAAGGCCGGATCGGCGTTCAAGGCGGCCTCGTAGAGCTTGGTAAAGCCCGGGGTCCAGTATCCGTGAAGCTCAGTCATGCGGCGACTGTAGCAGCCCCTGACCGCGGACGTGCGACGCACGTGCGTATCGTGCTCACAACGCCGCCCGCCGGTGTCGAAAACGTTGGCCTTCGTCTACGCTGATGTGCTAAAAGTACAGCGTTACTCCACGCGCTGGCGCGCGAGGCGTCGGTCGAACCCGCGCGAAACGTCTGAAATCCATGTGTTACGCCGCCGCACGCGGCGTGGCCCCACGGTGTGTGTCCCCCGGAGCCCCCATGATCCCGTACCGTCGATTGGTCCCCGTCGTCGTCGTTTGCGTCGTCGCGCTCTTCAGCATCGCTGGGTGCAGCGGCGGGTGCGACGTCGGCGGCTGCGTCGCGAACACGCTCAACGGCTGCATCGACGGCTGCGCGAGCTGCGAGAGCTGCTCGAGCTGCTCGAGCTGCTCGAGCTGCGCGAGCTGTGAGAGCTGTGAGGGCTGCGAGGTCGGCCCCATCGCGGGCGGCTTCGACCCGGCGAAGCGCGTGCAGAACGCGGTGCAGCTCCGGCTGACGTCGTCGGGCATCGACTTCATCGAGCAGCAGCGCAAGGGCATCCTCGACGCCGTGTGGGGTGCGCTCAGCGGCACCCTCTACGACGTCAACGGGGACGGCGTCTCGGACGTGCCCATGGTCGACGGCAAGCCGGACATCAACGGCGACGGCGTCCCGGACCCGGGCTACTACATCCCGATCCCTCCACAGAAGGACATCGACGCGAAGGTCGGCAAGGCCAACCTCTGTGAGCTGAACAACGGCAAGCCGAGCTGCTACGCGGAGCTGGTCGTCAAGAACCTCGAGCTGCTCCCCGTGATGAACGGGAGCCCGGATCGGCTGACGGTCAAGATCACGTTCAACGTCTACAGCATCGATCCGAAGGCGAAGGACCTCGTGGCGAGCCGCGGCGCGGCCAAGTGGCATTTGAGAGGCACCCCGCTCGTGCCGAGCTGCGACATCGGCTACGACACCGAGCGGGGCGCGTCGAAGGAGGTCACTATCTCCGCGACGGTCGACACCGTTAACGGGCCCCCGGGTCCACGCGCGGGCTACGCGAAGCTCAACCTCGAGAACATCGCGTTCGACCCCGGCGCCCTCGACTTCGAGGACATCCAGCTCACGGGCCTGTGCGGCGCGGGCATCGACATCTTCAAGGGCATCTTCAACACCTCGAAGGAAGACCTCGCCGACGACCTGGTCAACGAGGTCCTGCCGCAGGTCAAAGAGACGGTCGCGAACCTGTGCCAGCCGCCGACGGCGAACCCGCTCGACCCGACCCAGCAGTTCTGTCCGACGGGCAGCCACCCGAAGGACAACAAGTGCGTCAACGACGGCGACGAGAGCCAGTGCGTCCCGCTGCTGCTCGGCCTCGAGGCGCGCGTGAACTTCGGCAAGGCGCTCGCGACCTTCGTGCCCGGCTCGACGGCCGCGCTCGACGTGCTCTTCGCGATGCAGGGTGAGATGCACGCCGGTCCGACCGAAGCGAACAACGGCCTGAACCTCGACTTCTACAACGGCGTGCAGAACGTCAAGCACAACGACTGCGTGCCGCAGCTCGACCCGCCGCCGCTGCCGCAGCCCATCCCGGCCGACGCGTTCCGCGGGGCGAGCGACGACGCGCACATCAACGTCGGCATCTCGACGGCGTTCGTGAACTACGCCCTGTACCAGCTCTTCGACTCGGGTGCGCTCTGCATCCAGGCGACCACCGACCTCGAGCAGATGATCTCCACCTCGCTCTTCGGCATCCTGCCCGCCTTCGGTAACTCCTGGAACCCGGCGATCTTCCCGTACCCGACGGCGCCGCTCGGCATCGTCATGCGTCCGGGTGCGCCGCCGGTGCTCACCCTGGACGACAAGGTCGGGTTCCAGGACGCGATGCTCAAGATCGAGATGAAGGCGCTCTCGCTCGACTTCTACATCTGGTCGCACCAGCGCTACGTGTACGTCTTCACGTACCGCTCGGACCTGGCGATCGGGCTGAACCTCACCGTCGACGAGACCGGCGCGATCACGCCGACCATCGCCGGCGTCACGGTCGCCAACGCCGACGTCAAGGACTCCGGCTTCCTGCCGACCGTCCCGCGCGCGTCGGACTTCGCGCTCGTCTTCGGCGCGCTGCCGGCGGTCGCCGGTGGGCTCATCCCGACGATCAGCGTCGGCGAGCTGGTCGGGAGCGCGCTGCCGATCGGCATCAGCCTCCCGGAGAACGGCATCCAGACCGTCCACCAGGGCGACCAGAGCTTCATCGGGATCTTCCCGAAGCTCAGCGTCCCCGGGCAGAAGTCGCGTGCGCAGGTCGACACGAAGATGGCGGTCGGGCCCGTGATCATTCCGTCGTCCGAGGCCATCACCACGAAGAGCCTCGACCGGACGAAGCTGCCGCGCGTGCAGGTCCACTTCGAGGCGGCGGGCCCCGAGGGCGCGACCTTCGAGTACAGCTACCGCGTCGACGGCGAGGCGTGGTCGCCCTGGTCGACCGACGCCGACCCCGTCATCACGAGCCCGCTCTTCGTCCTGCAGCTCCCGCACAAGCTGCGGGTCCGGGCGCGCGTCGCGGGCGACGTCTCGAGCATCGATCACACGCCCGCGGAGGCGACCGTCGTCATCGACGCCCTGCCGCCGCGGCTGCGCCTGACGCCGACCGCGACGGGCGTGCACATGGTGGCGAGCGACGTGCTCACGCCCGACTCGGAGCTCGAGTACCGCACGCGTGAGCCCGGCGGCGAGTGGACCGCGTGGACGCAGACGGGCGGCTCGAACGTCGACCTGCCCGGCGCGAGCTCGAGCGTCGAGGTCGAGGTGCGTGACAAGGCGGGCAACGTCGGCACCAACGTCGACAAGCTCAACGGCGGGCCCGCCGCGGGCATCCCGGACCCCGACAAGGCGGGCGGCTGCGGCTGCGCGCTCCCGGGCAGCGCCGGCTCGAACGCGCCGCTCGGCGGCGCGGGCCTCGGCCTCATCCTCGGGCTGAGCCTGTGGATCCGCCGCCGGCGCCGCGTCCGCCCCGCCAACGACTGACCGCCGGCAGCCCACCGCACACGGCCTCCGAGGGTACCCCTCGGGGGCCGCGCGCGTTTCGGGAGTACCTCCGCGACGGCGCCGCGCGCGTTCCGGGAGTACCTCCGCGACGGCGCGCGGGCTCCGGGAGTACCTCCGCGGCTGCCGCGGAGGCTTCCGGAGCTAGACGCGCGTCTTGGCGCCGGCGAGCTTCAGGACGCGGCGAAAGTGCGCCTCGTCCGCCGGCTGCACGGACAGGCGCGAGCCGCGCTGGGTGACGGGCATGCTCGCGAGCGCCGGGTCGGCCTTCAGCTCGGAGAGCGGCACCTCCCGCGCGAACTTCTCGACGAAGGCGACGTCCACGCGCGACCACCGGGGCTCCTCGGGCTTCGACTTCGGGTCGAAGTACTCGCTCTCGGGGTCGTGCTGGGTCGGGTCGGGGTACGCCTCGCGGCACACGCGCGCCACGCCGGCGACCCCCGGCGTCGTGGTGCCGGAGTGGTAGAAGAGCACGAGGTCCCCCTCGCGCATCTCACGCATGTAGTTGCGCGCCTGGTAGTTGCGCACGCCCTCCCAGCCGTCGCTGCCGTCCCGCTCGAGGTCGTCGATCGAGTACACGTACGGTTCGCTCTTCATCAGCCAATACCTTCGGGCCATCGCCGGACTCTAGACCAGACCGGGGCCGCGCGTTGACCCCGTGGAGCGTCGCGTCGATCATGCGGGCGCCGATGGCCCGCCGCGCACCCCCGATCCCGCCCACCATGACGCTGCTCGCGGGGCTCGTGCCGCTCGTCGCCTACGTGCTGACGGCCGCCCCGCTCGGGTATTGGTTCGACTCCGGCGAGTTCGTCGCGACCGCGGTGGACTTCGGCATCTCGCATCCGCCCGGGCAAGCCCTCTCGGGGCTGCTCTTCGGGTTCGCGCGCTTGGTCCCGCTCGGCGCGCTCGCCTTCAAGGTCGCGCTCGTATCCGCCGCCTGCACGGCGGGTGCCGCGGCGGCGCTCTTCGTCGCCATCGTGCGCACCGAGGACGTCCTCGGCGTCCCGCGCCGCCCGGTCGGCCTGCGCGTCGCGCTCGGCGCGACCTGGGCGGTCGCCGGCTCGAGCGCCTGGTGGTTTCAGGCCGTGCGCCCCGAGGTCTACGGGCCCCAGGCCCTGCTCGTGTGCGTCGCGCTCGAGCGCCTCATCGCCTTCGAATCGCGGCCCGCCGGCGGCCCCGCCCGGCCGCTCTACCAGGCCGCGCTCGTGCTCGGGCTCGCGATCGCCAACCACCACTTCCTCGCCCTCTTGCTCTTGCCGGTGGGCGCCGTCGCGCTCGCGCGCTTCTTCTCTCGTCGCCCGCTCCGGCGGCTGCTCACGGCGTTCTGCTTCGGCGCGCTCGGGGTCGGCGTGTTCCTCTACCTCCCCCTGCGCGCTGCCGCGCGCCCCTTCCTGGACCTCGGCGACCCGACGACGCTGTCGCGCTTCTTCTGGGTCGTCAGCGCGCGGACGTTTCAGCGGAACGTCGGCAACTTCGCGCCCCGCCCGCTCCCGGACCGCTTCGCCGAGGTCGCCACGCAGCTCATCGAGCGCACGGGCGTCGTCTGGTGCCTGCTCGCGCTCGCCGGGCTCTACTTCGCGCTGCGCTATCGCCGGGCGTGGCGGGTCGGGTGGCTCTGGGTCGCCACGCTCCTCATCTACGGGGCGGCGCGCGCCTTCCTCGGCTTCGTCTACGGCAACCCCGACGCCCTCGGCTACCTGATGCCGGCCTTCGCGGCGACCGGCGCGCTGGCCGCCTGCCTGCTCGGCCCCACGCTGACGCTGCTCTCGGGGCCGGTGCCCGGCACCGCGCGACACCGACTCGCCGGGCTGTGCGCGCTGGCGATCGTCGCCGGCGGGCTCTGGCAGTTCCCGGCGCGCCGCGCGCAGTCGTCGCTCGCGCACTTCACCGACACGGACGCGTTCGCCGACGGCGTCCTGCGCGACGTCCCGGCCGGCGCGGTCGTGCTGCTGCACAATCCGGAGAGCATCTTCCTCGCGTGGGGCGTCGCAGCGGAGCAGGGCGCCCGCCCCGACGTGACCCTCGTGCCGCTCCCGCTGCTCACCTACCCGGGCCTCGCCGATAGGCTCGAGCGCGAGCGTCCGGCCGCGTCCGAGCTGCTCGCGCGCTACGCCGCGTCGGGCAGGCTCGACCTCGCGGCCCTCGACGCGCTCGCCGCGAACGTGCCCGTGCTCGTCGAGATGGACCCGCGCGTGCCTCCCGCGCTCTACCCGCACCTGCTGCCGCGCTCGCTCTACCACGCGGTCGAGCGCGCCCGCGTCGTCCCGCAGACCCGGGTGATGGACGCGATCCGCGGTCAGATACTCGCCCTCGACGCGCTCGCCGCCCGCGTCCGAGGGGACCCGATCGGCGAGACCGACCGCCAGCTCGTCTGGCGCTACTACACCGACGCGATCTACCTGAGCGCGCGCGGGGGCATCTGGGCCGCGCGGCTCCTCGTCGACCGGGCGCTGCGCACCGCGCCGGACAGCCGCGACCTGCGCGCGCTCTCCGCGGCGCTGCACGCGCCCGACGCCGACCGACCGCTCCGCGTCCAGCGCTTCCTCGACGCGCTGCGCGATCGGCCCGCCGCGCCCTGACCCGGCCTCGCCCCCAGGTCGGCAGCGTCCGGCCAGGATGCGGCCGGGCGGGCAGTGGCGATCAGCGGGCGGCGCCGCTCGGGGCGGTCGTCGGCGTCCTGGCGGTCCCGGCGGGCGGGCTC
>JAGQJE010000062.1 GCA_020430775.1 Myxococcales bacterium
ACGCGTCCGACCCCCGCGCGCACCTGCTCGAGGCGCTGCTGGCGTCGCTGCACGGTCACCCCGCGGACGCGACGGAGGCGGCTGTGCGCGCCATCGAGACCGCACGCGGCGCGCCCCTCGCCGTGGCGGGCCCGGTGACCGAGGCCGCAGCCGACCTGCTCGGCCGCCTGATCGACGTGACACCGCGCTTCGCCGAGACCGTCCGCGCGCGACTCGGCGCGGCGCTCGACCAGGGCGCCGTGGTCGATCCGGCCGCACGCCAGCTCGTCGCCGACCTGCTCATCGAGCTCGCCTACCGGCGCGGCGACCTTGGAGCGGCGCGCGCCATCGCGACCCGCGCCGGCTGCGTGACGCGCTGGCAAGTGGCGGGACCCTTCGGTCCCTACGACCTCCTCGGCTTCGACGAGACCCCGCCCCCCTACGGGCCGGGGCCGGTCGCCGCGCGCTACGATCTCGGTCCGGCGCGTGGCGTGCGGCCGGTGCGCGTTGCCGAGGCGCAGGGCTGCCGGGTCGACCTCGGTGAGGGGCCGGTCGAGGAGGGCGGCACCACGGTCGCGCGGGCGACGCTGAAGGCGCCCGCGGCGGGCGACTACATGCTGCAAGTCGCCACCGACGCCTCGGTCGAGGTGAAGGTCGACGACGCGGTCGTGCTGCACGTCGATCGTCGGCGCGAGCTGCGCGCCACCGCGCACCTCGTGCGGCTCACGCTCGACGCGGGCGAGCACGAAATCCGCGTGAAGCTCAGCACGCGGAGCGCGGCACCGACGATGCGCGTGAGCGTCGTCGAGGGCGGAGAGCGGGTCGCAGGGCCAGGAGAGAGCGCCCGCGCCCGCGGGGCGGCGCCGGCCGAGGCGCTCGACGACAGCGCGTCCCCGCTCGCGAAGTACCTCGCCGTCGCGGTCGCCCGCGCGCGGGGCGACGTCGTCGGCGCGCTCGCGCTGCTGCGCCCGATGGTCGCGCGCCCCAACGCGTCGCCCGTGCTGCTCGCCATCGCGGCGAAGCTCGCTCTCGCCGACCCGTTCAGCCCGCAGGCGATGGCGCGCGACGAGGCCCGCGGTGCGATGAAGACCCTCGAGCAGCGGGATCCGCGGGCGTGGTACGCAGCCTACGGGCTCGCTCGTCTCGAACGCGACGATGGGCGGCAGGTCGACGCCATCCGCGACCTCGAGCGCGCAGCCGATCGGTGGCCCGAGATGGTGACCTTCCCCGTCGCGCTCGCCGGCTGGCTGCAGGCGCGCGGCTGGGACGCGGCGGCGGCCCGCTACGTGGAACGCGCGCTCGCGCTGAAGGTGCAAGGTTGTCGCCCGCTCTGGCTCGCGCGGACGCTCGCGAAGGCGCGGGAGCAGGGCCCGACGGTCTCGGAACTCAGCGACGCGCTCGTCCAGTGCGACGCGCGCAGCCGCGCGCGGCTCCGGGACCTCGAGGCCCGCCGCGACTACGACGAGGCGACGACGGAGCTTGCGCGGCTCTTGGCGCTCGAGCCGCCCCACCGCCGCTTCGACTTCGCCGAGAGCGCCGCGCGGCTCGCCGACGCCCGGGGGCAGGGCGGCCTCGCGACCCGGACGCTCCTCGATCTGCTGCAGGTGCGCCCCCGGGAGGTCGACGCCGAGCGGGCGCTGGTCGATCACCGCGTCGCGCGCGGACAGACGCGCGCAGCCCTCGCGCGCCTCGACGCCGCCATCGACCGGGACCCGACCGCCATGGCCGAGCTGATGTGGCTCCGGCGCGCGCTGGGCGGCGAGGACGAGCTGGCCCCGTATCGCATCGACGGCGAGGCCGTGCGGCGCGCGTTCGAGGCGTCGGGCAAGCGCTACGACAGCCCCGAGGTGCTCGTGCTCGACTACGCCGTCACGCGGGTCTTCCCGGACGGTTCGAGCTGGCAGCTCACCCACCAGCTCGTCCGCGTGCAGAGCGAAGAGGCGCTCGACGGCGCGGGCGAGGTCCAGGTGCCCGACGGCGCCCACCTGCTCACCCTGCGCACGCTGAAAGCGGACGGCACCGCCCTCGAACCCGATCCCATCCCCGGCAAGAGCTCGGTGTCGATGCCCGACCTGCAGGTCGGAGATTACGTGGATTTCGCCTACGCACAGATCACGCCCGCGAGCGAGACGCTCCGCGGGGGCGTCATCGGCGATCGCTTCTATTTCCAGAGCTTCACCACGCCCTTCGACCGCTCGGAGAACGTGGTGCTCTTGCCGAGGGGGATGACCCCCATCTTCGAGCGGAGAGGCGCCGCGCCGAAGCCGACGGTGCGCACCGAGCACGGCCTGCGGGCGTGGCGTTTCCTCCGCCGGCACAGCGAGCCGTGGCCTCGCGAGCCCAACTCCGTGTCGCCGCGAGAGTACCTCCCCTCGGTGGGGTGGGCGGTGCAGGTGCGGTGGCCCGACATCATCGCCGGGGCGCGCGACGCCCTCGCCGACCGCGCGCCGATCGACCCGGAGGCCGAGCAGCTCGTGCGCACGATCCTCGCGGGCGCCCCGGCGGCGGCCGGTGGGACCGGTGCGTCGGCGGCCTCACGAGCGCGGGCTCTGTACGACTGGACGCTCGCGAACATCGATCCGGGCGGTTCGAGCGCCGGCCTCGTCCCCGCCATGGTGCGCTCGCGCACCGGCAGCCGCGTCCTCGTCCTCCACTACCTGCTCGGCCTCGCGGGTCTGCACACCGACCTGCTCCTCGTGCGGCCCTTCACCGCAGACCACGGCGCCGAGCAGATCCCGGAGCCCGAGGCCTACGCACACATCCTCGTCCGCGTGCAGGAGGGCGATCGCGCGCAGGTGCTCGACCCCTCGTCGCGCTTCACCCCCTTCGGCTACCTCTCCCCGGAGGTGCGGGGCCAGAGCGCGTTCGTCCTCGACGCCGGCGCGGCCGCCGTGCAGGTGCCCGAGGGCCCGGCGGACGCCGACCAGCGTGACATCGACGCCCACGTCGCGCTGGCGGCCGGCGGCGGCGCCACGGTGACCGTCGCCGAGCACCTGAAGGGCGCTCCGGCGATCGCCTGGCGCCAGAACCTACGCCGCATCCCCGCCGCCACGCGCGACCGGCTCTTCGAGCAGGCCTACGCGGGGCAGCTCTTTCCCGGGTCGAAGCTCGACGCCCTCGCCATCGACGGCGCCGACGCGCCCTACGGTCCCCTCACGCTGCGCTACACCCTCACTGCGCCGAGCTTCGCGAGACGGGACGGGGACCGGCTCGTCTTGCCGACGGTGTTCCCGGCGAACCTCGGCGCCACGTACGCGACCGTCGCCAAGCGCACGACGACCGAGCTCGTCCCCACGTCGTTCAGCCAGCGCGTGCGGCTGACGGTCGACGGGCGCGGCGTGAAGGCGCCCGCGCCGGTGACGATCGACGGCCCGAAGGGCGCGCGCTTCGAGGTCGCCGCGCAGCCGACGGACACCGGGCTGCGGGCCGTGCGCACGCTGCACATCTCCCGCGCGCGGGTGGCACCCGAGGCCTACCCGGCCTTCGCGACCTTCTGCCAGGAGGTCGACGCGGCGGAGGACCGGCCTATCACGGCGAGCGGCACCTCAGTGAGCGCGGCGCCCGCGTCGAAGTGAGCCACGCCGGAACGCGCCGCGCCGTGGGAGCGCGGCGCACCCGCGTTAGCGGGTCGCGGGCACCATCCGGTCCGGCGCCACGGCCTCGCGATACTCGCGGTTGATCTCTTCTTGGCTCTTCTCGCCGACGAACTTGCGGCTCGACACGTGGAAGGTGACGCGCGCGCCCTGGTTCGAGGGGTAGATCGCCACGTCCATCGCGGGCGACTCCTTGGTCGCGTGGCGCGAGCGCGCGTTCCGGTAGATGGCGCCGCCGCTGTCGAGCGCCTGCACGTTCCCGGTGAAGAGCCGGTCCCCGAAGTACTTGACCACCTTGCGCGCTGGCGCCCGCGTCGCGAAGTAAGTGCTCTGGCGGTATCCGCCGAGGCGCTCGAAGCCCTCCGGCAGGTGCACCCCGTTGATCTCGACGCTCGACTCGACCAGGTCGCCTTGGGCGTCGAGGTTCGGCGAGGGCGGATCGGGGGTCTTGCGCGGATCGACGTGCGCCGTCAGCGACGGCTGCTGCGCGCCGGTGGGCACCGTGGGTGCAGGCCGCGGGGGCGCCTTCTCGGCGACGGGCTGCGGCTCCGGCGCGCGCTTGGTGTGGTCGCAGCCGCCGAGCGCGACGACCGCCACGCCGGCCAGCGCGAGCGCGCGGGACGAGGCGCCCAGCGCCCGGGCGGTGGCCGCGGTGTGCGAGCAGCGCAGGTGCCGCATGGCGTACGCCTCCGGGTCAGTCGGTCGAGCCCGCGAGGCCGGTGACCTTGGTGAAGGGGGTGAAGGGGATCGGCGGCAGCGTATTGTCGAAGCGCGCGACCTGCCCGCCGTTGTCGCCGGTGCCGAGGCCGCCGACGTTCGCGGTGATCTCGAACGTCGTCGCGGCGTGCGTCTTGATCGCCTGGTGCGTGCGCGAGCCGATGTACGGATCGGTCACCGAGACCGTCTGCGTCTCGGTGCAGTCGGGCGTCTGCGTCACGCGCGCGCCCATGATGATCTGGTTGTCGAAGGGACCCTTCTTCGAGACGATGTTGCTGCTCGTGATGACGAGGCCGGGCTTCGGCTGCGGGATCGGGTTCGCGGTGGAGGAGTCGTAGTCGAGGTACTTCACGCCCCAGAAGTAGCTGCTCCCGAAGTTGCAGAGGTTGGTCGTGGTCGTGACGTCGAGCGGCCGGAAGGTCGCGAAGTAGACCGTGCCGTTGAAGATCTCGAGCGGGCCGGTGACCTGCTCGCCGGTCGACGACTGGAAGCCGCCGGCCGCGTCCTCGAGGCTCAGCTCCCAGTTGACGATGGTCGACGCCTTCTTCGTGGCCGTGTCGAAATCCTGGGTCAGCGAGACGACGCGGTTGAACGCGCCGATGTTCTCGAGCGCGTCGATGTCACCCGTCCCCTGCAGGATGACGATGCGGCCCTGGTCATCGGTGCTGAGGAGCGGCGCGTAGAGCGCGGGCTGCGCCTCGTCCCACCCACGGCCGTGGAAGATGTCGTAGATCGGCTGTGCGGTCCAAGAGTCGGTGTCGGTGTCCGAGTAGTCGAGCATCCAGATGACGCCGTCGGCGTCGGTCACGTAACCCACGGTCGAGGGTGTGCCCGTCGTGGCGGGGAAGGTCGAGATGCCGCCGATGATGGGCGCCGGGAAGATCGTCGAGTCGAGCTTCTTGATCAGCCGGCCGCTCACGGCGTCGACGAAGTACACGGCGCGCCCCGTCGCGCTGGGCCAGCACTGTCGGGTGGCTCGCGGGGCGACGGTGGAGGACGGTGAGGCCGCGATGTCGGCGGCGGGCGGCATCGCTACGGGCAGCGGTGTGCATTCGGTGACGCCGGTCAGCGGCGCGCGGCCACCGGGCAGAATCACGACGCCGCGCTCTTCGATGCTGTCGCCGTGGCTCTTGTCCTGGAACTTGATCTGGGTGATCGCGGGCTTGCCGAAGGTCTCGCCCATGTCGGCGTCGGTGAACTGCCACAAGAACTTCGGGCCGTTTGCCTTCGCGCCGTTCGGGTCCGTCACGTCGAGCGCGATGTAGGCCTTGCCGCCCTGGCGCATGCCGACGACGAGGAGCGTCATCCAGTCATCCTTGGTGAGCCCGCTGCTCTCGGCCCGCGCGCGGAACACGTCCTGCACGACCGGGGAGCCGTCGAGGGTCCAGAGCTGCTGCGTCCGCAGCTCTTTGAGCTGCGTGAGGAAGTAGGGCGGGATGAACCCCCAGAGCTCTTCGCCCGTGTCGGCGTCGAACGCGTGCAGGATGCCGTCGTTCGACGCGACGTAGACCACGCGGGGACGCGTGGCGACGGGATCCTCTCGGCGATACTCGTTGAACGACTGCTGCGCGATGTCGTCCAGCGGCCGCGAGACCGTGCGCGGGCTCGAGTGGTAGATCGAGCCGAGCCGGCGGTCGGCACGCGGCGTGGTCGCGTCGCCGTGGATCCAGGCGATGATGTTGTCGCGGTCGGTGTCGTCGGCCGCGGCGAGCGCCGCCGCGCTGACGTTGGCGCTCTCGAAGGGCACCGAGGAGACGTTGCTCTCGGTCGGCGCCGCGTATGGCGACCCGAGGCGGAGCGCTGCGACGAGGGCAGCGTCGCCGACGCCCTGTAGCTGCTTGTCGGAGTTGGCGAGCACCGTCGGGACGACCGTGAAGAGCTTGCGACGCGCGGCGCGGTTGTTCAGGACGACCTGGAAGCGGTCCGTGTCGTCGACGGGCTGCTCGTCGACCGAGGTCCCGTTGCAGGGGTAGCGGCGACGCTCGAGGACGCCCTTCCACGGCCGGAAGGTCGGGTCGCCCGGATCCCCAATCTCGCCGCTGCCGAGCGGCTGAAAGCCCGTCGCGAAGCGCTCCTGTGGGTGTCCGTCGGAGGGAGGAAACCAACCGGGCACGGTGCGGGTGGTCGTGCCGGGCGCCGCCTCGTCGATGATGTTGGTCAGGGTGAGCTGAAGGTCGTTCGTGTTCTCGGCGAAGATCGCGAGGCCAGGGCCGTTCGGATCCCCGGCGGCGGCGATGTCGTTCAGCACCTGGCCGGCGGAGGCGGCCTCGCTCGACGTGCCGAAGAGGGTGCCGAAGTCGAACCCGACCACGAAGAGCTTGGTCAGGAGCTTGTCCTGGATCATCTTGGCGACGATCTGGTCGGGGAGGTTGTACGGGCAGGAGCCGCCGTCGGGGTAGGAGGCGCCTCCGCGCGGACCGCTCGTGCAGTCGATCTGCCGGTCACGCAGGTCACCGTTCGGGAAGCCGTCGGTGATGAGGATGGCGTAGCGGGCGCGGCACTGGTTGAAGCCGTCGCCGGGCCCGCCGGCGCTGACCTGCGGCGCGACGGACGGATCGTTGCGCATGAAGTAGTCGAGATCCTGGAGCATGCCGGCGATCGGCGTGTTGCCGAAGGGCCGGACGAAGCCCGAGTCGACCACCGAGTCGGCGATGAGCTCGTTCGTCGCGACGCGGCTGGTCTCGGAGCCGGGCGGGATGAGGCTGCCGCGGTCGCCTCCGTCGCTCTGGTCGTTCTGGGCGCCGTTGTTGATGGCGTAGGTCTGGTTGCCGCCGCCGCCGAACTGATAGATGGCGTTCGGGCCGTACGAGAACATCCCGGACTTGCCCTGCGCGACCGCGAGCGGGAGCGCGGTGGACAGCACGGGCTGCGGCAGCGCGCCGACCGTGGTGTTGACGACGTCGAAGGTCATCAGCCCGAACTTCACGCGGTTGCGGAAGACGGTGACGATACCGTCGTTGCGGCGGTTGGCAGGCGAGGTGGCACCGATCCGGATGAAGGGGATCGGTGCGTTCTCGTCGTACGCCCCGGTGAACTGGCCGCCCGTGCGGTTGCGGTCCTCCGTGCAGTCGTACGAGATGAAGCTGCCCGAGAGCGCCTCGAGCACCTCGGCCCAGCGGTTTCGCTCCGCGGGGACGATGTTGCAGTTCGGCAGGCACTGGTCGCAGGCGGCGCCGAGGTCGGCGGTCGGGTTGTCTGGGCGACAGACGCACTTCGGCTTGCGCATCATCGAGCCGGACGTGTCGACCAGCAGCATGACGACGGGGGGGATCTCGCGGACGTCGGGCGGCTGCGCGGCCGCCGGCGCGGGCAGCGCGAGCGCGCCGGTGAGCAGGGCGAGACCGGCGAACGCGGAGGAGATGAGGTTGCGGGTCATGGAGGCTCTCGAATTCACAGGGCGGGGCCTACGATGAGGTACGCGCGGGCGGCGCTGACCTTCTGGTGGATCGGTACGTCGACGCCGTTGATGGCCACGGTGGAGTCACCGGACTGCAGGTTGAGGACGGTGCGAGCCGTCATCGTGACCTGGTAGAAGGTCGGGCCCTCTTCATCGACTCGGAAGCCGGGCATCTGGACGGGCGGCGCCTGGACCCGATCGTTGAAGTCGGCGAACGAGAAGATGTTCCGCGGCGAGGTGTTGGGCCCGAGCGACGCCTCTTGCGTCACAGGCGGCACGGCGGGGCCCGTGCCGGTCAGGACGTCGAAGTCGTCCTTCGACACGCGGCACATCTCGGCGCCCGCGGGGGGGTCGGGCTCGAAGGGCTCGAGCGCGTAGGTGTTTCCGGAGGTCATGCACGCGAAGAGCGAGGTCGGCTCGGCGAAGTCGCTCCACGTGAGCGCGGCCCCGGCCGTGCCGAGCGCCATCGCCTGGAGCTGGACGTGCCGCTGGCTCGCGCCCGCGGCGCGGACCTGCTCGGCGGTCGTGCGCATCGCGAACACCGCCGTCGCCGACAGCATCACGATGATGAGCATCAGGGCGAGCATCACGATGCCCTCTTGCTCGCGACGCGGACGATCGCCGGGGGCGCGCCGGCCGGCGCCGTGCCGGTAACGCGAGCTGGGCTCGATGGGGCGGGGGTGGTTCATCGGACGTGCATGTTCGGGAGGAAGACTTCGCTGCTGAGGCTGCGTACGCGCGCGGCGCCCGCACGCAGGGTGTTCTGGATGGGGACGTAGTAGAGCGGCGGCCCGCCCGTCGGCTGCGTGACCCCGGTCGACATGTTCGGGTCCTGCTCCGCGGTCATCGCGGAGAGCCCCACGATGACGCTGCGAATCCCCGCGGGGTTGTTGTCCGTCTCGGCCTCTGCTTGGTCGTCCACGAAGCGGACGATGTTGTTCGGGGCGGCGCCGGCGGCCTGGAGCGAGCGGACCGCGTACCGGACGTCCGCGACATAGTCGAGGATGACGCGGGTCGTCCCCTGCACCACGGTCGGCGTCGCGCCGTAGATGGCGTTGTCGAAGGCGAGCTCGCGGCGGACGAGGGCGCGCTCGGGGAGCCCCGCCTCGAAGGACCCGGCAGGGGCGACCACGTTCGCCAGCTCCGCGTCCGACCGCGGGTCTTCGACGAGGTACTGGACGATGGAGATCGGCGCGACCGACGCTCCCGTGAAGTTGCCGGTGCAGGCGTCCTGCGTGAGCGCGACGGTCACCGTGAAGCTCGGCGACGTGAGGTCGGCGGTGGGCGTGTCGACGACCCCGAACGCGCTCCTGCCGTTCTGCAAGTCGAAGCGCACGAGCCGACCGGCGCGAAAGACGCTGTTGAAGCGACCCGCGTCTATCCTCTGCGCCCCCATTCCGTCGACGAAGGTGAAGCTCCGGCGAAAGGCCTGGAACTCCGGTTGCAGGACGACGCTGTTGCCGCTCACCCGCTCGACGAGGTAGCGGTCCGACGTCGACATGTCACCGACGAGGCGAAGCTCGTCCGCGCGCGCCTGGTTCGCCACCGAGTTCGGCAGAAGGTTCGCCGCGTCCCCAGGCTTGACGTACTTGATCCAGACCGCCTGGAAGTTCGCGACCGGCAGCGGGGTACAGATGTCGCCCGAGGCACCGGACGCGACCGGGTCGGTGAAGAGCGCCGCCCGGCCGATGTCGCGCCGGATCTGGGTCATCGCGACGCGGAGCGCCTGCTGGGCGACGCCGATGCGCTGTTGCGTGTGGAACTCGCGGGTGGAATTGATCCCGAGCGAGTAGACCGCCGAGATGACGATCAGCGCCGCGACGAGCGCGACCATCAGCTCGAGCAGGGTGAAGCCGGCGCGACGGGCGCGGGGCATCCGGATGGGTTGGTTCGAGCCGCGCATCAGGGGTTCCCGGTTCCGTTCCAGCGGAGGGTGACGGAGGCGTAGACGGCGGAGAGGCGGCTGTGGTCCGTGGCAAGCTCTGCCGTCACGTCGGCCTCCTGGCCCACGTTGCAGTTGGTGAAGGCGGTGAGGTCGTTCGTCCCGCGGGTGCGCTTGGTCCAGTAGGTGCGCACGTCGACGCGGAGCGCTTCGTTGAAGCGCAGCCACGTGTAGCGGATGTGCGTGCAGTACTTGGGGTCTTCCGCG
The DNA here is from genome assembly GCA_020430775.1 of Myxococcales bacterium. Classification (GTDB taxonomy): domain Bacteria; phylum Myxococcota_A; class Polyangia; order Polyangiales; family Houyiibacteriaceae; genus JAGQJE01. Next base: position 9,836 of record JAGQJE010000062.1, read on the forward strand.
GCGAGCGCCGGCTGCCCGTCCCAGTCTACGCCCTGATAGATGCCCTCGGTCGATAGCTCGGTCGGGGAGGTCCAGGCGGAGACGGCGTTGACGCTCGTCGGGGCCTGGGAGATCCAGCGTGTGCCTTGCGCGAAACCGGTGCCCGTGTTCGAGGTCCAGTTTCGCGCGTCGAGCTCGATGCGGTCGATCCACGCGCGGGTCGCCTGCGCGGCGATGGTCCGGGCCTGGGCGCTGCTGTTGCCGTCGATCGACGCCCGCTGCATCCCGAGGATCCCGAGGACGCCGGTCACGACGATGACGACCGAGATCATCACCTCGATGAGGGTGAAGCCCGCGGCCGCCGGTCGCGGGCGAGGCTGGGTCGGGGCGGCCGTCGATGCGCTCATCGCTGAATCCTCGGCTGGCCGCCGATGGGGACGACCACGGTTCGCTTGACCCCGACCGCGGAGGCACCCTGACGGCGCTCGATGGTGAGCCGGGCCGCGCCGTTATTGAAGGGGCCGATGGCCGTGCCGAGGAGGTTTGCGTCCAAGAAGCTGTTCGTGTCCGCACGGAACCAGACGCTCCCGTTCGGCTCGAAGCACAGGTCGAACACGCCGACGGGGTTGTCCGTGATGTAGTACTTGTCCGGCTTGCTCGCGGGGACGACCTGGTCGAGGCATCCGCTGAGCGCCGCGCAAGGTGAGCTGAGCAAGGCGTTCCAGGTCGCCGGGTTGCTCGGGCACGACGCGGTGAAGCCGCTGAACATCGTGAGGCCGCCCTGGTTCAAGTTCGCCGCGTTGTCGTAGCGGACGGCGGTCGCGCGGCCGCTCCCGACCGCCTCGAGGCGAGCGTGGTCGTAGATGCGGACGACATCGGCCGCGAGCTCGTAGGTCCGCTGGTTGGCCATCGCGGTGCCGATCGCCGGTGCCGCGAGCCCGGCCACCGTGCCAATGATGGCGACGACCACCAGGAGCTCTATCAACGACACACCTTCGACGCGCCGCCGCTCGTTCACGCTACACCCCATGACTGCATCCTCGCTGTGTGGAGCAAAACACATGCCACCGCTCCGCTCTCGCCGCGACCGCGCCCTTTCGACTGCATTCTTGCACCCCGCAGATTTCTGCACCGCATTCGATGCAAGGCTATGAACTCTTTGCGGCCGGCCGTTCGGCCGGTCAGGGCGTCTGCGACCGAGCGCCCGCGCGGCGGGGCTTGACAGCGCCCCGGCGAGCGCCTATCTCGCCGCTCGCGCGCGGAAGTGGCGGAATTGGCAGACGCGCATGATTCAGGTTCATGTGTCCGAAAGGACGTGGAGGTTCAAGTCCTCTCTTCCGCACCGAGCCGCCGTGGCCCGTCATTGACGGCCACGGCGGCTTTTTTCGTTCACGCACGATCGGTGTCGGGGCGGCGCGGCGCTTCGAGAAAGGCCGCGCGCGAGGGGCTCCCGCGTGCCACGAGAAAAATGCTGACGTCGGCGTCATATTTTTGGCCGACGCCTTGACTTGTGGCGTTCTTCGATCCCAAGCTGGGGGTTGAGTAATGTACGGTGCGTGCGCACTGACCTCGCTGGGGAGCGAGGGCGCCGCTCCAATCCAATCGAGGAGACGGCTCCGCTGAGAGCCGGGGGAGAACGCCATGAGCGGGAATCAGATGGTGTCGCGGATGCTCCGCGCCACGGTAGCGCTGGCCTGTTTGGCCGCGGTCGGCTGCGGACCGAGGGTCTTCATCGACTCGCCGGCGAACGGCATCTTCACCACCGACCCGAGCGTCCCCGTCACCGGGCACATCACCAACGGTGACCCGGCCGGCATCACGCTGAAGGTCAACGGCAGCGCCGTCTCGCTCAACGGCGACGGGACGTTCGCGACGACCGTACCGCTCAGCGCCGCCGCGATCACCAACCCGATCGTGGCCGACATCGTGCAGACCTCGACCGGCCGCGTCGACGCGGACCGCGTGACCGTCATCTCGGGTGAGTCGGTCGCCAAGGGCGACATGTCGCCGAAGGCCGTCGCGCTCCGTATCACATCCGCCGGCCTCGACTCGCTCGAGCCGGTCGTGTCGAGCCTCGTCGACTTCGACCTCGCGACGCTCATGCCGGTCGGCACCAAGGTCCTCGACAACGTCTGCGTCGTCGACGGCGGCTTCCTCGGCTGCCTCGGCCGCGCGACGGTCTCGATCCAGCCGCCGCCCCCGACCATCAGCGGCTTCGACGTCGACTTCACGCCCGCCACGGGCAAAGTCAACGCCGTCATCACCCTGCACAACCTCGACCTGCGTCTCTTCATCCAGGGTACGTCGGGCATCGTGCCGAACTGCGGGCTGCGCCTCACGTCTTCGGCGGTGACCCTGACGGGCGCGTTCGCCCTCAGCCCGCTGGCGAGCCAGCCGAGCAAGGTCGACGTCACCCAGGTCGGCAACATCAGCGCGAACTTCGTGAACTTCAGCCAGAACTTCACGAGCGGCGTCTGTGACTGGCCGATCATCGGCGACATCATCCAGCTCGTCGTGGGCAACGTGGAGCCGATGGTCCGCGGCGGCATCGAGGACTTCCTGAACGCGACGGACTCGAACGGCAACACGGTCATCGCCGCGGCCATCGAGAGCGCGCTCGCCGGCATCGACATCGCGGGCCCGGTCGGGCAGTCGCTCGGCTCGAAGCTCAACGCCGCGTTCTCGACCATCACGACCGATCCGGGCGGCGTCACGCTCGGCTCGGACGCGAGCTTCGTCCCGGACATCGGCACGGGCGGCGGCCAGTGCAACCCCCCGCCGGGCGCGCCGACGCTCGCCGCGTCGTACTCGGTGACGGAGCCCTTCCCGACCTTCACGTCGACCGCGCCGAACGGGCTGCCCTACGGGATCGGCCTGTGCATCTCGACGTCCGGCTTCAACCAGCTCCTGCGCACGCAGGTCGAGTGCGGGCTGCTGACGACGAGCATCTCTGAGCTCCCGCTCGGGAGCGGGCCGCCCATCCCGCTGACCGTGGGCGTCCTCGCCGCCTTCATCCCGCAGTTCCATCCGATCGATCCCTCGCTTCCGGCGCGCATCGAGCTGCACCCGACGCTCGCTCCCTTCGTCACGGGTCAGCCTGGCCCCGGCGGTGAGCTCGCCACGATGAAGATCGCCGGCCTCATCCTCGACATCGTCGCCACCGGTCCGGACGGCGACCTGACCCTCGCGACGGCGACGCTCGACACGACGGTGGGGATCAACCTCGGCTTCGACCCGATCGCCGGCGCGCTCAACTTCCAGCTCTCGCCGCCGCCGTCGAGCGCGACGAAGATCAAGGTCATCGAGACGCCGGTCGGCGCCGACCTCTCGTCCGCGCAGCCCGTGTTCGAGGCCCTCATCCCGCAGTTCCTCCCGTCCCTCGCGGGGGGTCTGGGGAGCTTCCCGGTGCCGTCGTTCCTCGGGATGCAGCTCCAGGTCGTCGACGTGGACCGAGCGGGCAACTACCTGTCGATCTACGCGAACCTGAACCCGAACTGATCGGGACAGCCTCGCGCGACGCTCGGGTGGCGTAGGTCTCCCCGCGACACCCTGAGCGACCACCTCCGCGCAGCGCGCGGTCATAAAGAGCGGGCCCGAGAGATCGGGTCCGCTCTTTCGTCGTGTGCGAGCGCCGGATGTGATGGTCCGGTGGTTCTTTGACCGGGGCCGAGCGCCGTGCTTCAACGGGCGCGATGGCCCCTCCCCCGCCGCTCGTCCTGCCCGCCGGCGTCCTCGGCGCCGGCGCGCAGCTTCACCCCGTCGAGCTGATGCTCCAGGCGACGCCCGTGGTGCAGCTCGTCGTCGTCATCCTGGTCGCCATGGCGGTGGGGTGCTGGTTCATCATGGGCGCGAAGGCGATGCGGCTGTGGCGCGCGGCGCGCGCGAGCCGCCGCTTCCTCGAGAGCTTCTGGGAGGCGGACGCGGGGAACCGCTGGACCCCGGATCGCCTCGAGGACCTCTACGTCAAGACGCTCCCGCTCAAGGGATCGCCCATCGCCGCCGTGTTCAAGAGCGGCTACGTCGAGCTCGCGCGCATCCTCGGCGTCGCCCCGAAGGAGCGCCGTGGCGACACCGACAACGTCGAGCGCGCGCTCCGTCGCTCGGCGACCGGCGAGCTGACCGGCCTCGAGGTGATGCTCCCCTTCCTCGCGACGACGGCGGCGACCGCGCCCTTCATCGGGCTGTTCGGGACGGTCTGGGGGATCATGCACTCGTTCGTGAGCATCGCCGGGCAGAAGAGCGCGAGCCTCGACGTCGTCGCGCCGGGCATCGCGGAGGCGCTGATCGCGACGGCCATCGGCCTGGTCGCGGCGATCCCCGCGGTCATGGCGTACAACTACTTCGTCCGGCGCATCCGGGTGCTGGAGGCCGAGATGGAGGCCTTCCAGTACGACTTCTTGAACATCGTGCGCCGCTACTTCCTGACGAGCTGACCCATGGCGATGAGCACCGGCGGGGGCAGGGGTCCTCGAGCGCCGCTCGGGGAGATCAACGTCACACCCTTCGTCGACGTGATGCTCGTGCTGCTGATCATCTTCATGGTGGCCGCGCCCATGATGGCGACCAGCGTCCCGATCGACCTGCCGCAGGCGCAAGCCGATCGCATGCAGGCCGATCCCGACCGCCTCTTGCTGTCGATCGACGCGCGGCGGCAGATCTTGCTCGGAACGACGCCGGTCCCCTTCGATGAGCTCGAGGCGCGGCTGCGGGCGAACCCGCGCGTGCACGAGCAAGGCGAGCTCTACGTTCAGGCGGACCGTGCTGTGCCCTACGGCTTCGTCGTCCAGGTGTTCGCGCTCATTCGGCAGGCGGGGATCGCCCGCGTCGGGCTCGTCACCGATCCCGGCAGCACGACCGCGACGCCGGAGCAGACGAGCGAGCGCGGCGCCGGCCACCAGGCCCGGTGAGCATGCGCGTCGACCGTCACGACGCCCGGCCGCCGTCGCTGCTCCGCCCGCGGCGCCTGAGCGCGGCCGACTGGCTCGGCGGGATCGTGGCGGTCGTCCTGGCGCTGCCGCTGGCCCTCGCCGCCGTAGCCGGCGCCGGCAAGGCGATGGCGCTGATCGAGCTCGACCGCGATCGCGCCCCGGTCGTGGAGGCGAAGCCCATCCTCGCGGCGCGCTTCGTGCGACTCGGCGAGCCCTTGCCGAAGCACAAGCTGCCGAACCGCGTCGTGCCGCAGCCCGAGACCGCGCCGCCGGCGCCGAAGCCCCCCGAGCCACCGAAGCCGACCCCGGCGCCGCCGAAGCCCGAGCCGCAGCCGGCGCCGAAGCCCGCGCCCGAGCCCAAGCCAGCCCCAGCGCCCGCGCCCACGCCGCACGCGAAGCCGGCGCAGAAGCAACCCGCCCCGCCGGAGCCGCCGAAGCGCCCGAGCCGCGCCGATCTGCTGCGTCGGCTCGGCGAGCGCGCGGAGGCCGTGGCGAACGAGGCCAAGCCGAAGCCGGCGGAGGGCTCACCGGACGGGATCGAGGGGGGGACGTCGGCCGAGGCGCGCGAGGGCGACCTCTACCAGGCGAAGCTCTACGCGCTCTTTCGACGCGGCTGGACGGTGCCGACGGTCATCCCGGACGCCGAGCGGGACAAGCTGATGGCGGTCGCGAGCGTCGAGGTCGGCCGCGACATGCGCATCCTCGGCGTCCGCATCGTTCAGAGCAGCGGGAACGCGCTCTTCGACCAGTCGATCATCGCCCGCGTGCAGGAGGTGCAGGAGACCGGCACGGCGCTGCCCGACCCGCCCAAGGACCTCGACTCGATGTACCGAGGGACGACGATCCGGCTCGCGTTTCATGGTAGGGAGGCTGCTCGATGACCCACACCACGCCACCTCGATTCCTTCGGCCCGGTCGCTCGCGGGCTCGGTGCGACGCGGCAGGTCGGGGCGCGCTCGCGCTCGCGCTCGCGCTGACGCTGGTCGCGGCCTTCGCGCTCACGGCGCCGCCGGCGGGTGCGCAGGCGCCCGCACCCGGAACCACGGGCGCGTCGGACACGAGCGGCGCGGCGCAGCCGGCCGAGGCGCCGCTGCCCGGCCGCGGCGTCGTCGTGAACATCGACTCCCCGGAGCGGGCGCTCTACCGCATCGCGGTCCCGGACCTCGCCGGTCAGCCGAGCGCGTCGGCGGACGACGGCGCGCCGGTGCTCCGGAGCGACTTCACGCTCGTCGGGCTCTTCGACGTGATCGACCCGCGCTCGTACCTGAACGACCCTGCGGACGGCCCGCTCGGGGTCACGCGGCTGCCGTGGTCGCAGATCGGCGCGCAGGGGGTGGTCAAGGGCCGCGTGCGCCCGGTCGGTGCCGAGCTCGCGGTCGAGCTGCGCTTCTACGACCTCGCCCGCGGGACGGCGCCGGTGGTCTCCCGCCACTATCAGGGGAGCGCGCGGGCGCTGCGCGGGTTCATGCACGCGTTCGCGAGCGACGTCGTGAAGGCGCTCACCGGCGAGGCCGCGCCCTTCGGGACGAAGCTCGCGTTCAGCCGCAGGCTCGGTCCCGGGGAAAAAGCGGTTTACACGGCCGACTTCGACGGCCACGGGCTGGAACGGATCTCGCACGAGGGCGGCATCAACATGCTCCCGGCGTTCGGACCGGGTGGCATCTGGTTCTCGCACCTCACGAAGACCGGGATGTTCGTGACGCGCGCGGGGCTCCGTGGCCGGCCCGTCCTGAGCGGCGGCGGGATGACGATGGGCGCCATCTTCTGCGACGGGCGCGTCTTCTTCACCTCGACCAGGGACGGCAACAGCGAGATCTACAGCGCCCTGCCGGACGGCTCCGACGTGCGCCGCCTGACGAACAGCCCCGGCATCGACGTGAGCCCCGCGTGCGGACCGAAGGGGCGCATCGCGTTCGTGTCGACGCGCCACGGGAGCCCGCAGATCTTCATCATGCAACCGGACGGGACGAACGTGCAGCGCGTCACCTACCGGGGCTCGTACAATCAGACGCCCGTCTTCTGCCCCGACCCGAAGCGCTCGCTCATCGCGTTCACGGGGCGAGACGAGACGATGGACATCTTCACGGTCGACCTCGAGACGCAGCAGTACACCCGCATCACGCAGGGACAGGGGAGCAACAAGGATCCGGCTTTCTCCCCGGACTGCCGCATGATCGCGTTCTACTCGACCCGGGGCGGGATCTACATCGCGAGCCCGGACGGGATGAGCCAGCACCTCGTGCTGAAAGGCCCCGCGGAGACCCTGCGGTGGTCCCACTGAGAGGGGGCCCGCGCCCCTGCAGGGGTGAATGGGTGGCGATGGGTGGAGTTGAACCACCGACCTAGCGCGTATGAAACGCCCGCTCTGACCACCTGAGCTACATCGCCAACGGGACGCCGGAGTATAGAGACGGCCCGGTGCCTGTCAATTTCGAATGGCGCGGGCGCGGGGTCGGGGGCGGGATCCGCCGCGGCGCTCAGCGCGGGTCGGAGGCGCAGCGCAGGCCGACGAAGAGCTGGCGCATGGACGGCGGATACCAGTTGCGGAACGTAGGGCGCGCGATCGCCGGGCTCGTCGCGAACGAGCCGCCGCGCATCACCCGGTGCGTGCCGCCGAAATAAGGGGAGGAGTAGCCCTCGTAGGGATACGCGACGAAGCCCGGGTGCGGCTCGAAGGTGCTCGCGGTCCACTCCCACACGTTGCCGAGCAGGTCGGCGGGCGCGTCGCCCCGCACGCGCGCCGCGGTCGGGCCGGCGGCGGTGAGGTCGAGGTTGGGCGGCGCGGCCGGCTCGCCCGCGATGCGTGCGGCCTGCTCCCACTCCGCTTCGGTCGGCAGGCGCGCCCCACAGGAGCGCGCGAAGGCGTCCGCCTCGTGGGCGTTGACGCCGCACACTGGCTCGTCGGGGTCGAGCGGAGCTACCCCGTCGAGACGGGCGCGCAGGGGCGCCGACCCCGCGGCGGGCGGAGGAAGCCAGCCGAGCGGCGCGGCGACCTCGGCGCGGCTCAGCCACCGCCGGCCGGGGCCGGTCCACAGCTCGCGGCGCTCGTAGCCCCCGTCCGCGATGAAGCGTGCCCAGCGCGCGCAGGTGACGGGCCGCGCGTCAAGCGCGAAGGGGTCGAGCGAGCGGGTCCCGGCGGGGCGCTCGTTGTCGTAGGCGAGCCGGGCGTTCGTCCCGATGCGGACGGCGCCGCCGGGGACGGCCACGGGGCCCGGCTCATCGCACGCCGCGCGCGCGCTGCCGAGCTGCTCGACCCACGCCCGCGCCCACGCGCGCCACTGCGCCCTGCGGGCAGGCGGGCCGAGCCCGGCGAGCGCCCCGCCCTCTGCACCGGCCGCGGCGCGGTGCAGCGCGAGCGCGCGGACGACGGCGATGGTCTCGCGATGCTGGCGCTCGTGACTCGACAGGAACCACGCGAGGAAGGCCACATCGTCGACGGCGGTCTGCTCGCCCGCGGGGCGCCTGGGCTCTGAGCGTCGAGCGAGCGCCGGCAGGGCCGCGCGAACCTGCTCGCGGACGTGGCGCATGTAGTCGAGCAGCTCGGCGCGCGGCGGCAGGCGCACGCGGTCAGGCTTCGGGCGCCCACCCTGCGAAAAGGCGCGCTCGAAGGGGACGGACAGGATCGGATCGCCGATGCCGCGCTCGAGCGCCCAGAGCGCCTCCGTGTAGGCGATGTGGCCGAGGTGCCAACCGATCGGGCTGAACTCGGGATCGACGAACGCGTCGAGCTCCGGGTCGCCCAGCCCGCCGACGAGGCGCAGGGTCTCGGCGCGCGCGGCGTCGAGCGTGCAGAGCGCGCGCTCGACGGCGGCCTCACCCAGCCCGTGCGAACGGGAACGGCTCAACATGGCGCCATCGCGACGGCGCCGTCCGCGGCGATCGAGACGATCGTGCCCGGCGCGACGGGTTCCCAGCGCGGGTCGGACGTCGTCGGCTCTGAGGCGAGGAGCGCGCCGCCCTCCCCCCACGGCGCGCGCAACACCGACAGCGTCGGCGCGGGCCGAGCGCCGATCGCGTGGCGCAGCGCGACGACCGCGTGGCCGTCGGTGAGCATGCAGGTGAGGAGCGCGTCGGGCGGACGCGCGAGCCCGGCGCCGACCTCTGCGCGCACGGCGTGGACGCGCGCGACCATGCGACGCAGGGCCGCGTCGAGCGGCTGCCCGTCAAAGAGCGCGTCGAGGACGCACGCGAAGAGGTGCTCGGAGTCGGAGGACCCGAGGATCGCGCGGTACGCGCGCTCGCCGAGCCCCTCGCGGAGGCGGCGGCCGACGCCGTCCGCGAAACCCTCGAGCAGGCCGTTGTGCGCAAAGGCGTAGCGGCCGTTGACGAAGGGCGGCGTGTTCATCAGGCCGAAGCCGACGCCGGGCGTCGCGCTCCGAAGCGCGGCGAGCACTCGGCCGGACGCGATGTGGGGCGCGATCGACGGGACGTTCTCGTCGTTCCACATCGGCAGCGCGCTGCGGTAGCGCGCCGGCGCAGGGTCCACCGCCGTGTACCACGCGACCCCGAAGCCGTCCGCGTTCAAGAGCGCCTCGGTCATCTGGCGCGGCCGGTAGCTCTGCTCGAGCAGCGAGGGCTCGCCGAGCAGCAGGAGCCTCGCGAGCGGCACCGGCGGACCGACGTACGCGAGCAGCCGACACATAGGCGTCAACCTACCACGCCGGATCCCGGAGGCCCGGCAACGGTGCCGCAGCGACGACGCGCCCATGCCCGACCCCGACCCCACGCCCAACCCCGCGCCCGCACCCGCACCCGCACCCGCACCCGCACCCGATCCCGCACCCGATTCGTGGGAAGCAACTCCTCAGGCCGGCTACGGCCCACTACATGATGTGGTCGACGACGGTCGGTGGCCACGATATGTTGTGGTGCCTCCCGTCGACATCGAGTTGCTTCCCACGAATCGCACCCGCACCCGCACCCGCACCCGATCCCGATTCGTGGGAAGTAACTCGGGGTCTGGGGCTGCAAAGGATCGACTTGAGGGATCGGGGATGCGATCGTCGGGGCATGTTCATGTCGACGTCGCGGCAGCGTGGCCTGTTCGAGCAGG
>JAGQJE010000063.1 GCA_020430775.1 Myxococcales bacterium
CGGACACGATTCGTGGGAAGCAACTCGATGTCGACGGGAGGCACCACAACATATCGTGGCCACCGACCGTCGTCGACCACATCATGTAGTGGGCCGTAGCCGGCCTGAGGAGTTGCTTCCCACGAATCGGACACGGACTCGGTCACGGCCACGGCCACGGACACGGACACGGACTCGGACTCGGCCTCGGGCTCGGGCTCCGGCCGGGGGGTTGGTCAGTGTAGGGTGTGGCGGCGGCCTTCGTGCTCGACGGTGGGGACGCCGGAGTCTGGGCGGCGGTAGGGTGCCGTCGCCTCCGGGGAGGCGCTGCGCTCGGGTTGCGCGTCTGCGCGGTCGGGGCGAGCGGGTGCGCTCGGGGCGGCCGGCGCTTCGGGCTCGGCCGCCGCCGCTTCGGCGGCGCGGTCCTCGGGTCCGTCGGTGGCGTTTGGGTCGGGCCGCTGCGCGGCGTCGGCCCAGGTCCGCAGGAGGGCGATGGCGTCCTTGGCGCGCGCGAGGTCCTGCTGTCGTTCGAGCTCGCCCCAGCGCGCGAGCACGCGGCGCATCTGGTGACGTTTGCGCAGGTACGCGACGACGAGGAGCACCGTCCCGATCAGCCAGATGCCGCTCCCGCCGATCAGCAGCGGGAGCGCGCGGAACCGCTCGCGCAGGTCGCTGTGCCACTCGCGCTCGAGCGTTTGTTCGGACCGGTCGTAGGCCTTCGAGAGCGCCTCGGGCAGCGGGTCGCCCTGTCGAAGCGCGGCTAGCAGGGCGCGAAAGCGCGAGGCGCTTGGGTCGTCCTCGCGCAAAAAGCGGATGAAGTCGGCGCTCTGCGCGTAGGCGAGGTCGACCGCACCGCCGCGGCTCGGGAAACGCTCCGACAGCTCGTGCAGCGGGATCCACGCCTCGCCGACCGACGCCTCCCAGAGCGTCTTCATGCGCGCGAACGAGTGCTCGTTCGCTTGGTAGACGGCGACGCCCTCGGTGAACCACCGCGGGATGGGCTCGCCACCGACCGCGCGCCGGAGCGCGACGTGTGACAGCTCGTGCGTCAAGAGCGCGGTCATGTTCGGGCGCGCGCCGGTGCCGGGCGCCGAGAACGTCAGCAGGATGACGCCCTGGTCGGGGTACGCGACGCCGCTCGCGTAGGGCGGGGGCGGCAGGCTGCTCGGCGCCAGGGCGCGCATCTCGTCGGCGTCGCGGCCGACGCGGATCGTGAGGTGCGGATCGAGGTCGGTCGCGCCGAAGTCGTCGAGCAGCGTCTGCCAGATCGACGGGAGCGCGCGCTCGAGCGGTCTCACCAGGCTCCGGGCCGCCTCGGGGTACGTCCAGACGACGGGGCCGACCCGCTCGGTGACGAAGCCGCGCGGCGGCTCGGGGAGCGAAAGCGGCGTGGCGTGTGGCGACCAGGCGCGCGCCGGGATGTCGTGTGGCGGGGCCGCCACCGCCGTCGGCGTCGCGGGGGGCGCGTCCACGGTCGGCGCCGCGAGCGCCCGCGGCGCGAGCCCTGTGAGCGCGGACATGCCGATGACGAGGGCGCACAGGGCGACGCGCATCGCGTACATCGCGCGCACCGGCGGGCAGCCGTCGGCTCGCCGGGAGGTCAGGTCGCTGTCGTGGCTCGTCAACGGGTTGGCTAAGGAGATGGTGCGGGGCCCGGGCGAAAGCGTAGCACCGGGGTCGCGCCCTTGCCGCCGTCACCCCGGCGCACGACGACGGCGGTGACGACGCCCGCGAGGAGCGCGCCCGCGACCATGTAAGGCCAGCCCTTGCGGAAGAAGCGGCGCACGCGGTCGCGGCGCGTCGGTGTGGTGGCGTCGACGGCGGTCGAGGCGCCGGAGCCGGCGTCCGACCCCGCGACGGCCGCCTCGGCCGGGGTGGGTGCGGCCGCCCGTCTAGCCGGCGGGAGGCCGTTCGGCGCGCGGCTGC
>JAGQJE010000001.1 GCA_020430775.1 Myxococcales bacterium
TCCTTCGAGCTCGTCGTGCGCCAGGCCCCGGAGGGCCCCGTCGGCAGCGCGGTGCGGGTCGCCCTGCAGCAGGACGAGCTCCTCGTCTGCGACATCCGCCTCGCGCACGGGCAGACTCAGCTCCTCAACGCCCACATCGACCTCGGGCGCCGCCAGGCCTTCATCTTCGCCGAGGGCGACGCGGTCGCGGTCGAGGCCGGCACCTGGAGCGTCCTGCAGCCGCTCCTCGCGACGGTGCAGAGCTCGCTCGACGAGGTCGACGCCGAGCTCACCGACCACTTCTCCGGGGCCGCGCGGCGGCACCCGGCGAGCGCCATCGACTTCACGCCGCACGCCTTCCTCGCCGCCGTGACCGTCCAGGCCGCGCTCGTCGAGCTGCTCGACAAGCTGCTCACGACCGCGGCGGGCGACCCGGGGTCGAAGCGCGTCGGCGCCGACGCGGCGCCAGGGACCCCGCACGCGCTCGGCCCCGGTACGGTCGACAGCCAGCTCTCGCAGCTGCTCGCCTGGCTCAACGCCCACGTCGGCGCGATCACGGGCGCCCACAACGCGAGCGCCATCGCGGCGCTCCCGCACGCCCACATCACGTCGACGAACGTGCAGGCGCAGCTGCAGGAGATCGTGGCCGACCTCGAGTCCACGCTGCCCTCGCTCGGCACGGCGCAGGTCGGCTCCGGCGCCATCGCGGGCTCGCCGTACACGCTGGCGAGCGGCACGGCGCGCAGCCAGCTCTCGAGCCTGCTCGCGAGCCTGAACACGCACGTCGGCAGCGGCGACCACGACACCCGCTACTGGCGGCGCACCGAGACGGTGAACAACGCCGACACGGTCGACGGCCAGCACGCCTCCGCGTTCGCGCTCGCCGGCCACGATCACGACGCCCGCTACATGCGGCGCGTGTACCTCCAGTCCGACGTCTTCGCCGCGGGCCAGTCGCGGGTCATGACGACCCTCGAGGACCGGCCGGACCTCGTGACGGTCTCCTACAACTACCTGAGCAGCGGGGTGCCGCAGGCGACGACGTACATCCGCGGCGCGCTGACGGCCGACATCCGCGCCTGGGTCACCAAGCAGAGCGCGGGCGGCGACAAGGACTACCAGATCACGGTCCAGAACCTGTCGTCGTCCGAGCTCTACATCAACGTCGCCGCGTACCGGGTGGGCACATGAGCAAGGACCTGAAGACCCGCATCCGCGTGCCGCGCGAGTCGCTGTCGACCCGCATCGGCGCGCTCGAGCTCGGCAAGGCGAAGGCCTACGCCGAATTCATCCGCGAGGGCGACCCCGACGGCCCCGTGCCGTGCTGGGGCGCGATCACGCAGCGCTTCGTCGAGGCGTTCGCGACCGACACGGAGCGGCTCGCCGTGCTCGACCAGCTGATCGCCGAGGGCGACCGGCGGCCGCTCTTCCTCTTCCTCGACACGAGCCGCAAGCGGCCGAAGCTGCTCGAGGCGCTCTGCGCTCGCGTGGGCGAGCTGCCCGTCTCGGTCCAGCGCGCCCTGGTCGCGATGCCCGAGGCCGCGACCCACGTCGCCGCGTCGCTCGATCGCCTCGATCCGTCCGCACGGCTCGTGTGGGACGGCGGCGAGGACAGCAAGCGGGCCGAACGAGAGCTGCTCGCCGGCCGCGTCGGCGAGCTGATGGCGTTCCAGTACTTCGTCCCCGACACCATCGACCCGCGGCAGGAGCCGCCGAGCAAGCGCGTCGCGGCGCCGACCGACGGCGACGCGCCGGGCGAGGGAGGGCAGCCGGGATGAGCCTCACCGACCGCCACGCCTTCATCGTCGCTGGCCAGGAGCTCGCGCCGCCGCCGGGGCTCGAGGTCACGAACCACCTCGACCCCGACGTGCTGCCCTTCGTCGGCCAGAGCCGCGTCGGCCGCAAGGTCGACGAGCTCATCATCCACGAGTCCGTCACGCGCTCGGCGGTGAGCACCGTCGCGGTGCTCCAGCGCCGCAAGCTCGGCGTGCACCTCATCGTCGCGCCCGACGGCCGCGTCTTCCAGCACGCCGACCTGGCGCACGCTCGCCTCGCGCACGCGGGCGGCCACAACGGCCCCTCCGTCGGCGTCGAGGTCGTCAACCCGTACTACCCGTACCTGCTCCGCGATGACCTCCCGTGGCGCCGCACGATCGACGCGCCGTGGGCCCACAAGGACGCGTACGTGCTGCCGACGCCCGAGCAGGCCGAGGCGACCGCGAAACTCATCGGCTGGCTCGCGAGCCCCAAGGCGCTCGGTCTCGACATCCCGCGCGCGTGGATCGGCGTCGCCGATGGGCGCGTGCGGATGGGCCGGGTCGAAGGCGGCGACCAGCGGCGCCCAGGCGTCTACGCCCACCACTACTTCGGCCACGCCGACGGCGCGTGGCTCGTGCTCTACGCGTGGCTCCGGCTCGAGATCGGGCTGCCGCCCTGCGCCGCCTACGAGGAGGCCGTCCGCCGGGCGACGGGCGCCCGCAGCA
>JAGQJE010000064.1 GCA_020430775.1 Myxococcales bacterium
AAAAAACCGCCTTCCTTCCCATGAATCGGGATCGGGTGTGGGTCGGGGACGGGGGCGGGTGTGGGGTGGGGTGCTGCCGGGGCGCGTCCATTGCTTGACAGTGATCGGGCACTCCCATACTCAACAGGGCGTGCCGGTGCAGCTCGCGTTCGACTACGGAGATGCCGCCCCCGGTGGGGACGTGGGCGCGCCGAAGATCGTGCGGAGCGTCGCCCCACGGGCCGAGCCGATGGAGGCCGCGAGAGAGCGCGCCGGGAGCCTGAGCGCAGGGCTCGCCGAGGCGCTCGGGCAGCGCGTCCGGCTGCACGTCACGGACAACCGCCGGGTGATGCTCTCGGCGAGCCGCAGGTCTGGGCACCTCGAGGTGCGCCTTCACCACATGTTCCTCGACGCCGACGCGGCGCTCGTGAAGGCGCTCGCCCGCTACCTCAGCCGTGGCGACCGCCGCGCCGGCGAAGCGATCGACGCCTTCATCGCCGCCCAGAGCCACAAGATCGACCGCCGGGCGCCGCGCCGGCTCCACGCGGCCGGCGACGTGCACGACCTGCAGCGCATCCTCGACCGGCTCGCCGCGCGCCACTTCGGCGGCGTGTTCGGCGCACAGATCACCTGGGCACGGCGCACCCGCCCGGGGCGCTCGCGGCGCCAGTCGATCCGGCTCGGTACCTACGTCGCCGAGGAGCGGCTCATCCGCGTGCACCCCGTGCTCGATCAGCGCTGGGTGCCCGAGTTCTACGTCGAGTCGGTGGTCTTCCACGAGATGCTCCACCACGACATGCCGGCCGAGGTGCACCGCGGCCGCCGGCGGCTGCACACCGCGGAGTTCCGCGCGCGCGAGCGCTGCTACGAGCGCTTCGCCGAGGCCGAGCGCTGGGAGCGCGCACACCTCCACCGCCTGCTGGCGAGCGAGTAGGCCCGTGGCTCCGCGGGACCCGGCCGCGAACCGCGCGGTGACCTGGGTGTTGGTCGGCTGCGTGGCCGTCGCGCTGCTCGGCTTCCTCGCCAGCGCGGGGGTCGCGGCCTGGCTGTGGTACCGGAGCCGAGACGACGTGCCGGCCGCGGTCCAGGCGGCGCCGACGCCCGTGCCGGGGCTCGGGCAGGGGCAGGCGCCAGCGGCGTCTCCTGCTGAGCCGAGCGCGGCGCCGCCGAGTGGCCGTCCGGGCGGGTCGCCGCCGCTCACGCTCCGAGCCACCGTGACCGACGTCGCCGGCAACAAGGTGGTGCCGGTCGGCGCCACCTGCGCGTTCCTGGTCGAGCGCCACGCGCGCCAGCAGGGGTACTGGTGCCGCAGCCAGATCACCTGCGGCGGGCTGCTCCTGTATGGGGGCGCGCAGGCCGGCTACTTCAAGTGCCTGTTCGAGCGCAGCGACGACCACAAGGGCGTGTCAGGCGGGGACGACATGACGACCGGGCGCGACGGCGACGCGTCGATGGAGATCGACACGGCGGCGCACCGCCTGGTCATCCGCGACGACGACCGGGGGAGCTACGGCGCGTTCACGGTGACCGCGCGCATCGACTCGGTGCAGTGACATGGGGCGGGCCGCGACCGGCCGACCCATGTATGCTCGGGCAGGGCGATGTTGAGGCGCATCCGCAAGCCGAGGTCCATCTCCGTGCCGATCACGCTCGGCGCGGTGACGGTCCCGCTCGCCGCTGCGCTGCTCGTCGGCTGGACGGTCATCCTCGGGCAGAAGATCGCCCGCGCCGAAGAGATCTCCGGCTCGGTCTGGCTCCTCGTCCTCGGCATCGTGTCCTTCGCCGTGATCATGGCGGTGCTCGTGCTCTTCAGCATCTCCCTCGTTCGGGAGATCCTCGAGGTGCGCAAGCAGAACAGCTTCATCGACTCGGTCACCCACGAGCTGAAGAGCCCGCTCGCGTCGATCAAGCTCTGCCTCGAGACGCTCGGCCGCGCGGAGGTCGACGACACCGCGCGGGAGCAGCTCCGCGCGATGATGCTCGGCGACGTCGACCGGCTCAACGCGTTCATCGACGACGTGCTGCAGGCGAGCCGCATCACGCACCAGGGGCCCTCCGCCGTGAACCTCAGTGAGGTCTCGCTCCGGCAGGTGACGGCCGCCTGCGCGGACCTGATGGCCCGGCGTCACGGCGTCTCACCGGGCGTGATCGACGTGCAGGTCGATCCTGGGCTTCGGCTGACGACCGACTCGTCCGTGCTCGAGATCGTCCTGAAGAACCTCCTCGACAACGCGCTCAAGTACTCGCGCGAGACGCCGGAGGTCACCGTGCGCGGGTTCGTCGACGACAAGTCGCGCGTCGTGCTCGAGGTGACCGACCGCGGCATCGGCATCGACCCCGCGCACCGCAAGCGCGTCTTCCACCGCTTCTACCGCGTCGAGGACGAGGCGGTGCGCTCGCGGCGGGGCACCGGGCTCGGCCTCTTCGTGGTCTCGGCGCTCGTCCGTGACCTCGGGGGGAAGGTGCGCGCGATCTCGGACGGTCCCGGTCACGGCACGACCATGCGGGTCACGCTGCGGGACGCGGAGCCGCGCCTCGACCGGGCGCCTGCCGCGCGCAAGCCGGAGGCTGCGTGAGCGAGGCGCCGTCGGCGCGCGGTGAGCCGGCCGAGCCGCGGGGGGCGGTGCGGCTGCTCGTCGTCGAGGACGAGGGCCACCTCGCCGCGGGGCTCAAGCTCAACCTCGAGCTCGAGGGCTACGAGGTGGACGTCGCCGCCAACGCGCGCGAGGCGGGCGAGCGGCTGCTCGCGCCGGACGGGTACCACGCGATCGTGCTCGACGTGATGCTGCCGGATCTCAACGGGTTTCAGCTCTGCCGGCGGCTCCGCGACGCGGGCAACTACGTCCCCGTCATCATGCTCACCGCGCGCAGCTCCCCCGACGATCGCGTCCGCGGGCTAGAGGCGGGCGCCGACGACTACATGGTGAAGCCGTTCGAGCTCGGCGAGCTGCTCGCGCGGGTGCGCTCGGCGCTGCGCCGGCGGGAGTGGGAGCGCGGGGCGTCGCGGGGCGCGCACGATGCGGTGATGCGCTTCGACGACGCGGCGATCGACTTCGACACGCACGAGGTCACCGTGCGGGGCGAGCCGATCAAGCTCACCCAGCTCGAGCTCGACATCCTGCGCTACTTCGCCGCGAACCCGACGCGCGTCATCAGCCGGCGCGAGCTGCTCGAGAAGGTGTGGAAGCTCGGCAACTACACCCAGACGCGCACGGTCGACAACTTCATGTCGCGCCTGCGGCGGCACTTCGAGCACGACCCGAGCAACCCCGAGCACTTCATCTCCGTGCGAGGCGCCGGCTACAAGTTCGTCCCTTGACCGCGTGACCGCGCCAAAGCCGCGCGCCTTCGCCCGTCGGCGCGGAGCCGGGCGAGGGAGCGCGCTCGTCGGCTCGCCGCTGCGCTGCGCCTGCGCTGCGCCTGCGCGCGCGCGCGCGCGAGCACGCGCGTCTTGGCGCGTTCTGTGACGAAACTATGACACGACGCTACGCAACGGTGACGGTGGCGCTCGCGAGGCCACGGTACCCTGTCCGCATGAGTGATCACGCCGTCGCGCCGTCCCTCCCGACCGCCTCGTCCGCGCAGGCGGTGAGCGCCCCCGCCGAGCAACCGCCGGCGAAGAAGGTCCGCTGGGTGCAGTCCATCCCCTTTTGGCTCTGCCACGTCGCCGTGCTCGGCGCGATCTGGTCCGGAGTCACCTGGCAGGCGGTGGTCCTGTGCGTCGCGCTCCTCGTCGTCCGGACCTGGGGCGTCACGGCCGGCTACCACCGGTACTTCAGCCACCGGGCGTTCAAGACGAGCCGCGTGTTCCAGTTCTTCCTCGCGTTCCTCGCGCAGACGAGCGCCCAAAAGGGCGCGCTCTGGTGGGCCGCGCACCACCGCGTCCACCACAAGCTCTCGGACCAGCCCGGCGACGTGCACTCGCCCGTGCTCGAGGGCTTCGTCTACAGCCACGTCGGCTGGCTCTTCGACGACACCACCGAGACGCGCTGGGAGAAGATCCGTGACTTCGAGAAGTACCCGGAGCTTCGGCTGCTGAACCGCTTCGCGCTCACGCCGGCGATCCTGCTGGCGGTCGCGTGTTGGGCGATCGCCGGGTGGCCGGGGCTCTTCATCGGCTTCTTCCTGAGCACCGTCCTGCTCTGGCACAACACCTTCATGGTGAACTCGCTCGCCCACGTCCTCGGCAAGCGCCGCTTCGACACCAGCGACGAGAGCCGCAACAACTGGTTCATCGGTCTGACCACGCTCGGCGAGGGCTGGCACAACAACCACCACCACTACCAGTCGTCCGCTCGCAACGGCTTCTACTGGTGGGAGGTCGACGTCACCTACTACGTGCTCAAGGTGCTGAGCTGGTTTCACATCGTGTGGGACCTGCGCCCCGTCCCTGAGCGCATCCTCGCGGAGGGCCGGCGGCTCGACGCCGAGCGCAAGGCCGCGCGGGCCGGCGGCCGGCGCGACCTCGCTGTGGCCGAGATCGACCCCGCGCCTGCCGAGTAGCCTCCCGCCGCCCACCGGCGGTCGCTGACCTCGCCCCGCCCGCGCGCCCATCCATGCAGCGCGACCCGCGCGCCGGGGTGAGCGCGTCGGCGTGAGCCGAGCGCGGCGCGGCTGAGTGCCGCGACCGCGGCGCCGCCGCCCCGGGCAGGGCGCCGGGACGGCGCCGGCAGAGGCGCCGTGCTACGACCGGAGCCCCGCCGGTCGAGGTGTCGTTTGTCGCTGGTCGTCCCGCTGCTGTGCATCCTGCTCGGCTTCGTGCTCCTCGTCTGGAGCGCGGACCGGTTCGTGATGGGCTCGGCGACGACCGCGCAGAACCTCGACGTGTCGCCGCTGGTCATCGGGCTCGCGGTCGTCGGCGTCGGCACCTCGGCGCCCGAGCTGCTCGTGTCGGCCATGGCCGCGATCCAAAAGCGCGAGGCGCTGAGCGTCGGCAACGCGATCGGCTCGAACATCGTCAACATCGCGCTCGTCCTCGGCGTCGGCGCGGTCGTTCATCCGCTGCGCATCAACTCGAAGATCGTGCGACGCGAGATGCCGGTGCTCGTCGCGGTGATGCTCGCGGTCTGGCTCATGCTCTCGGACGGTCAGCTCAACCGCATCGACGGAGGCGTGCTCTTCGCCGGCATGATCGCCGTGCTCGTCTGGGCCGTGCGCCAAGGGCTCTCGGAGTCGAACCAGCAGAGCGATCCGCTCGCTCACGAGCTGGCCGAGCACGTCCGTCCCAAGATGTCGACGAGCCGCGCGCTCGCATGGACGGCGGCCGGGCTCGTCCTGTTGCTCATCAGCTCGCGCATCCTGGTCTACGGCGCCGTCGAGCTCGCGGAGTACTTCGGCGTGAGCGAGCTGGTCATCGGGCTGACCGTCGTGGCCTTTGGGACGAGCCTGCCCGAGCTGGCGGCGACCATGGTCGCGGCGCGCAAGGGCGAGGACGACATCGCCGTCGGCAACGTGATCGGCTCGAACCTCTTCAACCTGCTCGGCGTGCTCGGCTTGCCCGGGCTCATCTCACCGGGGCGGCTCGAGCCGGGCGTCCTGAGCCGTGACTTTCCCGCGATGCTGACACTCACGCTCCTCTTCTGGGGCATCGCCATCAAGCCGTGGGGTCGCCATCAGGGAGAGCTCTCCCGCGCCGGCGGCGCGGTGCTGCTCGTGGGCTTTTGCGTGTACCTCGCCGTGCTCCTGCGCATGACGTTGCCGTGACGGACGACCGCCCCGACGCGTCGCCGCTCAAGTCCCCGGTCGCGCTCGTCGTGCCCTGCTTCAACGAGGCGGCCCGCCTCGACGTCCAAACCTTCGCGTGCTTCGAGCTTCCAAAACGAAGTATTCAAATTTACTTCGTGGATGACGGCAGCACAGACGGCACCGCGGCCACGCTCGACGGCCTCGCCCGCGCGCGACCGGGACGGGTCCGGGTGCTGCGCCTCGCCAGCAACCGGGGCAAGGGCGAGGCCGTGCGCCAGGGGCTCCTCGCCGCGCTCGACGCGGGGGCGGGCTACGTCGGGTATTGGGACGCGGACCTCGCGACCCCGCTCGACGAGCTCGAGGGCTTCTGCCGGCTGCTCGACGAGCGGCCGGAGCTCGAGCTCGTGCTCGGCGCGCGCGTCCAGATGCTCGGCCGCGCGATCGACCGCCGGCCGCTCCGGCACTACTACGGCCGCGTCTTCGCGACGGTCGTCTCCCGCATGCTCCGGCTGCCTGTCTACGACACCCAGTGCGGCGCGAAGCTCTTGCGCGCGAGCCCGCGCCTGCACGCGGCGCTCCGGGAGCCCTTCGTCACGCGCTGGCTCTTCGACGTCGAGCTGCTCTTGCGCTACGGCGCTGTGCTCTCGGCCGAGGGGCTCGCGCTCTCAGACCGGGTCTACGAGCAGCCGCTACGCGCGTGGCGCGACGTCCCGGGCTCGAAGGTCTCGCTCCGGGACGCCGCGCTCGTCACGCGCGACCTACGTCGCATCGCCCGGCGCTACCACGCCGAGCTCGCGTCGCGCTGACGTCAGTTGCAGAGCCCGCCGCTCCGGAAGCCCTGCAGCACGCTCGAGCAGGCTTGTGCGCTACCGACCGACACGGCCGCGTCACAGCTCTGTCGGGTCACGCCGGAGAGGCCCTGACAGCACTCGGCGAGGTCCCCGCACGTTCCCCCGGGAGGCGTCGTGCCGCCATCGGGCTGGTTGTGGTTGCCCGAGTCGTCGATGCACTTGTCGCACTCGGGCGGCGTGTCGCCCTCGCCGGTGAAGAAGTCACACGAGGCGTTCGTGATCGCGTTGATGCACGCGGTCGCTTCGCTCTCGCTGCAGGTGGGCTCGCCGCCCGAGGTCCCCGAGTTCTCGGAGCAGCTTTGCTTGCATGCCGCCTCGACGTCGACGCCCGGAATGGGCGCCTCGATGCACATCGCGACCTTGGCGCAGAGATCCTTGCACAGCCCCTTCGCTGAGCCGCCTGGGCTGTCGCTCCCGCAGCCAGCCACCGACACCATCAGCGCGCAGAGCGCCACAAGACTGAAGCCTTTCGGTCCCATCGATTCCCCCCTGAGTAGATGAATGGCGGCGAGCGCCGCCGACTCCTGACCATAGCGGACAGGCGGTCCCGGTGCACGCTCTCAGCCGCTCGGCAGCCTCCCGCGTCGTACGCGGCGACACCGAGCGCGCTCGCGCTAGCCCTCGAGGAGGCGCCGCGCGACGACGTGGGCCTGGATCTCGTTCGCGCCCTCGAAGATGCTGAGCACGCGCGCGTCGACGAGCAGGCGCGAGGCCGTGTACTCCTCGGCGAAGCCGTTGCCGCCGTGGATCTGCACGTTCGCGTCCGCGCTCTCCCACGCGGCGCGGGTCGCGAGCAGCTTCGCCATGCCGGCCTCGAGGTCGCAGCGCTTGTCGAGGTCCTTTTGGCGCGCGGCGAAGTAGGTGAGCTGCCGCGCCGCTTGGATGCGCGCGATCATGCGGCCGATCTTCCGTGCGACGCGCGGGAACTGAAAGATCGGGCCGCCGAACTGTTCGCGCTCGGTCGCGTAGAGCAGGGCGTCGTCGAGGGCGGCCTGCGCGACGCCCACGCCGCGCGCGGCGGTCTGAATGCGCGCGCTCTCGAAGGTGCGCATGAGCTGCTTGAAGCCGGCGCCTTCTTCGCCGCCGAGCAGCGCCTCGGCCGGTACGGCGAAGTCGTCGAAGCTCAGCTCGTACTCCTTCATGCCGCGGTAGCCGAGCACCTTGATCTCGGTGCCGGTGAGGCCCTCGTCGACGAACTCGGGCTCGCCGTCTTCACCGGTCAGCCGCGTCTTCTCGGCGAGGAACATCGACAGGCCCTTGTAGCCGGGCTCGTCCGGATCGGTCCGCGCCAGCAGGGTCATCAGGTCGGCGCGCACGGCGTGGGTGATCCACGTCTTTTGGCCCTGCACGCGGTAGCTGCCGTCCGGCTGCTTGATGGCGCGCGTGCCGAGGTGCGCGAGGTCTGACCCCGTGTTCGGCTCCGTGAAGACCGCCGTCGAGAGCACCTCGCCGGCGGCGATGCTCGGCAGCCAGCGCTCCTTCTGCGCGTCGGTGCCGCCCCCGAGGATCAGCTCCGCGGCGATCTCGGCGCGCGTGCCGAGCGACCCGACACCGATGTAGCCGCGCGACAGCTCCTCCGTGACGACGCACATCGCCACCTTGCTCATGCCGAGTCCGCCGTACTGCTCGGGGATGGTCAGCCCGAACACGCCGAGCTCGCTCATCGCGTCGACGATCGCCATCGGGATGAGGATGTCCTTTTGGTGGATCTCCTGGGCGATCGGGATGACCTCGGCGTCGACGAACTTCGCGAACTGCTGGCGGATCTCGGCGAGCGTCTCGTCGTGGTAGCCGTAGTCGCCGTAGCCACCGTCTCTCGCCACCGCGGCGAGCTCGAGATACACGGCGCCGCTCGCGTGCTCGGCGGCGAACGCCTGCACGCCGGGCGCACCGACGGTCTCGCGCACGTCGGCGTCGGTGAGGCCCATCTCGCTCAGCGCGATGTGCTCGCTCGGCCCGAGGTCCACGCCGCCGCGCAGCGTCGACGCGAGCTCGCCGACGTAGGCGCCCGCGACCTTCGCCGCGTAGGCGCCGCCGACGCGCTCGGCCCACTCGGCGATCTGCCGCGCCGCTTGCAGCTCGGTGGCCAGGTACGCGAGCGCGTGGGCGCCGAGCTGCTCCTGGTTCAGTCGCTTGCCCTTGACGCGGCCGTCGGCGACGACCCGCCCGCGCATGTTCTGAAGCGCGCGCTCGTACAGGGCCTCGATCGCCGAGACCGCTTCACTCATCGTAGTCATGGTATGTCCTATCGCGTGACCCGGAGGTTCAGCCCGCCGCGATGGCCGCGCGGGTCTCTTCGAGGTTCTTGAGGCCGGGCTTCGGCGCGCCGACGAGGCACGAGACCGTGCCGTGCAGCTTGTTCTCGTACATGAGCTGGTGCGCGTGCGGGATCTCGTCCCACGTGAACATCCGCGTCAGGACCGGGTGCACCTTGCCCTGCAGCACGAGGCGGTTCGCGCGCCCCGCCGAGTCGGCGTCCGCGAAGTGTGAGCCGATGATGCGCTTTTGGCGCATCCACAGGTGCCGCACGTCGAAGGTGAGGTCGAACCCGGTCGTCGCGCCGCAGATGACGATGCGCCCGAACTTGTTCGCGAGGAAGACGCTCGCCGGGAAGGTCGCCCTGCCGACGTGCTCGAAGACGACGTCCGGTCCCTTGCGTTCGCCGAGCAGCTCCCAGATGCGCTTGCCGAAGGCCTTGATGTCCGCCTGGTGCGCCTTCGTCTCGTCGGCGCTCATGCCGTCTTTGTACTGGAGCTTCGGGAAGTCCTTGCGGTTGATGACGCCGTGCGCGCCGAGCTCCATCGCGAGCTCGGCCTTCTCGTCGCTCGACACCACCGCGATCGCCCGCGCGCCGGCGACCTTGCAGAGCTGCACCGCGAAGACGCCGAGCCCGCCGCCCGCGCCCCAGATGAGCACGTCCTCGCCGGGCTGCAGCTCGGCGCGGTCGATGAGCATCCGGTGCGCCGTGTAGTAGGTGAGGCCGTAGCTGGCCGCCGCCTCCCACGTCAGCTCCGGTGCCTTCGGCAGGAGCTGCTGGGCCTGCACGCGCGTGAACTGCGCGAACGACCCGTCCGGCGTCTCGTAGCCCCAGATGGTCTGGTCTTCGGAGGCGCCCGGCTCGATCAGGTGGTTGCAGTGCAGCACGACCTCGTCGCCGACCTTCCACCCGCGGACCGCCGAGCCGACCTGCCACACGACGCCCGCCGCGTCCGAGCCCGCGATGTGGAAGTCGAGCCCGTGGCCCTTCAGGATGTTCACCGGCTTGCCGAGCCCCGCCCAGATGCCGTTGTAGTTCACGCCGGCGGCCATCACCTGGACGAGGACCTCGTCGGGGCCGAGCTCCCACACCGGCATCTCTTCGTGCTGAAACGACTTCGTCGGCTCGCCGAAGCGCTCGGGCCGGATGACGAAGGCGTGCATCTTCTCGGGGACGACGCCGAGCTCGGGGAGGGTGCCAACCGGGACGATCGAGGGGCGGTTTTTCGCGTGAGTCATGGGGGCCTTCCGTTCATGCGTGTCATGCGTGTGCGTTGGGGGGGCGTCAGCGATCAGGCGGTGCGCAGGGCGTCGAGGTAGCGCTGTCCGAGCGTATCGACTAAACGCAGCGCCGTCTCGCCCGCTTCGAGCGACTGGCGCACCTCGAGCCTCAGGTTCGCGCGGCCGCCGAGGGTCGAGACGCCGTGCGCGCCGTAGGTGTGGGCGAAGAGCGACAGGGTCCACTCGACGTCGCCGCGCAGGCGCCGCGCGCGCACCCCGCCCGGCGCGGCGAGCAAGTAGGCGTGGTGGAGCGCGAGCTGGTGCGCGAGCGAGTCGAGCCCGCGACCGGTCTCGGCGCTCGTCGGGACGATGGGGACCTCCCACGCCGCGCCCGCGTCGACGAGGCCGGCGCTCTTCGCCGCGCGCAGGGCGCCGCGCAGGTCGCTCACGGCGCGGCGCGCGAGGGCGACCTGGTCGGCCTTGTTGACGATGAGCACGTCGGGGATCTCCATGATGCCCGCCTTCAGAAACTGCAGCGCGTCGCCGCTGCCGGGCTGGATGACGAGCGCGACCGTGTCGGCGAGGTGCATGACGTCGGTCTCGGACTGTCCGACGCCCGTCGTCTCGATGAGCACCACGTCGAACGCGGCGCCGAGGACGCGGGCGGCGCTGTTCGCGGCGTAGCTCAGCCCGCCCGCCTGGCCGCCGGTCGCCAGCGAGCGGACGAAGAAGCCCTCGTCGCCCGGATCGAAGGACATCCGCGCGCGGTCGCCGAGCAGCGAGCCGCCGGAGCGCACGCTCGACGGGTCGATGGCGACGACGCCGACGGAGCGGCCGGCCTCGCGCAGGGTGCGGCCGAGGGCGGCGCAGAGCGAGCTCTTGCCGACGCCGGGAGGGCCGGTCATGCCGACGCGGTGGCCGCCGTCGGTGTCGCTCGCGGCGAGGCGCTCGAGCAGGGCCGCCACGTCGTCGCGGGCGCTCGGCCGCCGGTCCTCGACGAGGTTCAGCGCGCGGGCGACGGCGCGCTTGTCCCCCTGCAAGACGGCGTCGGCGAGCGCGTCCACCCCGCCGGCCGGCGCCGCGGAGCCAGGCGCCCCACCTGAAGGCGCGCCGTCTCGCGCGCCCTCAGGCGGCATGCGTGTCGCTCACGAGCGAGACGAGGTCCGACATGATCGCGTTCAGCGCGAAGTCCTTGGGCGTGTAGACCCGCGCGACGCCGAGGGAGCGCAGCTTCGCGGCGTCCGCGTCCGGGATGATGCCGCCGACGATGATCGGCACGTCGCCGAGCCCCGCCGCGCGCATCTGCTCGACGACCGAGGGCACCAGCTCGAGGTGCGAGCCGCTCAGGATGCTGAGCCCCACGAGGTGCGCGCCCTCTTCGAGCGCCGAGGCCACGATGTGCTCCGGGGTCACGCGGATGCCCTCGTAGACCACGTCGAAGCCGACGTCGCGCGCCTTGATGGCGATCTGCTCGGCGCCGTTGCTGTGGCCGTCGAGGCCCGGCTTGCCGACCAGGAGCTTCGGGCGGCGGCCCATGCGCTCGGCGAGCGCGGCGACCCGCTCGCGCAGCTCGGCGACCGTCTCGGCGGCGGCGCCGGAGCTCGGGCTGTGGAGGGTCGCCCCCGCGACGCCGGTCGGCGCGCGATACTCGCCGAACACGTCGCGGAGCGCGCCGGCCCACTCGCCCGTCGTGACGCCGGCGTGGGCTGCCGCGATCGACGCGTCCATCAGGCTGTCGGAGGTCCGGGCCACCTCGCGCAGCCGGTCGAGCGCCTCGCGCACGGCGCCCTCGTCGCGTGCCGACCGCCACGCATCGAGCGCCTTCTTTTGCGCCTCGGCGACCGCCGGATCGACCGTGAGGATCGCGTCGTCGAGGTTCTCGGTGAGCGGGCAGGGGGCGCCCTTTTCGTACTTGTTCACGCCGACGACGATCTGTTCCCCCGCCTCGATGCGCGCGATGCGCGCGGCGTTCGACTCGACGAGCTTCTGCTTGATGTAGCCGCTCTCGACCGCCTCGATGGCGCCGCCGTGCTCGAGGACGTCCTCGACCTCGGCCCAGGCCTCCTCGATGAGCTCGCGCGTGCGCGCCTCGACGACGGGGCTCCCGTTGAAGAGGTCCTCGTGCTCGAGGAGATCGCTCTCGAACGCGAGGATCTGTTGCGCGCGGAGCGACCACTGCTGGTCCCACGGGCGGGGCAGGCCGAGCGCCTCGTTCCACGCCGGGAGCTGCACGGCGCGGGCGCGCGCGTCCTTGCTGAGCGTCACCGCGAGCATCTCGAGGACGATCCGGATGATGTTGTTCTCGGGCTGCTGCTCGGTGAGCCCGAGCGAGTTGACCTGCACGCCGTAGCGGAAGCGGCGCAGCTTCGGGTCGGTGACGCCGTAGCGCTCGCGCGTGATGCGATCCCAGAGCTCGACGAACGCGCGCAGCTTGCACATCTCCTCGACGAAGCGGATGCCCGCGTTCACGAAGAAGCTGATGCGCCCGACCACCGTCGCGAAGTCCTCGTCCTTCACCCGCCCGGTCGCCTTGACCGCGTCGAGCACGCCGATGGCCGTCACGAGCGCGTAGGCCAGCTCCTGCGCGGGCGTCGCGCCGGCCTCCTGCAGGTGGTAGCTGCACACGTTGATCGGGTTCCACTTCGGTACCTGCGCGACCGTGTAGGTGATGAGGTCGGTCGTGAGGCGCATCGAGGCGGCCGGGGGGAACGCGTAGGTCCCGCGCGAGAGGTACTCCTTGATGATGTCGTTCTGCGTCGTCCCGCGGAGCACCCTCGGGTCCACGCCGCGCTCTTCGGCGAGCGCCACGTACAACGAGAGCAGCCACGCGGCCGTCGCGTTGATCGTCATCGAGGTGTTCATCTTGTCGAGCGGGATGCCCTCGAAGAGGGCGCGCATGTCGCCGAGGTGCGCCACCGGCACGCCGACCTTGCCCACCTCGCCGCGGGCGAGCGGGTCGTCGCCGTCGTAGCCGGTCTGCGTCGGCAGATCGAACGCGACGCTCAGCCCCGTCTGACCGCGGCTCAGGTTCGAGCGGTACAGCGCGTTCGAGGCCTGCGCGGTGCTGTGCCCGGCGTAGGTCCGCATGATCCACGGCCTGTCTCGTTCACGGCGCATCGCTCGGCTCCTTTCGTGTTCGTGCGAAGCCTAGCGCGGGCCCGGCTTCGCTTCTCGCCCGGGCTCGCCGCGCGCCCGGCCCGGCGTACCCGCGCTCCGGCGCGACGGGTACGCCGCGAGAGTACGCGACGAGGAAGGGGAGGATCGACGCCCACGACCGTTGCGGTGCTTTACAGCTTCACACGTCCGAAGGTGTCGCGCTTGGATTAACATACGGCCGCCGCGGGTCAAGGGTGCCGCTCGTAACGGGTAGCCGGTGTTGTAAAAGCGTTGTAAAACGCCCGGCGATGAGCAAGGCCAACGCGAACGCCGCGATGGGTCAGCGCCTGCGTGAGCTGCGGCTCGCGGCGGACATGCAGCAGAGCGACGTCGCGCGACGGCTGCGCATCTCGCCCGCGTACCTGAGCCTGCTCGAGAAGGGCAAGCGCACCGTGCAGCTCCCGCTGCTCTTCAGCGCGCTCGAGCTGTACGGCGTGAGCATGGAGGCGTTCATGCAGAGTCTCGGCGAGCGTCACGTGGACGACGGGCTCGCGCGCCTGCTCGACGAGCCGCTGCTCCGCTCGCTCGATCTCACCGAGGCCGACCTGATGAGCCTCAGCGCCGAGCCGAAGGTCGCGACCACGATCACCGCGCTCTTCAACCTCTACAAGAACGCCCGCAGCCAGCTCGACCACGTCGTCGCGACCGTCGCCGAGCGTGACCGCGGCGAGAAGGGCGGCTCGCTCCGCTTCGACTACAGCCCCTTCGACGAGGTCACGGACTTCCTCGAGCGCCACCGCAACTGGTTTCCGGTGCTCGAGGACCGCGCCGAGGCGTTCCGCGCGCAGGCCGAGCTCGACCCGCGCGTGCGCAGCGACGGGCTCATCGTGGCGCTCCGCGAGCAGCTCGGGGTCGACGTGCAGCTCGTCGACCCCGACCGCGACACCTCGGTCATCCGCCGGTGGGATCCGGATCGCGGCGTGCTCACCGTCTCGCAGCAGCTCGTCGAGCAGCGCCTGCGCTTTCAGCTCGCGAGCGCCATCGCGCTGCGCCTCTTCGACGCCGAGAAGCTCCATGAGCCGCTGCTCGGTGGCTATCAGGGCCAGCACACCGAGACGCGCAAGCTCATCAAGATCCACCTCGCGAGCTACTTCGCCGGCGCGCTGCTCTTGCCCTACGGGCCCTTCTACGACGAGGTCCGGCGCACGCGCTACGACGTCGAGCAGCTCGCGCAGCGCTTCGAGAGCTCGTACGAGACGGTGGCGCACCGGATGTGCAACCTCGCCGATCCGGAGCGGCCGGGCGTGCCGATGCA
This sequence comes from Myxococcales bacterium, assembly GCA_020430775.1. Lineage (GTDB taxonomy): Bacteria > Myxococcota_A > Polyangia > Polyangiales > Houyiibacteriaceae > JAGQJE01. Next base: position 14,404 of record JAGQJE010000064.1, read on the forward strand.
CTTCGTGCGGGTCGACGTAGCGGGCAACCTCTCGAAGCGGTACTCGGGCGACGGCATCCGCTTCACGCACGGCGAGGGTTCGTGCCCGAAGATGGCCGTACACCTCGCCTTCCTCACGCCGAGCGTGCTGACCAAGCAGTACTCGCGCTTTCCCGACGGGACGACGTACTTCTGCTTCGCGAAGGTCGTCAGCGAGCCAAAGCAGGGCTCCCTCGTCAAGGGCACCAACTACAGCATCGGTCTCGGCTGCCACGCCGACGACGCCAAGCACTTCGCCTACGCCGACGACCTCCCCTTCGTCGACCGCAAGAAGATGTCCGTGCCGGTCGGGCCAACGTGCCGCTTCTGCGAGCGCGCCGACTGCAACATGCGCTCGGCGCCGAGCTACAAGCTCGCCTTCCGCGTCGACGAGGCCACCAAGAAGGACAACTTCTTCTCGCCGCTGGTGACCGGCGACAGCGACGAGCTCCGCCCCTCACACCCCGCGCCGAAGCCACCGGCCGGCGACTGAGCGCGACCGGGGCACGGGCGCGGGGACGGGTGCGGGTGCGGGTGCGGGTGCGGGTGCGGGTGCGGGTGCGGGCGCGGGTGCGGGTGCGGGTGCGGGAGTGGGGGCGGATTCAGCGTGGGGCGTGGGTGTCGAGGAAGGCGTCCATCGCGTTCCAGCATTCCTGCGCCTTGGGGCGCCACGGGAGCGCGTGGAACGCGTGGGGCTCGCCGTCGTAGATGCGCGTCGCGCCGGCGGCTCCGTCGTGACCGAGGGCGGCCTCGAGCCGGACCGTGTCGGCCATGACCGGGTCTTCGGAGCCGGCGAAGGCGAAGACGGGCGGCAGCGGGCGCTCGGGCGCCCGAGTCTCGAGCAGGACGAGCGGATCGGCGAGCGGCTCGGCGCCCGGCGTGTGGCGTCCCGGTCCCAGGTAGGCCTCCTCCATGGCGCGCAGGAGCTGCCGCACGAAGGGTGGGATCTCGGGGCGCTCGTGCCACAGGCGTGCGACGTCGCTGACCTGCAGGATGCCGCACGCCGGGAGCGCGGCGACGGGGGCGATGCCCTGGTCGAAGAGCGCCCGCGCGCTCGGGCGGTCGAGGCGGTAGGCGCCGGCGACGGCGGCCCCCAGGATGAGGTTCGCGCCGGCGGACTCGCCCGCCAGCACGAGCCGCGCGGGGTCGGCGCCGTACGCCGCTGCGTGCGCGTCGATCCAGCGCAGCGCCGCGCTCACGTCGTCGAACGCGGCCGGGAAGCGGTGCCTCGGCGCGAGGCGGTAGTCCAGGTTGAAGACGACGAAGCCGCGGCGCGCGAACGCGATCGCGATCGAGATGTGCGTCTTCTTCGAGCAGGCCATGAAGCCCCCGCCGTGTACGTAGACGAGCGCCGGCCGGACCTGGTCGTCGTGGTCGAGGCGGATCACGTCGAGGCGCTGGGCCGGGTCGTCGTCGGCGTAGCGCACGTCGCGGTCGACGCGCAGCCCGACGAGCCGCCGGCGTCCGCGCGGCAGGCGGTGCGTGATCTGCGGAACCGACGCGATGGTCGGCGTCAGGACGCCCTGGACGAACGTCCGGCGAGCGAGCGCTCCGAGGGGAGGGAGCGGCAGGTAGGGCGGGCGGTCGGCATCCGGCACCACGGGAGGTTTGCAGCTTCGGATAGGCTCGCCAAGCGGGGGCGCGCGGAACCACGCGACCTGCGCCCTTGGGCCGGCGGCCCCGTCCTCGCGGCACGCGGCGTGCCCCCCGCTGCGACGGACTGCTACGATCGGCGAAAATGAGCGAGCGCGAACGACCCTGCCCGCACTGCGGCGAGCCCGGCCCCTCGAACATGCGCTTTTGCGGGCACTGTGGGCGCGCGGTGCCGCCGGCGACGCAGCGAGCCGACGCGACCGGCCCGGCGACTCTGCCGCCGCTGGACGCGCAGTCCGGCGCACCCGGCGCGCCCGGCTCGACCCGGACGCGGCGCTCGGCGGGGGTCGAGCCGATCTCTCGCGGGACGCTGCCCCCCGTGGATGCCGGTCCCGCCGCCACCTCGGCGGAGACGCGCCCGGCCGCGAGGATTTAGGTCGACATCCCGCCGCCCGTCGAGCCGCCGCGGGCGCGCCGGCCGTCCGGTGCCGGCGCGGATCGAGCGAGCCACGCGACGATGCTCGGTGTGCCGTCCCCC
>JAGQJE010000065.1 GCA_020430775.1 Myxococcales bacterium
GAAGCTAAACCCATGATCTTTCTTCGTTTTTCGGTCGCTATCGGCTGGACTTCGAGGGGGTCCGAAGCGATGTACGACCACGCGACGGCGACGACGCCAACCCCTTGGAAGCAAAGGAGAAAGCACCATGAAGACCCTCCGCTTCGGCATCGAGATCGAGACCATCGGCCAGACCCGCGACGCGGTCGCCCGCGCCATCCAGACGGTGGTCGGCGGCACGGTCCAGCACATCGGCAGCCCGGCCTGCTACGACCCCTACGACGTCGTCGCGGCCGACGGGCGCCGCTGGCGGGTGATGGCCGACTCGAGCCTCAACGCCGACCGCTCGCGGCAGGCGGAGGTGGTCAGCCCGATCCTCACCTACGACGACCTCGAGACCCTGCAGGAGGTCATCCGGGCGGTGCGGCGCGCGGGCGCCCGGGTCGACAGCAGCTGCGGCATCCACATCCACGTCGACGCCGCGCGCTTCGACGTCGGGGCGCTGCGCAACCTGGTCAAGATCGTCAACAAGCAGGAGCAGCTGATCGAGCACGCGCTCGGCATCACCGAGGCGCGCCGGAGCCGCTGGTGCCGCGGCATCGACCAGAGCTTCCTCGCCAAGATCGAGCGCCAGCGCCCGAGCGACCTCGAGGAGATGAACCGCGCCTGGTACGGCTACCACAACCGCGCGCCGCAGCACTACGACCACACCCGCTACCACGGGGTGAACCTGCACAACGTCTGGTTCCGCGGGACGGTCGAGTACCGCTGGTTCGAGGCGACGCTGCACGCCGGCAAGGTCAAGGCCTACATCCAGTTCGCCCTGGCCCTGAGCGCCAAGGCCATCAACGCCCGCGCGAGCAGCAGCAAGCGGCGCGACTTCAACCCCGCGACCGCCAAGTACGACTTCCGGGTCTTCCTCCTGAAGCTCGGCCTGATCGGCGACGAGTTCAAGACGGCGCGCCTGCACCTGATGGCGCGCCTCGAGGGCTCCGCCGCCTGGAAGGGCGAGCGGCGCGACACGGTCGCCTACCGGGCGGCGCAGGCGTGAGCCCC
>JAGQJE010000066.1 GCA_020430775.1 Myxococcales bacterium
GGCCCCCCGACCACGAGGACGGCGACATGCAGACCATCGGCACCACGACCACCTACCACGGCACCGAGCACCGCTACCTGAAGGGCCATCCGGTCCGCGTCATCGCGGTCATCAAGGGCGCGGCCGCGCCGGACTACGACGCCGACGCCGACGGCGCCTACCTCACCGACGACGAGGACATCGCGCGCGCCGGCGGCGTGACCGCGGCCGACCGCGTCGAGGTCCAGCCCTGGATCGAGCGGGAGGGCCGCTTCAGCTTCGTCTCGAGCGACCCCCGCGCCATCGACCTCGCCTGCTTCGCGCACCTGGCCCGCTGAACCACCACGGCGGCGGGCTCCGCGACGCAGGGGCTCGTCGCCTCGCACCGAGGAGACGACCATGACCGAGACCATCCAGACCCAGCTCGACCACCTCCGGGCGCTCCGCCTGCCCGACCTCCAGGCCCGCTTCGCCGAGCTCGTCGGCGAGGAGACGCGCTGCCCGAACAAAGCGTTCCTGCTGCGCCGCATCGGCGAGGCGCTCGAGGCCCGCGTCGCTCGGGCGACGCCGACGGAGGACGCGAGCGTCGAGGTGACGACGCCCACCGACGATGCGCCCGCGCGGGAAGAGGTCGACGACGACACGCCGCCGACCGACGCGCCTGCGCCCAACGTCGCGCGCGCGGACGACGAGGACGAGGGCGTCGAGCAGGACGGCGCGCGCCTGCAGGACCTCGACGTCGAGCAGCTGCGCGCGCGCTACCTCGACGTCGTCGGCCGCGGCACCGGCAGCCACGACAAGCGCTACCTCATCTGGAAGATCCGCCAGGCGCAGCAGGGTAAGGTGCCCGTCGGCCCCGTCGGCCGCCGCCAGCCCGGCGAGCCCCCGGCCGAGCACAAGGTGCTGCCGCTGCGCATGCCGGCCGAGACCGTCGAGGCGCTCGACGACGTGTGGCGCCGCCGCGGCCTCAAGAGCCGCATGGACCTCTTCCGCCACGCGCTCGACCAGTACCTGACGGGGCTCGGTGAGGAGGCCGCGGCCACGCGGGTGCGGAGCGCCTGATGGACGCCGACGACCCGCAGCGCCAGCGGCTCGCCCGCGCCGTCGAGGGGGACATCGCGCGGGCGACCGGGCGCCGCTACCAGATCGACCTCGCCGCGCTCGACGAGCGGAGCCTGCGAGAGCTGCAGCGCCTGCTCCGCGACCTCGACGCAGAGCAACGCGCGGCGGTCCAGCGGGCGCGCCTCTTCCCCTGGCAGCGCTGACCGCCTGGGCGCGATCGGGGGCCCTCGAGCGCCCCCACGGAGCGCCTCGTCGGGAGGTCGGCGCGCCGTAAGTCCGCGAACCTTCGGCGGAAGCTAAACCCATGATCTTTCTTCGTTTTTCGGTCGCTATCGGCTGGACTTCGAGGGGGTCCGAAGCGATGTACGACCACGCGACGGCGACGACGCCAACCCCTTGGAAGCAAAGGAGAAAGCACC
>JAGQJE010000067.1 GCA_020430775.1 Myxococcales bacterium
CCTCCCGCGCGGGCTCAGGCTCGGCGTTCGCCGCGGCCGCGCCCTTCGGCTCCGATGCCGCTACAGCGGGTGCCTCGGCGGCGGGGCTCGGCGCCTGTTTCACGCCGGAGCCGGGCTCGGGCGCAGGCGGCTCGACCCGCGGCGAAGCGGCCGGCTTCGGCATGGCCGACGGCCGCGACACGACGGACGTGACCGCCTCGTCGGCCGCCTCGGGCTCGCCCTTCGGCGCCGCGCGGCGCTTGCGCCGGACGACGGTCGGGCGGATGTGCTCCTCGACCAGGGTCTGCGAGCGCTCCTGGTCGAGCGACCGCTTGACGCGATCGACCTCGACGGGATCGAGCACGCTCATGTGGTTGCGCACCTGGATCCCAAGCGAGCGCATGCGCTGAATGATCTCGAGGTTTTCGACCCCGAGCTCCCGAGCGACTTCGTAAACGCGAACCTTGCTACTCATTCCTTCTCCGACAGCGCGGCCATGCGCGACGAGGTCTCGACGATGCTCGCCGCGATGCCGCGATCGGTCACCAACACGATGGCCACCTCACCTCGTCCGAACACGCGCCCGAGGGATGCCTTTGTTCCGAACACAACGCAAGCCGTCCCGAGTCGGTCGGCGGACGCGACGAGTTCGTCCCGTCGCCCGGCGGCGTCCTCCGACACGACCAGGAGCGCGCCCTGCCCGAGCCTAGGGGCGTGCATCGCCTCGCGGACGGCGTCCGTGCCGACCGTCGCCGCGCGCGAGCGGTGCGCCGCGACGAGCAACCCCTCGACGCGGCGGCGGTACTGCTCGACCGCCTGCGCCGCGAGCGCGTCCGCCGAGGCGGTGATGCGCCGCCGCGCGGCGCGCGAGAACGCGCCGTGCCGGACGGCCGCGGCGAGGCACGCCCGGCGCGGGTGCACCGACACGCCACGCCCGCCGAGCCGACGCGCGGGGTCCGCGGCGAGGTACGGCGGCGCCTCCCCGACGCTGAAGCGCAGCAGGTCCGCCTGCGGCGCGACGCCGCGGCACCCGGCGCACGTGCGCTCGGGGCTCG
>JAGQJE010000068.1 GCA_020430775.1 Myxococcales bacterium
CCGGCATGCCCGCGTCGGGGCAGGCGGCGGTACACGCGTCAGGCGATGCGCCCGCGCCGTCGTCGCAGCGCTCACCGGGGTCGACGACGCCGTCGCCGCAGCGCGCGGGCATGCAGGAGGTGCGGCACGCGCCGGGCGCGGTGTCGGAGTTGCGCGCGCCGTCGTCGCAGGACTCACCCGGGTCGACGACGCCGTCGCCGCAGCGCGCGGGCGCGCAGGAGGTGCGGCAGGCGCCGGGCGCGGTGTCGGAGTTGGCCGCGCCGTCGTCGCAGCGCTCGCCCGCGAAGAGATCCACCTCGCCGTCGCCACAGGTCTGCGTGCAGACGCTCGGGGCGTCGTCGCCGTTCGGCTGCGCGCACGCGTACCCCGGCGTGATGCGGCACCTCGCGTCGCAGCCATCGCCGTCGTCCGTGTTGCCGTCGTCGCACCCCTCGGCGGGGCCGAGGACGCCGTCGCCGCAACGCACCTGGCAGGGCCCGTCGTCCGCCGCGCGGGTGTACCCGGGGCGGCAGTCGCAGCGGTTCGGCGCGCCGACCTCGTTGACGCAGACCTCGGTCGCGGCGCATCCGCCGTGGTGCATCGCGCATTCGTCGACGTCGAGGCAGGCGTCGCCCGCGACCCGGTAGCCGGGGTCGCAGGTGCACGCGTAGCTCGGGAAGGGCCCGAGCAGCTCCTCGCAGTGCTGCGCGCAGGTGTCGTAGCCGAGCGCGCACTCGTCCATGTTCGTGCTCGGGTCGCCGGGCGAGGTGGCGAGCGCGAGGTCGAGGCCGTCGTCGACGGCGCCGTCGCCGTCGAGATCGAGCAGCTCCTGACCGTTGGTGTAGCCGTCGCCGTCCGAGTCGATGGCGAAGAGCGCGCCCTTGTTCGGGACCTCGCCGGCCCACTGGACGCTCGCCATGGTCGCGACGTCGATCCCGAGCGGGTTCAGGCAGGGCGGGGTCGGACACGCTTCCCCCCCGCCGCGCGAGACGTGGCAGGTGGCGCAGCCGAACGCGTTCGCGCTGGGCGGCAGGCGGTCGAGCAGCGCCGGAAACGCGGCGGCGCGCGGAGGCGCTCCGAGCGCCGCACCGGCGACCGCGAGGAGCGCGAGCGGCCAGGCGCCCTTCGAAGCGCCGGC